>JAAYSJ010000046.1 GCA_012518395.1 Clostridiales bacterium
GGGATCATGGTGTTTCTGAAAGCATGCTTATAAGTTACCGTATGCTCGGACAATCCCTTTGCCCGGGCAGTTCTTATATAGTCAGAATTTAAGACCTCCAGCATATTAGTTCTGGTAAATCTCATAGTACCCCCGATGCTGAGAAGGGTCAAAACACTTATGGGCAATATAAGGTGCCAAACCTTATCCCAAAACACCTGAAGATGCGCCCCAGGTGCAAAGACCTTAGTTGCCGTTACCAATCCCTGTAAAGGAAACCAGCCGAGCCTTATAGAGAAAACATTCATTAAAAGGGCAGCCAAAAAGAATGAGGGCAGGGCTGTGCCCATCATAGCAAAGATCGATACGGTATAGTCATACGGGCCATATTGATTCACTGAAGCCTTAATACCCATAGGAATCCCAATAATAATCTCCAAAATAAAGGCAATAAGTGCAATTAAGAACGAAATCCATATATATTCCGAAAGAACCTTTGTAACGGGTTTCCCATAAAGGAAGGAAAAGCCTAAATCCCCAGACAAAGTGCTGCTCACCCACGCGGTATAGCTCTTTAATATTCCGCCAAAGCTCTTATCGGCCAGGCCGTAGAGTTCTTTAAGGCGCTGAACATCCTCCAAGGTCATAGCCCCGCTTTGAACCTTTGCCGCTGTCTGATTGTCAATATAATCGGCAGGCATAAGCATAGCCAGTAAATATATGAGCATTGATACACCGATTATTATCAACAGGGCCAAAGCAATCCTTTTCAGTAAATATTTCCACATATCAAGCCCTCAATTCCTTAATAAGTGGCATAAGGCTTATATAATATAAGCCTTATGCCTTTTATTTGTTACGTTAAAATTCGTTTCATCTCAACCAATATTTCTAATTTAGCCGTGTTTAGTTCAGTTCAACATTCCAGATAAAAGATATTGGAGACTGGAAGGGAGTTACGTCGTCCCCGCTGAACAATGTGTCCCCATTGATAACATCTTTATTATAGACGTACATATTCTTTCTCTGATATGTGGGGATCTCTGCAGCTAAACCGGTGGAAAGCTCCAATGCCCTCTTATAGATAGGCTTGCGCTCTTCAGGATCGAGAGTAGCACGACCTGCCATGATGAGTTCATTAAGCTCTGTCAACATTGCCTTTTCCTCATCGGAACCATTTTGGTACAGCCAGAATAGTCCAGTATTGGACTGACCCTGGTTTACAGCGGGATCTGAATACCAGATCTGGAACATATCCGGATCTACGCCGCCGCTGCCCCATGCAGCTGCCCATACCTGAATCCCGGATTCGTAAGAGGTGCTCAGCTTGTCTAATAGATGATCATCAACTTCGATATCTACCTTTACGCCGATCTTTGCGAGTACTTCCTGGGTATCCAGCATGATGGATCCTGCCGGGTGGTCATTTGCTTCCATAGGCAAGGTGAATTTGTAAGTTGCCTGCTGGCCGGCTTTTTCATGACCTTCAGGATAGGACATAATATTCTTGGTCTCATCATATTTGTACCCGGCTTCTTCGAATAGTTTCTTCGAGGTTTCCCCAGTCTCATCATAGGGGAACAAATTATCAGGATTCTCGGGATATGCCCAGAGGATCTTGGTCATAGTACGATAGTTTACGCTGGCCAATTCACCATAGTAATCGTCCACCGATAACTGAACGTTCATGGCATGGGCAAGAGCCTGCCGGACTTTCAGTTCCGGTATAGCCTGCGCCTGTATTCCGATATAGCCATAACCGTCATTGTCAACTAAGGTATAGGACAGCTTAGCATAATCGTCAGCACCACCGGTAATATCATTTATGATAGTCATTGATGCAGAAGGTTCAGAAAAATGAACTTCGCCAGTCTTTGTAGCATCCAGCTCAGCCCCGGAAGTAATCTCCTTATAACGAAGATGCTCGATCTTAGGTGAGCCTAAGAGGAAGCTATCGTTGGCTGTATAATAAACAACATTGTCTTTATATTCATCGAATACATAGGGTCCTGCACCTACAGGTCTGTCGTTCTTGGTCTTTAAGTGATCCATGAACTCTTTGTTTCCAGTGTCTACGCCAAACTCATTTAATTCTCCGGCATACCCATCTGTATAATAATGGAAGGGGGCTACGGTAACACCCAGCTTAAATATAGCTGTGGGATCCACACCGTCTAGAACGATCTGTACATATTCTCTTTCCACACCGTCATCACAGGTCATTGTACCTGAGGTAATACCTGAGATACTCTTAACTCCGCCTTCTACCCGGCCTTCATTGGCGATATAGGCATCTTGGGTATAATCTTGGATGGATTTGTCCCCTGCTGCTTCTTCATTTATACTGTCCAGATCATAACCATAAGCATCCAAAATATTTGCCCAATAAACTTTGGCATCTATTGTATCTGTTGCTGGATCATATTTGTTTCCGGATGCATCGGTAAAGGATTTATCTTCTCCTACTTCACCGAATCCCCACATTGCCATACCAAAGGCTGTCTGGAGATTGGCGTTAGCTGTTACTTCGTCTGCTTCATAGCCAGGGAAGTATTCGCTGCCCACATAATCCAAGTAGTTATTCATTACATAATCAGTAATTTCCTGAGCGAAATTTGCTCCGCCCTCGTCCAGGTAACTCCAGAAAGTCTTCTGTTGGTCTTCTGTGACTCCACTTGCGGGATTGATAACCATTTCGCCGTCGTCGTTTGCATCTATGCCGGCTTCAAGAATGGCATCGACCTGCTCTAATACATCTGCACTGGTCTGCAAGCGATACTCATCTATCCCCTGAATGTCCATGGTATAGAAGGTCTGAGAACCGTCATACATTGGATCGCTTACAACATACATTGAGAATAAAACGTCCTTAGCGCTCATCATTTCACCATCGCTGAAAGGGATCTTATTCTTTAGTATAAATGTATAGGTGGATGTGGAATTGTCATCGCTGACTTCCTGCGTATAGTCATAAGCATAGCTAGGTACATTGATGCCCGCCTCGGGCTCGCCTAGCTTGTTGTAATACAGAAGCCCCAGCCCTACCATCGCGTCGACATCAGTATCATAAGCCGATGTAGCAAAGAACGGGCTGAATTTCCCATCCAGGGTGCTTGTCTGCAATACAAGCGGTTCTGTTGCATTAGCTCCCGTCCTAGGTGTAACCGTGGCATCATACCTGTCGGCAGGAACGTCGGCAACCACTTCTGCCTCTGCGGGGGGTTCATCCGGTGACGCTGGGGTTTCAGCTTCCGGCCCTTCCGGAGTAGCAACGGGTTTTTGAGTACAACTTACCGCCGCCAAAGCGAATAACAATACTAGCAGAACAGCAAGCGTTCTCTTAATCGTTTGGGTTTTCATAATTGTCCTCCTTGTTTTTTTAACTATAGCATGAAAACTTTTATCTTCAATTTATAGTTACATTTATATAATCCAAGCCGCGGAATAGATAATATATTATTTGTATACCATTGTTCCGCGGTCTGAAATATTCACCTGTATAAAACATGTTTGAATTTATATACCCAAACATGAAGGATTGCACAATACATCCTTCATGTTTAAATAGCTGCCGTTTATTATATCATCTATTTTATCAACTAACAAGGTTTTTCCCCGATTTCATGGCTAATTTTCCAATCCAGTTTATGTCATAGATACTATTTATATAAAATGCAGGCTATTTATTATAATACTGTATATAATACTACAATATTATCAGTCAATAAGTTCCACTATCCCGGCTCCGGGCGGTACAATGGGGTATACCTTATCGTCAGGGTGTATATCACATTCTATCAATACAGGCTCCTCTGCCCCCAAAGCATTCTGTAACGCTTCCTCCACCTGTTCATTTTTGTCTATTTTATATCCCTTGATGCCATAGGCAGCAGCCAGCTTTACAAAGTCCACATCCTGGGTAGCTGAAGTTTGGGAATATCTTTTATCGAAAAACAGATCCTGCCACTGTCTTACCATACCCAAAGAATGGTTATTGAGTACCAGCTGTATTATTGGAATTTTATATTTGCTGACCGTAGCCAATTCTGTAGAATTCATCCGGAAGCTTCCGTCACCGGCTATATTTACTACCCTTTTGTCAGGTCTGCCCAAAGATGCTCCTATGGATGCCCCGAGACCATAACCCATAGTGCCCAAACCCCCTGAAGATATAAAAGCTCTGGGACCGGTAAATTTATAAAACTGGGCAGCCCACATCTGATTCTGACCTACCTCCGTGGTGATTATAGCCTGGCCTTCGGTCAGTTCATAGAGTTTTTCTATGACATATTGAGGGCTTAGGGTACCGTTCATCTTGTATTTTAGGGGGTATTCCCGCTTCCATTCTTCTATCTGGGCATTCCAGCCATTCTCTTGTCTCAGATCCACATTTTCGTTGAAAATATCTAAAACCTCACCGGCGTCTCCACATATTTGTATTGGGGTTGTCACATTTTTACCTAACTCTGCAGGATCTATATCTACATGGATAATGGATGCCCCCGGGGCGAATTTTCTCACATCGCTTACTACTCTGTCACTGAATCTTGCACCTATAGCGATTAGAAGATCGCAGTTTGAAAAGGCATAATTGGAATATCTGGTTCCATGCATACCTACCATGCCCATATAATAGGGATGAGTTCCGGGGAATGCCCCCATGCCCATAAGAGAACAGCTGACGGGCGCTTTTATTTTCTCTGCGAATTCTACCAGTTTTTCGTTAGCCCCCGCAATGTTTATACCGCCCCCGGCGTATATGACCGGCTTTTTACACTCATTGATTGCCTCGATGGCCTTATCCACATCGCCGCTAATACCTTCATTGAATTCCAATTTCTTTATCGTCCCATACCCTACTTGACCAGGCTTATAGTCTGTCACTGCTACCTGAACATCTTTGGGTATATCTACCAATACCGGTCCGGGACGCCCGGACTCAGCTATTTTAAAAGCTTGCTTCACAATAGTGGGCAGCTGATTAACATCCTTGACTATATAGTTATGTTTTGTGATGGGATGGGTAATACCTGTAATATCTACCTCCTGAAAAGAGTCTCTGCCCACTAGCGAACTTGCTACCTGACCGGTGAATACTACCATGGGCACGGAATCCATATAAGCTGTTGCAATACCGGTAACGGTGTTGGTAGCCCCGGGACCGGAGGTCACGATAACCACCCCAGCTTTTCCCGTCACTCTGGCATAGCCATCCGCCCCATGGGCTGCCCCCTGCTCATGGGCAGTCCTGATATGCCTTATGTCCTTTGTATCGTATAGAGCATCATAAATGGGCAGTACCGCCCCGCCGGGATATCCAAAAATAGTGTCTACACCCTGCTCCCCCAAACATTCTATAAGAATCTGCGCACCGTTAAGTCTCATTCTTTTTGCCTCCCTTTAAACCCTGGGTTTATGTATTATTATAAAAAACCTTCCGTCCCCCATATTGGGACGAAAGGTCTATTTCGCGATACCACCCATTTTCACCGCTGCTTTACAGCAACGATCTCAGTAAGGTACAATTAACAATGCTTATACCTTTGGACTATTACGTGCCCTGTCTCCGTCCGGCCCTACTAAAATAAAAACTTTCAGGCAGGCAGCTCCGGGATGATCTTCGGGATACAGGCGGGATACCGGCTTTGCACCAGCCGCCGGCTCTCTTGGATCCTATCCATGAATCCTTACTCTTCCCCTCATAGCCTTTTTATATATCCAGCTAAATTTTAAATAATTATGATAATTATAATATGGATGCCGGAATAATGCAAGGACAAATTTTATTATTTTTATTATAATCCTATATTTCCCTCACTTTACCAATTCGGCTATGGCATGGGCATATATTTTTGCGTTTAGTATCAGATCTTCTATCTCTATGTATTCATCCTTTTGATGGGCAAGCATAGCCTTGCCGGGAAATACCGGTCCGAAAGCCACCCCGGTTTTAAGAGCCCTTGCATAGGTGCCTCCGCCTATGGCTACCGGTTCAAATTCCTGCCCAGTCTGCTCCTTATAAACCTTGTTTAAGGTCTGTACCAGAAAATGATCCTTGGGTACATGCAAGGGCAAGTGGCCGCTCAGAATCTTTGCATCTATTCCTGTCCCCTCAAGGGCTTTTTGTATGCCGCCTAAAACCTGCTCATGGCTATAGGTGACAGGATACCGGATATCTAATACCGCTTTTCCGCTTTCCCCATCAATATGAATAATACCCAAGTTCAGGGTCAAAGACCCGGATACATCGTCTGAAAAATTGATCCCCAAGCTTTCACCTGTAGTATCAAACCCTATAAGGTTGTGGAGATCCGCGATAAATCTATCAACAGGATTGTCTCCCAATCCCCTGTCTGCCAAGTCTTTCAGCATCTTAGATATGGCGTTTACCCCTTTTTCCGGCATGCTTCCATGGGCAGATACCCCGTCTGTGGATAGGGATTCTCCATCCTTTAGTATACCGGTGCAAAAATCCGGCACCATATTGGCCCTTGAACCGCCATTTATACTGGATATAAAGGAGTCCTTCCCCCCATCCCCAAATTCCTTTTCCAGGTCTATATGGGCAACCCCTTTTTCAGCATGGATTACAGGATATCCGGCATCAGGAGTAGTTCCAAAATCCGGCATAGGCTGATCTTTAAAGTAATAGTCCATATCTGCCCATCCGCTTTCCTCATCTGTACCTAAAATTAGCCTCACTTTTTTATTCACCGGAACCCCGGCATCCATTACGGCTTTCATAGCGTAAAGGGCTGCCAGGGCAGGCCCCTTGTCATCGATGGCTCCCCTTCCGTAGATTTTACCATCATGGATTTCCCCGCCAAACGGGGGATAAGTCCAGTCTCCGCCCTCAGGTACCACATCTAAATGAGCCAAGATCCCGAAGGTTTCTTCACCCCGGCCAAACTCTATGTATCCTGCATACCCATCCACATTACCTGTTGAAAACCCTAACTTATGACCAAGCTCCAGGGTATATCTCAAGGCTCTGTCGATTTCTTTCCCAAAAGGCTTACCCTCCAGGGGTTCTCCTTTTACACTGGGTATGGAAATCAATTCTTTAACAGATTTTATCATATCATTCTTATAGCTATCTACAATTTTATTTAAATCCATATTTCTCCTCCTAATTTATTTGCGGCTAAACGTTCTTCGTTTTATTTCATTACTTGGTATTTATTATATCATAAGTGCAAGCCTTCAATGGGCTTGCTTCACACCGATTCAATAAATACATCAGGATAAAACGTTCTTCGTTTTATAACCTTACTTGGTATTTATTATAACAGAGTTTTACCCTTTCAAAAACAGATAAAAAGGTTTATAATCCATTATATGAGTATATCAACCGCTATTCAATGTGATCAAAATTGGAGGTCTGTAAATGAACATAATCATTGCAAGGAACAAAGCAGAATTCGATAAGGCTGCCGCTGCCGTCATTAGCCGGCAGATCAAGAAGAAGCCGGACAGCGTCCTCGGGCTGGCCACAGGGAGCACCCCCATGGGAATGTATTCTGAACTAGCCCGTATGTATGAAAAGGGCGAATTGGATTTTTCAAAGGTTATAACATTTAATCTAGACGAATACATCGGGCTTCACAGAAGCCACCCCCAGAGCTATTGTTATTTTATGCATGAGAACTTATTTGACAAGATCAATATTAAAGAAGAGAATGTAAATTTGCTGGATGGGGGAGCATCGGATTCACAGGGTGAATGTGAAGAATACGAGAAAAAAATCAAAGCCGTCGGCGGCATAGATCTTCAGGTCTTGGGTATGGGTCATAATGGTCATCTTGGCTTTAATGAACCAAAAACCCCCTTTGAATCTATTACCGGATTAGTAGATCTTACTCCCGGAACCATCAAGGCTAACTCCAGATTTTTTGAATCTGTAGCAGAGGTGCCCCGCCGGGCTATGTCTATGGGGATGAAGACCATACTACACGCAAAGAGCATCCTGTTTATTGTTTCCGGGTCTGAGAAAGCGGAAGTTGTGGCCAAGGCCCTGAAAGGGCCGGTTACACCAGAGATCCCCGCTTCAGTCCTACAACTTCACCCATTTATAACTGTTGTATTGGATGAAGAAGCCGCCAAATACCTTTAACCTTATATAAGTGGACATATCGTAAAAGACAGATCCTCAAAGGATCTGTCTTTATTTTAAGGTAAATACAGCCCCTTTATCAGCAGAACTGACCATACGGGAATACCTTGCCAAGTACCCGGTTTTTATCTTTGGTTCTGGAGCATTCCACCCCTTTGCCCTCTGTTCGAGTTCTTTAGAATCTACTAATAGTTCCAGTTTCCCTTCCGGTATATTGATTAGGATGATGTCCCCTTCCTGGACTAGAGCTATTGGGCCACCTTCCATGGCTTCCGGGGAAATATGGCCAATGGATGCACCCCGGGTAGCTCCGGAAAACCTTCCATCGGTAAGGAGGGCTACTTCTTTATCCAGCCCCATCCCGGCAATAGCCGAAGTAGGCGAAAGCATTTCCTTCATGCCCGGCCCGCCTTTTGGCCCCTCATATCGGATAACCACGACATCCCCTTTTTGAATCTTCTTCCCAAAAATTGCAGAAATAGCCTCTTCTTCGGAATCAAACACTCTGGCAGGCCCCTTGTGTTCCAGCATCTCCGGGGCTACAGCCGAACGTTTCACCACAGCACCATCAGGCGCCAGGTTTCCCCTCAGTACCGCAATCCCCCCTGTGGAGCTATGGGGGTTATCTATGGGACGAATCACATCGTGATCCAAAACTATGACATCTTCTATGTTCTTTTTTATATCCTTCCCCGTTACAGTCGGAAGGTCAAGATTTATAAGATCCCTTTGCGAAAGCTCCTTTATTACTGCCTGAACTCCTCCTGCCTCATAGAGATCTTCAATATGGTATTCCCCCGCAGGGCTTAGCTTACATAGATTTGGGGTTCGCTTGCTGATTTCGTTTATTATATCAAGGTTCATCTCAACCCCTGCCTCATGGGCTATGGCTGTTAAATGCAATACCGAATTGGATGAACACCCAAGAGCCATATCCACAGTCAAAGCATTCTGAAAAGCCTCAGGGGTCATTATGTCCCTGGGTCTAATACCCTTTTTCACCAATTCCAGTACCTTGGCTCCCGCCTTTTTAGCCAGCCTGATCCTTTCGGCATAGACCGCCGGTACAGTTCCATTTCCGGGCAGCCCCATACCCAATGCTTCTGTCAGACAGTTCATGGAATTGGCAGTGAACATACCAGCGCAAGAACCGCAACTTCGGCAAGCATCCTCTTCTAGGTGGTAGAGTTCTTCCTCAGTCATTTTTCCGGCGTTCACTGCTCCTACTCCTTCAAATACAGAGTTAAGATCCAGCCCCTTGCCCTTTCTCCTGCCTGCCAGCATAGGACCTCCGCTTATTATTATTGCGGGAATATTCAGCCTGGCAGCCGCCATAAGCATAGCCGGAACTATTTTATCGCAATTAGGTATTAAAACCAATCCATCAAAACCATGAGCCATGACCATAGCCTCGATACTATCGGCAATCAATTCTCTGGAAGCTAGGGAATAATTCATGCCCACATGGTTCATAGCAATTCCGTCGCATACCCCAATAGTAGGAAATTCAATAGGGGTTCCCCCTGCCATCCTGACACCACTTTTTGCCGCATTAGCAATAGTATCTAAATGGATATGGCCGGGAACAATTTCATTTTGTGAGTTCACCACCCCGATTATGGGTAATGCCAATTCTTCATTTGTATATCCCATAGCTTTGAACAGGGACCTATGGGGGGTCCGTTCGTAGCCCTTTTTTACTCGATCGCTTATCATATTAGATCAGCCTCCCGAAAATTAGAAGTTAGAGGTTAGAAGTTGGATTCTTTAACAACGACTTCTTTACCTTATCACTATTTGAAAACGCTAAAACCAGCTGCTTAACTAATTATGAAATATCCATTCCAGGGTTTCCCACCCCGATTGTCATCCTGTTTAAATGAATTATATCCTCTGGCTTCCTTTTTGGAACATGGAGCACCTTATCCTCATCATAATAGTATTTTATGCTGCCTTTTTCATCTTCCCAGATAGATTCCTCTGCCGGATAGCCCAGGGAGATAACGGAATCAATTTTCATATCCTTAGGGATAGAAAATTCCTTGGCCAATACGTCCCGCTTTACCGATCCTATCCAACAACATCCTATACCGTAACCCCATGCTCCAAGGAGAATATTCTGAATGGCAGCTCCTGCATCATGGCTGGTGTTGCCCCTGGCTTTATCCTTAACCAATATTATTATATAGGCCACAGGTCTTTCTCCAACCTTGGGATCCCCCTCGGGCTTTATGTAGCCAGCCCAGGCTAGGGTGTCAAAGACCTTATCTAAAAGTGTGGGATCGTCTACTATTAAATATTCCAAAGGTTGCAGGTTTGCCCCCGACGGTGCCAGTCTGGCTCCGTCTGCCAAATCCTTTAAGATTTTTGGGTCAATTCTGTCCTGCTTGTACTTTCTGATGGTTCTTCTTCCCTTGATAATGTTCATAAAGTCCACAATCCTTACCACCTTTACCAAAAATATTTATTCTATTTTCAGCGAACGGGTTAATCATCAAGGAGATTTTTTCTCCCATTCCACTAAGAAAGGATAGGGATTAACCGCTGTCTCGCCGGTACCAATTAAACCGCTGCGCTCATACATTCCAAAATGAAGATGGGGTTCGAATTGGCCTGTGGTGCCTTCGACACCGTAGCCTGTATCCCCTGCATAACCTATTACCTGACCTTTCTTCACTTTCGTCCCTTTTTCAATGCCATCTTCATATCTGGACAGGTGGGCATAATAGTAGTACACTCCATCCTTGCCCCTGATGCCTATGCGCCATCCCCCCAGTTCCAGCCAGCCTTTTTTTTCTACCACCCCATCGCAGACTGAGAAAAGGGGAGTGCCTTCGTCGCACATTATATCTATCCCCTCATGGCGGCGTTCACCGCCATAGGTTCTTTCATCGCCATAGCCGTTTTCATATCTATAATCCTGCCCGGCTACAGGGAATACCTTATCCTCATAGACTCCTATCAGGTATTCCATACATTTAATTTCATGATTGATCTGCTTTATAAACTTACTATCATTATTATACTCTTTTAATTTTTGGGATAACTCCTTTGGGGAGGTAATGCCTCTAAGGTGAAGAGCGATATGTCCGGATCTATCCCTGCTTATCTCTTCTTTTGGTATTTCTTCAGCCTTATCTATTGCCAATAGATAATACCAAGGAACTCCCTGGGAATCTCCTACATCAAAATACATTTCCAGCCCTTTGCTATCCAGGTCAGATATCCTGTATTCGTTATATAGGCTTTGCTCCTGGATCCTGTTCAGAATCAGCAGGATCATCAATATAGCAACCAGGGCGATAAAAGGATAAAATCTTTTTTTATTTATCCGGTATCTGGGTTGTCGCATTCCCTGGCTATGCCTTATAATTAGCAAAATACACACCACCCCAAAGCTAATCCCCCACTACAGGTTCCTGCCTAAACGCATTGCGTTAAATAACAGTTATGCTGCTCCCATGAAAGTAGAATTTTTATCGGTTCCATAATTGCCATTTTGCATTTGGATACTATAATGCAAAACATTTTCTTTTATCAATATATCGCAAAAATACAACGCCTTTGTAAAAAACCAGATAAACCTTTAATCGCCTATTTTATTTCCCCGGAAATAAGATCCCCCATCTCCCCAGTGCCAATCCTTTTCATATTAGGCTCCATAATATCCCCTGTTCTGTACCCTTTATCCAATACAGCTGATACGGCATTCTCTATATCCTGAGCAGCATCTTCCATACCGCCGCTATAACGAAGCATCATAGCTGCACTCATTATCGCAGCAATAGGGTTGGCTTCGTCTTTTCCGGCAATATCCGGAGCAGAGCCGTGAATGGGCTCATATAATCCCAGATTCCCTTCACCTAAGCTGGCAGAAGGCAACATGCCCAGAGAACCCGTAAGCATTGACGCCTCGTCGCTTAGGATATCCCCAAACATATTTCCGGTAACTATTACATCAAACTGTCTCGGGTTCCGAACAAGCTGCATGGCAGCATTATCTACATACATATGCTCTAACGTGACTTCCGGATACTCCCCAGCCAATTGGATAATGGTTTCTCTCCACAGTCTGGAATTTTCCAAGACATTAGCCTTATCCACTGAAGTAAGTTTCTTGCCCCGACCCATGGCTAGATCAAAGGCAATTCTGGCAATCCGCTTGATTTCCGCAACACTGTATTCCATGGTATCCCATGCCCTTGCCGATTCCCCTTCACCTGCTCTTCCTCTTTTGCCGAAATATATGCCTCCGGTTAGTTCCCGGACTACCATAATGTCCAGCCCGTCCCCCAATACCTCCCCCTTTAGGGTAGAGGCCGCCTTCAGCTGGGGGAAGAGTATGGCCGGCCGCAGGTTTGCAAATACCCCCAAGGCTTTTCTCAAGCCTAAAAGCCCCGCTTCTGGGCGAAGATGTCCGGGCAGATTATCCCACTTTTCTCCTCCCACGGCACCGAGAAAGACTGCATCGCTTTCTTGACATACTTTTATTGTTTTATCTGGAAGGGGTAGGCCAGTTTTATCTATGGCTGCTCCCCCCATCAATACTTCTTCAAAGGAAAACTCTGTAATATATTTATTAGAAACAGCTTTTAAGACCTTTACGGCCTGCTGTGTTATTTCCGGTCCTATACCGTCTCCAGGAATCAGGGCAATCTTCATAGCTGTTCCCCCTTGTCCTTCAGATAGTTTATCAGTCCACCTGTTTCCATTATATCATGCATAAACCCGGGATAGGGGGTTGCCTGATAAGTTTTTCCTTTGGTAGAATTGGTTATAACGCCTCTGCCTATATCTACGGATACCTTATCCCCGTCGTCAATATCCCTGACAGCTTCGGGGCTTTCCATGATAGGCAGACCAATGTTTATTGCATTTCTATAAAATATCCTGGCAAAGGTCTCGGCAATGATACAGGATATCCCCGATGCCTTTATTACAGCAGGGGCATGCTCCCTGGAGGAGCCGCTGCCAAAATTCTTCCCCGCAACCATTATATCCCCCGGTCTAACCTTGTCTGTAAAGTCCTTATCCAGATCCTCCATACAGTGTTTGGCTAATTCGGCCATGTCACTGGTGTTTAAATACCTGGCGGGGATAATGACATCGGTATCCACATTATCACCATACTTTATAACCCTGCCTGCCATGGCTTCTGTCATCATATTATTGTCGGACATAATTAAACTACCTCCCCTGGTGAAGAAATCTTGCCTGTTATAGCCGAAGCTGCCGCCACTTGTGGGCTGGCAAGGTAGACCTCGCTTTTTGGGTGACCCATCCTGCCTACAAAATTTCTGTTGGTAGTGGCCACCGCCCGCTCCCCTGATGCCAGAACGCCCATATGACCGCCTAAACAGGGACCGCAGGTAGGAGTGCTCACAGCAGCTCCTGCCTCAACAAAGATTTCCAAAAGTCCTTCTCTCATGGCCTGAAGGTAAATCTTTTGGGTAGCAGGAAAGATGATAACCCTGACTCCCTTTTTGACCTTGTGGCCCTTCAAAATCTCTGCCGCTGCCCTCAAATCCCCAATTCTTCCATTGGTACAGGAGCCTATAACTACCTGATGGATGGGTACGTCACCAGCCTCATCAATAGTCCGTGTGTTATCGGGCAGATGTGGAAAGGCTACAGTAGGCCTTAAAGAGGATAGATTCACTTCTATTTCCCGGGAATATTCGGCATCTTCATCAGCCTTGAATACAGTAAATTCTTTTGTGGAATGTTCCTTTATATAGGCTATGGTTTTATCGTCCACCTCAAAGATTCCGTTCTTAGCTCCCGCTTCTATGGCCATATTGGCTATGGTAAACCTGTCATCCATAGATAGGGCCGCAAGACCTGGCCCGGAATATTCCATAGACTGATAAAGTGCGCCATCAACCCCTATCATACCAATGATATGAAGGATAACATCCTTGCCGCTGACCCATTTTGGCAGGCTTCCTACCAGGGTTATCTTTATAGCCTCCGGAACTTTAAACCAAGCCTTGCCGCTGGCCATGCCGGCAGCCATATCGGTACTGCCCACCCCGGTGGAGAATGCGCCCAAAGCCCCATAGGTGCAGGTATGGGAATCCGCCCCGATGACCACGTCACCGCTGACAACCAAGCCTTTTTCCGGAATCAGGGCATGTTCTATCCCCATCTCCCCAATTTCAAAATAGTTCACTATTTCCTTGTCATGGGCAAACTTTCTTATAAATTTACACTGCTCAGCAGATTTTATGTCCTTGTTGGGGGTAAAATGATCGGGAACTATGGCAACTTTATTCCTGTCAAATACATCCTTTACCCCAATCTTTCTAAATTCATTTATTGCTACAGGGCTTGTTATATCGTTGCCCAGAACCAGATCTAAATCTGCCATAATAAGCTGTCCTGCCTCCACCTTTTCAAGGCCTGCATGGGCAGCCAATATCTTTTGGGTCATAGTCATTCCCATTGCCTTCACTCCCCCTCATCCATGTTTGTATTGTCTGAATTACCATTCAAATATAGAAAATATTCAATGGAGTCCACTAAGGCATCCCAGCTGGCTTCGATAATATTGCTGGATAATCCTACAGTACCCCACACCCTTCTTCCGTCTGTGGATTCTATGTGCACCCTTACCTTGGCTGCCGTAGCCTTCGTAGTATCCAGTACTCTTACCTTATAATCCGTAAGGCGCATCTTTTTTAGCTGGGGATAGAATATCTCCAGGGCTTTTCGCAAAGCCTTATCAAGGGCATTTACAGGGCCATCCCCTTCAGCGGCTATGACTTCCTCATTGCCCTCTACCCCCACTTTTACGATGGCAGAAGCACTGTAATCGTTTTGCCAATGTTCTTCGCATAGCACCCTAAAATCCTTTACATCGAAAAAGGTCTTTGCCTTCCCTAAAACCCGCTTTACCATGAGCTCAAAGGAACTTTCCGCCCCTTCAAATTGATAGCCATGGTATTCCAGCTCTTTGAGCTTATCCATAATAAGAATGGTTTCTTCTGAATCCTTGGTCACCCAGGGCGCTGTCTTTTGAATCCTTTTTAAAATAGTGCTTCGCCCCGAGACCTCGGACATGAGTATCCGGCGTTCATTCCCCACCAATTCAGGGGATATATGCTCGAAAGAATGCTGGTTTTTTTGAACGCCGTCTATATGCATGCCCCCCTTATGGGCAAAGGCACTATTTCCTACATAGGGCTGCCTCTCATCATGGGGCAGATTTGCCAGCTCGCTTATATACCGGCAGGCAGAGCTCAGCTCCCTTAGTTCACTCTCGCCGATACAGAATTTGTTTCTTTTAAGCTGAAGATTGGGAATAATAACCGATAGGTTGGCGTTTCCGCAGCGCTCACCATACCCGTTAAAAGTACCCTGAACCTGGATGGCACCCTCCTCCACGGCCATTATGGAGTTGGCGTCTGCCATACCCCCATCGTTATGGCAATGAACGCCTATGGGAATATTGAATTCTTTCACCACGTCCTGGGTTATCTCCGCTATCTCAGTGGGAAAACACCCCCCATTAGTATCGCACAATACCAGCCATTGAGCTCCTGCATCTGCTGCTGCCTTTAGGGCTGCCATAGCATATTCTTTGTTGGCTTTATACCCATCATAAAAATGCTCGGCATCAAAGACCACTTCCTTGTTCTGACCTCTTAAAAAAGAGAGGGTATCATATATCATATTAAGGTTTTCTTCCAAAGATGTCCTTATGATTTCTGTAACATGAAAGTCCCAACTCTTGCCGAAAATTGCCACAGCAGGGGTATCCGCCATCAAAAGCGCCTTGACATTAGTATCGTCTTCAGCTTTTATCCCCGGCCTTCTGGTACTGCCAAAAGCCGTAAGCTTTGCATGCTTAAGCGGTTTCTTTTTTATTCTATCGAAAAATTCCAGGTCTTTAGGGTTTGAACCGGGATTGCCCGCCTCAATAAAGTCTATTCCCAGCTCATCCAATCTCCTGGCGATCCTCAGTTTATCATTTACGGTAAAGGATATCCCTTCAGCCTGAGACCCATCCCTCAGGGTAGTGTCAAAGATAAAAATCTTATTATCATTCTTTAAATTCCCAATTAAATCACAGCCTTTCATTTTCAGTCTCATATACCATTTTATTTATAGCATTGATATAGCTCTTCGCGCTGGCTTCTAAAACATCTGTACTAATGCCTCTGCCTAAAAAGACTTTCCCGTTTTTGCTTACCTTTACCGTTACTTCACCTAAGGCATCCTTGCCGCCAGTGACGGCTTTTAGGTAATAATCTTTCAGGTTCACCTGAATTCCCGCCGCCCTGTCAATTGCCTTAAAGGTAGCATCTACGGGACCGTCCCCGCAGGCAGCTTCCTGGATGACTTCGTCACCCTTTTTAAGCTGAACCGTAGAGGTGGCAATAGTAGAGTTGCCGCTGGAAATATGAAAATAATCCAAGCTGTAGATCTCGGGTATCTGGGTTACCTTCTGGTTTATGAGGGCTTCAATATCCCGGTCTAATACATCCTTTTTCCTATCGGCCAGATCTTTAAAGCGTTCAAAGGCTTCGTTTATAGCCGCCGGTTCCAAATGTTCATAACCCATTTCCTTTAACTTATCCACAAAAGCATGGCGACCCGAGTGCTTACCTAGAACCATCTCGCTCTTTCTCACCCCAACGGATTCAGGGGTCATAATTTCATAGGTCTCCCTGTTGCTTAAAACTCCGTGCTGGTGAATGCCGGATTCATGAGCAAAGGCATTGGCTCCGGTAATGGCCTTATTAGGCTGGATGTGCACCCCGGTCAAATGGCTGATCAAGCGGCTGCTTCTGTAGATTTCCCGGGTATTTACCCCCGTATCGCATCCATAGAAATCTTTTCTGGTTCTAAGAGCCATGACTATCTCTTCCAGGGCGGCGTTTCCTGCCCTTTCCCCTAAGCCATTTATAGTGCATTCCACCTGGTTTGCACCGTTTTGCACCGCTGCCAGAGAATTGGGAACAGCCATTCCTAAGTCATTATGGCAATGAACGCTCAGGATTATATCTTCTATGCCCCTTACATTTTCAAAAATAGATTTTATAAGGCCCCCAAATTCCGATGGCGTAGAATATCCTACAGTATCCGGAATATTGATGACATTAGCCCCGGCCTCTATAGCTGTTTCTATAACCTTAAATAGAAATTCCGGTCTGGTTCGGGAACCGTCTTCGGTAGAAAACTCCACATCTGGACACAAAGACTTTGAAAAAGTCACCATTTCCCTGACCCGGTTCAAGACCTCCTCCGGTGTCATCTTTAGCTTATACTCCATGTGAATATCCGAAGTAGCTATAAAGGTATGTATTCTGGGGTGGGCTGCATACTTTAATGCCTCCCAGGCCCTTTCTATATCACCTTTGACTGCCCTGGCCAACCCCACAATAACGGGGGTTCTTACTTTTTGTGCTATGGCCTTTACCGCCTCAAAATCTCCCTTTGAGGCAATGGGAAAGCCTGCTTCTATGGCATCAACCCCTAAGCGCTCCAACTGAGCTGCTATCTCTACCTTTTCATGAATGTTAAGGCTTATACCGGGCGATTGTTCGCCGTCCCTTAAAGTAGTATCAAATATATAGATCCTTTTTGACATAAAACTAATCCCCCTCTTCTCTATTTCTCCTCAATCCAAGGCATCATCTTCCTGAGCTTTCTGCCTACCTTCTCCATCTCATGTTCCTGCTCTTTTTTTCTGGTGGCTTTTAGGGATACCTGATTTGCCTGGTTCTCCAATATCCAATTCTTTGCGAAGGTTCCGTCCTGGATCTCTGCCAAAACCTTTTTCATTTCATTGCGGGTATCCTCTGTAACGATTCGTTTACCCACGGAATAATCCCCATACTCGGCGGTGTTGCTGATGGAATGCCTCATAAAGGACATGCCCCCTTGGTTTATAAGGTCGACTATCAGTTTCATTTCATGGAGACACTCAAAATAAGCACTTTCAGGCTGATACCCCGCCTCTACCAGGGTCTCAAACCCGGCCTTCATAAGTTCGGATATGCCCCCGCAGAGTACTGACTGCTCGCCGAATAGATCTGTCTCTGTTTCTTCCTTGAAGGTGGTTTCCAGTATTCCGGCCCTGGCCCCGCCAATTCCCTTGGCATAGGCTAAGGCGTAATCTTTGGCCCTTCCTGTATAGTCCTGATACACCGCTATCAGGCAGGGAACGCCCTTCCCTTCCTGGTACTGGCTGCGAACGGTATGCCCAGGCCCTTTCGGGGCTATCATAAATACGTCTACATTTTCAGGCGGTGTGATCTGCCCGTAATGGATATTGAATCCGTGGGCAAAGATCAAGCCGTCCCCATCTTTTAAGAAGGGTTCTATGCTCTCTTTATAGATGGCCGCCTGGGTCTCATCAGGAGTAAGTGTCATAATAAAGTCCGCTTCCTTCGCGACTTCCGAAACCTCCCCAACTTTTAGCCCCGCCTCTTCTGCCTCGCCCCAGGATCTGCTCCCCTTATATAGCCCTACCCTAACATCAACGCCGCTTTCTTTAAGGTTTAGAGCATGGGCATGACCCTGGCTCCCATAGCCTACCACCGCTACTTTTTTGCCTGCCAAAAGTTCTAAATCTGCATCTTTGTCATAATACATAATTGCCATTTTTCTATCTCCTTTTATTTGTGATTACCCTGTAATAATAATATTTTCCCGGGATCATTCCGGCTGGTTCAAAAGCTTGTTCCCTCTGTCTATGGCGATGGCTCCGGTTCGTACCATCTCGCTAATGCCATAGCCTTTTAGCATATCCTCTAAGGCAGTTATTTTTTCACTATCCCCGGTTATCTCCGCTGTCAAATGATCCTTGGCGATATCCACTACCTGAGCCCTAAAGATATTGATTATTTCTATAATCTCATGCCGGGTTTTTGGTGTAGCCCTTACCTTAATCAGAGCTAATTCCCTGGTTAAGGATTCCCTGTCCATGTTGGATACCCTTATAACATCAATGAGCTTGTTCAGCTGCTTTGCTACCTGCTCTACGATATATTCGTCTCCCTCTACCACAATGGTAATTCTGGAGATCCCCGGGTCTTCTGTCATGCCTACTGCCAGGCTGTAGATATTAAATCCCCTTCTGCTGAACAGTCCGGATACCTTTGATAATACCCCTGGATGATTTTCTACCAATACTCCTAATATGTACTTCATGATCCTCGCCTCCAAATTAATAATAAAAAAACCCTTCACCCCATATTGCAGGGGCGAAAGGCTATCTTCGCGTTACCACCCGGCTTTTATCTGTACCTCACAGTACAGGCCTTAGCAGGTTCTATCAAACCCCGGCCTGTAACGCGGCCTTACGTCGGATCCTACTAAAGGGTTCTTCTGCCTAAGAATATCCCCCTTTCAAGCCCGATTCTCGGGAGTGAGCATTCAATCCAACTGCCCACCGGTTTGCACTAACCACCGGCTCACTGAAGATAGCTATTGTGGATCTTCTGTCTCCGTCATCAAGTTTAAAGTCATATAAAATTTTTGATTTGTAATCTATGTTAGCACCCCATAAATCTTTTGTCAACACTTGTTTTGCCTTTCTCAGGAAAACACTATAACTATTACCCACATTCAAACGGCTTCGATTCCCTGCAAAGTTTCGCTTTTTTATAATTCCATTTTAGGATACACGCCGGGAATCCTCCCTATTTTAATGGGGAGATGAAGGGCGAAACATAGACTATATGTATAAACTAAAGTCTGTATTATTATTGATAATAACCTTCACTTATGATATACTATATGCATGAAGAAATCTAACCTAATACACGCTAGAACTTGTGTATATAATGTA
>JAAYSJ010000047.1 GCA_012518395.1 Clostridiales bacterium
AAAAACTTTGGACGAATACTGGGGCGATGATGGGCCAATTCCTCAATGGAGAAAGGATATGCATATTGGGAAACCAATACGTTAAAAATCATTATATTTTTCGGCATTGGAGGAGTGATGAATGAACTTTGTAAACCCACCAGCATTTGAGAAAACGAGGGGTAAACAAGTTTGTTAATTATGGTTTCTCATAAATGGGATTCATTTTCTTGCTGTTGTTATTTATACCGAATATCTATTGGACAAAGCATAAACCTAAAGACTATGAGAAGTATGGCTTGCACTTACCATTTTCGCAATGCTTTGTGGATTGATTATAACAGCAGGGGTCCTGTTGGTGTCGTAGTAGTGAAAAATCTACAGGATGCTAATAAATTTACCGCCAGTTGAGGAGGAGACCTTCCCAATTGGCGGTTTTTTTATGCCTAAAGACTATCTAATTAATTTTTTTCTTTTTTTATAGATTCTTTATAATTGACTGTTATAGTTTAAGTAAAATAGATTGGTACTTCAATTGAAAGGATGATACAAAATGGCAGATTTAATACTTGAAACCAGGTATCTAAAAAAATATTACGGAAAACAGCTTGCTGTAAATAATATTTCGCTTCAAATACCAAGGGGCTCTATATATGGACTCCTTGGACCGAATGGGGCAGGAAAGACGACAACTTTAAAGATGATAACCGGGTTGCTGTACCCTGGTGCAGGCGAAATAATTGTTTTTGGAGAGCCCTGGCAGCGTAAGCACCTTAGACGCATAGGAGCACTTATAGAATCACCAGCCCTGTATGGTAATCTGACAGCCTTTGAAAATCTCCTGGTTCATGCGAAACTTATAGGCCTTCCCAAAGAACGTATATATGAAGTACTCGAAATAGTAGAACTAAAGGATGTAGGTAAAAAACCTGTATCGCAATTTTCAATGGGGATGAAGCAGAGGTTGGGGATTGCAATAGCATTGCTTGGCTATCCAGAGCTACTGATTCTTGATGAACCTACAAACGGCCTTGATCCTATTGGAATCCAGGAGCTGAGAGAATTAATCCGTTCTTTCCCCGAAAAAGGGATTACAGTTATACTTTCTAGCCACATATTGGCAGAGGTTTCCCAACTGGTTGACCACATCGGTATTATAAGCGGAGGAGAGCTTAAATTTCAAGGTGAGATAAACCTTGCCGATGATCTTGAAGCATTATTCATGAATGTTGTAAAAGGGGTGGGAAAGCAATGATGAATATATTGCAGTCAGAGTTCCTTAAGTATAAAAGAACTTTTACAAGCTAAAACAGAAGATATATATAGAGTTGCGTACGGACGGGTTCCTTAAGTATAAAAGAACTTTTACAAGGCGGTTAATTTTGCTTGCACCTATATTTTTTATATTCATGGCACTGCCGCAAAAGCTGTTCATGCCGGCAGACTATCTCAGGCCATGGCAGCTTATTCTTGACCTGGTATTTAATTGGTGGCCGGTTATATTTATTCCGATGGGCCTGGCTTTGTTTGCTGCTTTGACAGCAGCTCAGGAGAAAAAGGCAGGCAACTATAGAGGCCTTCGGGTGCGTGATATTTCACCGGCACATTTATGGGTTGCAAAAATAGTTATAATGGGCTTCCATACGCTGATTTCTACATTAGTCCTGATTGTTGCTACTGTCATATCAGGTCTCATTACAGGAAGCGGTAGTATTCCATGGTTTAAAATATTTGCCGGCGGATTTGCTACATGGATTGTATCACTTGCCATAATACCACTACAATTATGGATGGCTACATGGAAAGGTACATCTGCCAGCATAGCAATGGGGTTTTTGGGTCTGATTGCAGGAGTTGTTGCTGCAGCAGGTCCATACTGGATATACGTACCATGGAGCTGGCCTACAAGGCTAATGAGTCCTATAATCGGTGTCCACCCTAATGGTACACTTTTGGATCCAGCAAGCCCTTTGCTGAATGCTTCAGTAATACCAAAAGGCATAATAATTTCTGTTGTATCTTTGCTAATATTTACTTTTATTACTGCGGTATGGTTTAACAGGAGGCAGGTGGGATGATGAAATTATTATACGCAGAATGGTTGAAAACAAAAAGGACAGCTGTAAGACTGCTTACGTTTTGCATGCCCGTGGTTTATGCGGCACTTATCATTGGATATTTCGCTTTAAGAGGTATCGGCAAAAATACTCAAATACAGGTTTTTCATGCCTTTTTTGAGGTATGGACAGCCTGTGTTATACCATTAAGTGTAGGTATCTTGTCAGGCTTAATAGTGCATTACGAAGAACTGGCCGGTAATTTCAACGGCCTTCTGGGCAACAAAGTTTCCCGATCTAGCTTATATTGTTCTAAATTTGTCCTAACAGCTCTAATCATGACCGCAAACACTTTAATTGCAACCATTGTGTTTGGGGTCGGTTTAGATCTATTCCTTGGGGTTTCTATTGGCTGGCCAATTTTCATTACTGCATCCATATTGGCTATTATAGGGATGCTTCCGCAATTGGCTTTGCTTTTATGGGCCGGCTTTAGCTGGGGAATGGGTGCCTCCATCGGGATTAGTATCGGGGGCCTGCTGATGGCTGCTTTAATGGGAGCAACGAGCCTTGGAGATAAAATATGGCAGTTTATACCCTGGACATGGCCTGTAAGGCTGGCGATACTTCCTGGAGCATATTTACAATTTGCGGAGAATATGCAATTTCCACCGGAAGTTATCTCATCGGGTTTTTTGTTAAATCAGTTGGTAATGGGCCTTGCTGCGTCATTGCTATGCCTTGCTGCAGCACTATTAGGGGGAATCATTTGGTTTAACAGGTGGGAGGGGAGAAAATGCTATGACTGAATGAACTGCCGGTACATTCTGGATAATTACACCTGTTCAATTTCCCGGGGCGGGGATGGTAATTATAATAGTATTTATGTTATCATAGACCTGTTGTTAAATAAAATAAATAAATAAATAATTAAATAAATTAATTAATACTATAAGGAGTAGTATTGATAATCTACCGATAAATTAATTGAATGGTGGTGATATATTGAGTACGATACTGATAATTGATGATGAAAAGGAACTTGTCATGCTTCTTGAGGATGAACTGAAGGCAAGGGGGCATGAAGTACTGGTGGCATACGATGGTCAAGAAGGTATAAAACTGTCTAAATGTCAGCCTGATCTTATTATATTGGACATTATGATGCCTGAAGTCAATGGATTTGATGTTTGCCGTACAATAAGAGATGATGTATTATGCCCTATAATCTTTTTGAGTGCAAAACAATCGGAAACTGATAAAATAAAGGGGTTAACTCTTGGCGGGGATGATTATGTGGTCAAACCCTTCGGATTGCGGGAACTCATGGCAAGAATAGAAGCAAATCTACGGAGAGAAAGGCGGTCGCAATATATCAATGCGGAAAACAAGCGTACTAAACTATATTTTGGAGAACTTAGCATCGATATAAGGGAACGCACTGTAAAGATTAATAATGAGCCTATTACGCTGACGAAACGGGAATACGATATCGTTGAACTGCTGGCTCTTCATCCGGGACAAGTGTTTTCGCGGGAACATATCTACGAAAAGTTGTGGGGATATGATTCGGAGGGTGATTCGGCGACGGTGGTGGAGCATATAAAAAAGATACGGGCGAAGTTTGCTGCTGTTACACCGTCTGTTGAGTACATTTCTACGGTTTGGGGCATTGGGTACAAATGGAATAAGCTTTGAGAAAGGTAGGATACAAAAAATGAAAAACCGATCACTTGTAACCCAGTTCAGGCTTGCCTTTACCTGGATTGTTATTGCCAGCATAATTGCAACAGCTATTACCTATGCTCTGGCTGCCGTATTATATATTAGAGCCCAGTACAGGAGCATCTATCCTGCAAATTATTACGAAAGGCAAATACCTGATATTGATGCTTATATCCGCGATAAAAATACTGCCCTTCTCCTACGGTCAAGGGAACAGGAACTGCAAAGAATAATCAGCGGAAATGGCATTCACTATCAGGTTCTGGATGGGGAAGGTAATTTACTGTACGGAACGAATCGTGAAAAAATATTTAATGATAAATCCGAGCTTTATAGACGGTTTAATACTACTATCAGGAAGCAGAATTACTTTATACACACTGTTCCCATTATTGATGATAATGGAATGGTTTCAGGAGCAGTTGCTCTCTTATATCAGTTGAAAATTTCATATGTAGGAGTCCGTGGCTGGTGGGTGGTTGTTGTTCTTACTGTTGCTTTATTTTCTCCTTTTCTCTATATCATTGGCTTTAATATGTTGTTTTCCAGGATTTTTGTAAATAATATAAAAAGGCCATTGCAATTATTGATGGACGCCTCCCGGAAAATTAAAGAAAAAGACCTGGACTTTGAAATTGACTATTATGCAGACAATGAACTTGGCAAACTTTGTTTTGCCTTTTCCGAAATGAAAGATGAATTAAAAAAATCATTATCCGCCCAATGGAAAATGGAACAGGAACGAGTGGAGATGGTTGAAGCACTGGCCCATGATTTAAAAGCTCCACTGTCTATTATAAGGGGATATTCAGAAGCATTGATTGATTCCAATATTGACGGTGGTGAGAAATTGAGTAAGTACCTGGAGATTATAAAAGGTAATGCAGAAAAATGTTCCACCCTTGTTCAGCAAATGCAATACACCATGGATTTGGAAAGAGCCGATGGGCAATTGCAGCTTGTCCCTGTCAAACTATCAGAATTTCTTGAACAAAAGGTGCATCAATACATATTACAGGCAAAACAAAAGGATATTACCATTACCTTAAATGTTCAAGGTGAACCCCAAACGTCAATTTTAATTGATAAAGATAAGGTGGAACGTATTCTTGATAATATTGTATCCAATAGCCTCCAATATACTCCAACAGGAGGCAGGATTGATATATCTGTAAAAGCTGAAGAGGAAAACATATTTTACGAAATATGCGACTCCGGTAGTGGTTTCAGCAAAAAAGATTTGGAAAAGGCTTTTGATAAATTCTATCGGGGGGATGAAGCCCGTAGGAGCAAAGATGGACATTCCGGCCTGGGTCTTTATATCGTAAAGCAATTATTGGAGCAGCTCGATGGGTCAATTAAGTTAAGCAATGCAGACTCTGGCGGAGCATGTGTAACATTCCATCATAAAGTGTTTAAGAGTACTTCTCAACGATATTGAGTTCATATCTCAAGTTTCTGTTTTAGCAGATGACTCATATACCTGTCTGTTCATCAATCCAGGCCAGATATGCAGCACTTCCCGTTTCGGTATCAACTAATAGGATTTCCGGATTATCATAGGGATGGTTTTCAAGGAGTTTTTTCTCCAGTTCAGGATATAATTCCTTTCTGGTTTTGAAGAGAACTAAGACCTCATCTTCATGGCAGAGTTCGCCCTGCCATGTATAATGGC
>JAAYSJ010000048.1 GCA_012518395.1 Clostridiales bacterium
AATTTACCTTCCAATCCAACTGTAGTCTACCTATATTATACTATGAATTGGCGGATTTGTGGGATTTGTGTTAAGTTTTCAAGGTACAAATTTAAAATATGACTAGGGCTTTTGACACCTAAATCATTCTAATAATTGTGGTACAATAATGCTCTTTTGGAAATAATATCATAGAAGCGGCGAAAAGTCAATATTTCCATGCCGTTTTCTGCTGCCAAACTAATACATCCAAAAGGATTTATTCTAATAAGATATGTACAGTTCCGCAATAATAGCCTGGCCTGGTGAAGGTAAAGGGATCAGCAATTAAAGCATGCTAAAGAGGAATTAGCAGCCACTTTCAAGAAGCCTTATCTGGATCGTCAAGTAAAAGCACCACCGGACAATGATCGGAACCCATTACATCGTTTAGTATAATGGCATCCTTTACCGAATCCAGCATATTGTCAGAAACAAAATGATAGTCAATCCTCCACCCGATATTTTGCTCTCTGGCCTTAAACCTATAGCTCCACCATGAGTATTTCACCGTATCGGGGTAGAAGTGACGGAAGGTATCTGTATAACCGTTTTGAATAAACTTATCTATCCATGCCCTTTCAATAGGCAAAAACCCAGAACGCTTTTCATTGGATTTTGGGTTTTTTAAGTCAATTTCCCTATGGGCTGTATTGTAGTCACCGCAAATAACCAGCCTATCCCCCGCCTTAACCCTTTCGTTGCAGTAATCTAAAACCTCGTCATAAAAATCGAGTTTAAATTTCAGCCTTTCATCGTTCATTTGCCCGTTAGGAAAATATATATTAAGGAGAATAAAATCATCATATTCTGCAACTATTATCCTGCCCTCATCATCGAAGACATCAACGCCGATTCCATACTCTACGCTTTTAGGCTCAACCTTTGTATATAGGGCAACTCCACTATACCCTTTCCTTTCGGGATGATTCCAATAGGAATGGTAGCCTTGTATATTGATCAGCTCATCATCTAATTGGACGGGGTGAGCTTTGGTCTCTTGCAGGCAGAGTATGTCAGGCTGTTCTTCCAAAACCCAATCAACAAAACCCTTTTTTTGGATGGCTCTTATCCCATTTACATTCCATGAATAGATCCTCACAAAACAACCCCCTATAATCTGAAATAAACCCCTTTTTATAGACCACTGCTGGTGTAGATTGCTGTTACTACTACATAACCGTTATTTAAGTTTATCTATCCCTTTTTGTATCCTCCGTAAAGACTCATCCTTCCCTAGCAGTATCAGAAGATCTGTGCCACCACCCGGGGAGGACTGTTTCCCCGATAATGCAGTTCGTATCGGCCATAACATCTGACCATTTTTTATACCCATTTCTTTAATGGCGGGAAACAGGGTGTTATGGATAGTATCCGCATCCCGTGTTTCCAAATCATTTAAAATTTCTAAAGCCTTTTTAAGGCTATCCAAAGAATTCTCCAAGGTAGTCTTCATCTTTTTATGAACAAAAAGGGTAGCATCATATTCAGGTAGCTTTTCAATAAAGTCTACATGATCTTGTATGTCTTCTAAGGCATCGACCCGGGTATGAAGTAATCGGCTGAGCAATTCCAGATCTATCCCTTTAGCAGAAATATATTTTTTGTAATAAGGCAAAGCCATAGCATGAAATTCCTCGGTACTCTTCTTCCTTATATACTCCCCATTCATCCACCTTAGTTTATTCACATCAAAAACCGCTGGGGATTTGTTTAGGCCTTTTAATTCGAAATTCTCTACCAACTCTTCTAGACTGAAGAATTCTTCTTCCGTTCCTCCGGGGCTCCAGCCCAAAAGGGCTATATAATTTATAATGGCCTCAGGTAAAAATCCTTTGTTGTAATAATCCTCAAAAGAGGCATCACCTTCCCTTTTGCTGAGTTTCTTTCCCCCTTCCTTCATTATAAGGGGTAAATGCACATAAGTTGGAATATCCCAACCGAAAGCATCATACAAAAGGTTGTATTTTGGGGCTGAGGATAGATATTCACTGCCCCGAATAACATGGGTTATCTTCATTAGATTGTCGTCTATGACATTGGCAAAGTTATAGGTGGGCAACCCGTCACTCTTTAAAAGCACACCCTCATCAAGCTCAGAATTTTCCACAGTAATAGATCCATACACAGCATCCACAAAGGTGGTTTGTCCTGTCTTTGGAATACGCTGTCTAATTACATAGGGCTCACCTGCCGCCAGTTTAGCTTGCACCTCTTCCTTGCTAAGGCTTTTACAATGCCCATCATATCTAAAAGTGGTTTTCTCCTCTTCAGCCTTTTCCCTTAAACTATCCAATCTTTCCTTGTCACAAAAGCAATAATAGGCGCCACCTAAATCCACCAGTTTTTTGGCGTACTCCAAATAAATATCTTTTCTTTCGCTTTGGACGTAGGGGCCATATTCCCCGCCTATATCCGGACCCTCATCATGATCCAGCCCCACCAGTTTCAAAGTATTGTAAATAATTTCTACTGCACCTTCTACATATCGTTTCTGGTCAGTATCTTCTATTCTTAGTATAAATTTGCCGCCCTCATGCTTTGCAATTAAATAAGTATACAGAGCTGTTCTTAGGTTGCCTATATGCATATAGCCCGTAGGGCTAGGAGCAAATCTGGTTCTTATCTCTTTCAAATTAAAACCTCCTGATAATACTTAAAACCTGTAAATAAACAATTTCTTCATGCTATCTCAATTGTCAATAAAGCTTATTAATTATTTCGAAAACAAATAATCCCACTGGAGTCACCATAAGACATAATCTTGGCAATGCTTATACGCCCGGCTTCTAATGTCTAGCTTCTAAAACGCGAATACATTCCCGGACAAACTGAATTCCCGCAGCAAAATAACATATAGATTACTAATTCGCGAAGAATCAGGTTTTATTAAACTTGGTCAATTATCCTTTATCATAAATATCATTCTATTTACCGGGTTTATATGAACTCTTTAAGGGCACGATCTGATTAAACACCAAATCATCCGGCTTTGATTCCACAATATCCGTACAAAAATATCCCTGTCTGAAGAACTGGAACCTGCTACCAGCCTCTGTTCCTTTAAGAGAAGGCTCTACATAGCCCTTGAGCTCTTTAATAGAGTCGGGATTATACTGCATCTCGCCATTTTCATCCTCTACAAAAAGGTAATCATATAGTCTGATGGTGGCGGGTATGGCATGTTTAACCGAAACCCAATGAAGAGTCCCTTTCACCCTTCTCTTGGCACCCGGCAACCCGCTTCTGGTTTCGGGATCATAACTACAACGAATCTCTAATATATCCCCTGTAGCCTCATCTTTTACCACTTCTTCACATTTGATTATATAAGCGTTTTTAAGACGCACTTCTTTACCAGGAGCTAACCGGAAGAATTTCCTTGGGGGATCTTCCATAAAGTCTTCCCTTTCGATATACAATTCCTTCGAGAAAGGGACATCCCTTGTACCAGCTTCCGGGTCTTCCTGATTGTTTTCCAGTTCCATATATTCTACCTTGTCATCGGGATAGTTGGTTATGACCAGTTTAAGTGGATTTAAAACTCCCATCACTCTCTGGGCATCTTTGTTCAGTTCCTCCCTCAGGCAATGCTCTAACAAGGCTATATCAACTACACTGTTGTTTTTGGCCACCCCTACCCGGTCTGCAAAGTCTCTTATAGATGTGGGGGTGTAGCCCCTCCTTCGAAGCCCTGAGATGGTAGGCATCCGGGGATCATCCCAATCGGATACCTTGCCTTCCTCTACCAGTACCCTTAATTTACGCTTGCTCATAACGGTGTTGGTAAGTTCCAGCCGTGCAAATTCTATTTGAACAGGCGGATTCGGAAAGATGCCCAGCTCATCAAGCACCCATTCATAGAGAGGCCTGTGATCCTCAAATTCCAAGGTACATATAGAGTGGGTAATATTTTCAATAGCGTCCTCAAGGGGGTGGGCATAATCGTACATGGGATATATACACCATTTATCCCCTGTTCTATGGTGTGGAAGATGAGCAATCCTATAAATTACCGGATCCCGCATATTCATATTGGGGGAGGCCATATCAATCTTTGCCCGCAGCACCCTGGTTCCATCTTCAAATTCTCCGGCCTTCATCCTTCGAAACAAATCCAGGTTTTCCTCTATAGGCCTGTCCCTATAGGGACTATTTTTACCAGGCTCTGTCAATGTGCCTCTTAATTTTCTTATCTCCTCAGCAGATAGATCATCTACATAGGCTTTTCCCTTTTCAATAAGCATAATAGCGTATTCATACATCTTATCAAAATAGTCTGCTGCAAAGTAAAGCCTGTCTTCCCAGTCAAAGCCCAGCCATTTAACATCCTCTATGATAGATTCCACATATTCTAACTCTTCCTTAGCTGGATTGGTATCATCAAATCGCAGGTTACAAAGCCCGTTATATTTAGCCGCTGTTCCAAAGTTTAGGCAGATGGATTTGGCATGCCCTATATGAAGATAACCATTAGGTTCCGGTGGGAATCTGGTATGTACCTTTTTATAGACCCCCTCTTCCAGATGCCTATCGATTATATCGTGAATAAAGTTACCGCTTATGTTTGCCTCAGTTTTTGAATTATTAGTTTTGTTGCCTGTGTCCATATATGGCATACTCCTTATCATTATTATTTCCTTATATTCTAATCTATCCCCCGGGGTTTCATCTTCTTGGGGGATTGCTTATTTATTTTATCATTTATTGTTTTTTTCATCAACTGCCACAAAAATCGATCTGTATAAACCAATACCTTGTTTATTTTCTGACCCTGTTTACTGATCAACTAATACACTATAACAGCGACACCGGGGCTTATATTCTCATACATGATTCTTGCTTTCTTTGGAGGCATATTGATACATCCATGGGATCCCCTGGTTTTATATATATCTTTCCCAAATTCTTTTCTCCACGATGCGTCATGGAAGCCAACCCCGCGGTAGAATGGCATCCAGTAATCGACGGGAGTGGTATAATCCTCTCCTCTTAATGTAGCATTTCTTTCTTTATACTGAATACCAAAGGTACCTGTAGGCGTACCATAGTTCTTTGACAAATTGCCAGATACAAAGTCAGTATCTAAAATAAGCTTGCCTTCTTTATAGAAAAACAAATGCTGGGCTGTTAAATTAACCTCTACATATGTATCCCCTATATCGTCTTCACCATATTGTTGAGCCCTTTGATGATAAACAGGTTCCTTTTTTACCTGTTCTCCGGCAATAATCAATTCTATCAATTCAGATACTTCCGCCGGCCTATTCAACCACCAACCATAATCGC
>JAAYSJ010000001.1 GCA_012518395.1 Clostridiales bacterium
CGGGTAACGACCCATTTATTCTATTCTCAAATTGGGGATACCCCCTATCATTGGAAAACCTTGAAGATTTTAATGAAGATACCATAAAAACGATTTTCAACAGGCTGTTGGATCGGGAAAAACAAATCGCCATTATGGTTTGGGAAGGGGAAAGGCAAAAATGAACATCAATCCTATAAGGGCTTCAGCCGCTATTGAAGAGAGTTATAGGAGTTACCTTACTACGATTTTTGGATTTGCTGAAACAGGTTTACAACAACAATTTTATGAACAGCTCCTGAAGCCCGAGAGGTTACTCAAAGGCCCTATTCTTGAGGCTACACCCCATTTCAAATGTGGGAGCACCATAGAAGAACTAATTATAGGGGGTAGTTTATCCGAAAACTTTAGGCATCTTCGTACGCCTTCTTTGCCTTTGGATAGACTCTTATATAAGCATCAAGAAATTTCAATTAGAAAATTAATAGAAAGGCGAAGGAATATTGTAGTTTCTACAGGAACCGGGAGTGGTAAAACAGAGACCTTTATGATACCTATCATAAACCATATGATGAGAGAACATGAAGCTGGAACCCTCTGCCCCGGTGTACGTGCATTATTGTTATACCCTATGAATGCTTTAGCGAATGATCAGATGGTAAGGTTACGCTCTTTATTAGAAAACTATCAGGAAATTACTTTTGGGCGCTATACCGGGGAAACTGAAAGGGAATATGGAAAAGCTTTAGAAAAATATAGGGACATGTATCATTCAGATCCTATACCTAACGAACTAATTTCACGCCAGCAGATGTGGGATACTCCGCCTAATATTCTACTTACCAATTATGCTATGCTGGAATATTTGTTGTTAAGGCCTGACGATAGTATATTCTTTGAGGGTAGCTATGAGGGGCATTGGCAGTTTATTGTTATGGACGAGGTACATACCTATAGCGGAGCTAAGGGAATAGAAATGGCGATGCTCTTGAGAAGATTGAAAGATAGAATAGTTAAAGATCCATCCAAAAAGTTGCAATGTATAGCCACCAGTGCAACCTTGGGGAGTGGTAGGGAGGACTTTGCCCAGATAGCCAATTTCGCCACCCAAATGTTTGGTGAACCCTTTGAATGGATAGAGAATAATACCGGCAGGCAGGATGTTATCGAAGGTCAGCGCATACCTATGACTCATTCAGTAATTAGCTGGGGGAAACCAGATATAACCTTGTATAGTTGTTGGTTAGATATATTAGTTGGCGGTAGCCCAAAAGATATTATAGACGAATTGGCTGCAGTGGCATTAGAAAAGGATGTTCCGGAAATTGTGGTGGAACATGCAAGGGAAGAAGCGAACCGTGGTGACTATAGATTCTTTATACACTATGTTCTTAGGGGCGACACTAGATTATTGAATTTACAGAAAGAATTACAAGGGGGTCCTAGGCTCCTTGCTGCAATTGCTGAGGATGTAATCGGAAATATTGAAAACTCTACCGAGATTCTAGTTGCCCTGGTAGAGCTAGCCAGCAGAGCTAAAGCTGATGAATCGTCTTTACCCTTATTGCCGGCTCGATATCATGTATTTGTAAGAGCTATTGAGGGGGCCTATATTGGATTATTGCCTGATAGAAAAATATATCTTGAAAAACATGAATCAAAAAATATCAATGAAACAAATTATGCGGTGTTTGAAACGGCAA
>JAAYSJ010000049.1 GCA_012518395.1 Clostridiales bacterium
CAATACTATAACAAAGAAGTCAAAATAGAAGAAACCACCATACCATATGATACAGTCTTTGTGATTACCAATTTTATCTCCGTATCAATTGACGAGAACCTTATTGATTATATTCATAACAGCGTTGATGATGAAGGGAATTCCACGTATATCTATGATTTTTATCTATGTGGGGACGAGGTAGTATTTATTCACAATATCGATATGGTTTGATTTACTTACTAATAGATGAGCCGCCGGAGATTCAGGATCCCAAGCTTGTCCGGCTATGGGACGACATGCTTACGATAAAATCGGAGTCGGTGTACATTTTAGAAAGCCGGAGAGCAGCACACAAAGATAGTGGGGTTTATGAGCGTGCTTCTTATAAGACAACATCGCTGTGCAAGTTTGGGGATCTTTACTTAACATGGTACAGTAATCACCCGATTATGGGATCCCCCATCGATAGCAAAGTATGAATAATACACATTATTTCAGTAGTGTTGCATAAAATGTTCCTTGCTACGAAAATGAGTCACCTGCACCTTGAAAATTGAAGATTAGAAGTAAAATAGCATACAGCAAACAAAGGCAAGAAGAATCCTGTCTTAAAAGAAAGGGTAGAAAAAGCAAAGTTATTTTTGCGGTGTTTCTATGTGGTACCCAAGTTGTTTCAGTTCAAATATATACCGGGATATTCGCTTTTGTTCACAATTTCGGCGGCGCTGTTCAAAACAACGCTCATCATAAAAAGTGCCGGATTTAAGCATCGTATAAATGATGACCAACAGCTTTCTTGCCAAAGCGATGATCGCCTTTTTAGCACCTTTATTTTGTTTTAGCCGCCAGTACCATGAAGAAAGGTAAGTATTTCGCTTCCCCGCAATAACCCATGCCACCTCACAGAGGATACTTTTGATATATGGGTTGCCTTTGGTCACCGAAGTTCGTTTTTTTTCCTGCACTTTCGTTATTGCCAGGGCTAAGTCCCGCCCATGAGCAAATATGCTCCGCAGTTTTAAATCGGCTCATATCCACACCGATTTCAGCGATAATAGAAGCCGCTGCCGTACCTGCAATGCCGGGTATGCTGCAAAGGAGGGTCATTTCGGATGAAAACTCTTCAACCTCTGCAGCAATGATGCTTTCAACCTCTATGGGTTGCCAGTAAATTCCGGTACTTTCCATGGCTACATAGTGGCAATCAAGTAATACAAGCCAGTCTTTTAGCGCTTGCATATCAGGAATAAGGGTACTGAACTCCCGAATTTCACTTGTGGCCGTCTTGTTGACAGGGCCGTCCAATACGCATGCTACAATGGTATCTTTATGGACATCAAGGCCGCAGCAACGTTCCAATAAATCGTTCATTCTACCAACTCCCAAGATAAAATATAGCAGGGGGATTGCCCGAGATTATCTGAATTTTGCTACGCGTGCTATCCACTTAATTCGTGGTGCTACAATCTGCTGTGCTCTTAGGCAATGCGTCTACGTTGGAATACGGGGTGCAAATCCACCAAAGGTTCTACAGACTTATCCTGCCGTTTCCATTATACTACAAGCGAGTCGTTATATCATTTTCATTTGCGGCTGTGACCGCAATCATGGGACGTTGGAAAGTCAATAGTAAAACTATGATGGGGCAATTTACATCTTTAGGGTAATAGTGACAATGTGAAAATCAAAAGAAGCACCCACCTAATGCCAAGATGTTTAGTTTTAAAAATAAGTCATAAACGGTGAAAACGATGTCCTTAACCCCATACTCCGAAATAAGTTTTTTATAAGTCCTTTTCCAGTTAAATCGTCTTGGTGTACCCTTTAACCTTGTTGGCTTTAAAGTCTCCGTTAAAAACGTAAGGGGGTTCCATAAGCCATTGGCTATAAGTCTAACCATTTTCAGAAAGTTATATTTCGGGTTCAGTTTCATGTGCAGTAATTTCAGCACGCAGTATAGGATTAGGGCGGCATATATTTGGTTGAGTACTGCATTAAAAGTCGTATTCTTCATAGTCTGTATATCCGCGGTCAAAAATATAGGTTATACCAGGGCTGGTAACAAACGAATCCATTCTGTATCTATCATGAACCTTACCATCGGTTACTACTATTTTCTCAGGGCAATCACTAACCAGATCTATGAGGGTATGCATTTTTACTGCCCCAACGGCTTTGCGATAGTGGGTCCAGGGAAAGAGGTTTAGACATACTCTAATTAGGGTGGCATCCAGAATCTTAAGATTGCCCCATGCCGATGGAATATCCCTGATACCTTGACACTGGGTAACCCGGGAAACAATGGCCTGAAACATTTGTTCAAACACTTTGGGGTCGCGATCACTATTTTTGCGAGATATCTGGGAATAGCTAATGGTGTCAGTATACTTCTTAAGATTATGATCCGCTTCTATTGCGCTTTCAATATCCCTAAGACTCCTTTTCCCCTTTAAGTGGGCGTACATTAGGACGTACAAGTGCCTTAGGGCAGTAAACTTCTTAGCCCCTTGATCAGTATTGGTGTCTTCTACAATACTTTCTAGGTTTTTCATCGGCAAAAGGTCTTTCAATGCTTCAAATACTGTGTTAAAATCATTCATGTTGATCTCCCCTTGTTGATTGATGTGGGTGATTGGATCTCCCTCACTGGTATTAACAAGGAGTTTTCTTATATATCAACAGGAAAATACTTGAAGCATAGACACATATTATATATTGACTTTCCAAGGATCACTTTATGCAACACTACTGACCTCAATTATGTTTAAATTTCGCCTTCCACCTTCTTGATTGTTTTACCAAATCAGAATTCTTTTATAGATTTTTAGCTTAAGGGTAATTTGCGCTTGACTTAAATCTGTATCATATATATAATACAGATTAGCGAGGTGGTATGCTTGCTGGATTTTTCTGATCTGAAGTTAAATAATCTTGAACCTGTATATCTGCAGCTTATTTTATTTGTAAAACGCAGTTTGCTTAGCGGTACAGTGAAAAATGGTGAAACCCTACCTTCCCGCCGGGGGCTTGCGGCACAATTGGGTATCAATCCAAATACTGTACAAAAAGCTTATAAACTCATGGAGGACGAAGGTTTTGTGGTAACTCCCCGGAATGCAGCCTCTATAATCCATACCACACCTGATTTACTTGAACGGATTAGTGAAGAACTTGAACGTGAATTCATACAGGGCTTTTTGAAACAAGCCCATGCCAACGGTCTTGGCTATAAACGTGTTATTGAACTTATCAGTCAATATTGGGAGGGAAATGTATGAATCATATGATACAGAACGGCTATAGTAAGCTTGCTAAAAGGCTTTTTATGCTTGTAATTAAACGCATCTTCTTATTGTGCGCCCTATTGTTTGCACTGACGTTCATATTGCTACTTGTCAGTATCGGTGAAATGAATTTCACAAAAACCTACGAATCACTAATCGAGTGCGCGGGAATTCGGTATATTTTTCTTGCCGCAATCGCTTTCTGGATGATGTCCGAGGCAGTGAGCATCTATACCGAAAATTTCCGCAACAGCGGTATTTACACCATGATGATGCTGCCCACCCCAAGACGGAACGTCTTTCTGGCCTATTGTACCCGTGGCGTTGTGTGTATGCTGATGCTTTGGACAGTGCAAACCCTTGCGCTGCTCGCGGCATATGAGCCGGTCACTGCACTATCCAAAAACGCGGCGGCGCCCTTCGCCGAGGCTAACGAAATGATACTCCCTTTTAATACAGTACGCACAAACGGACTGTTTCTTGCCGTAATCCGTAGCGATCTGTTCCGCATCCTGCTGCCGCAAAGCGTGCCGGAGGCAATAAGCTCCCTGCTGGCACTGCTGGCCGCCGGCTGCCTGCCTGCGCTCATGCTGACGGGAGGACTACGGCACACAACCACATCACGGAGCGTTTTTGCGGGTTGTGCTGCTGTCTGTGTGCTTTGGGCGCTGGGCTGTCGGTTCGGCAGCGTAATGGCGGGCGCGGTACCGTCACTTTGGATGGGCAGAAGGGTGAGCAGATTCGCGGGAGGCTTGCCTACATCAGCGGCGAGGGTGCTTCCTTCGGCAGTTTCACGACTGAGCAGACAGGCGAATTTCTTGCCGAATTCTATCCGCGTTTCGACCGCAAACGCTATGAAGCGTTGCTTCGTTTTTTTGAGCTGTCGGGACAACCGGTGAGAAGCATGTCCACCGGCGAGCGCGCCAAAGCGGAACTGTCCGCAGGCGTTTCCCTTGGAGTTGACTATATTCTGATGGATGAGCCCTTTTCGGGCAAGGATATTTTTACGCGCCGAGACTTTCTGAAAATTATGGCGGGGGGACTGCGTGAGAATGAGACCATTCTTATAAGCACACATCTCATAGACGATATAGAACATCTTATTGACCGCGTCTTAGTGCTGCATGATGGAAAGCTGGCAGAAGACATGGAAATAGATACGCTTCACCAAAACGGTGGTTCACTGGTAAGCCTCCTTCAAAACGTAACCGGATACGACGATCATCGTATTTTTGAACTTTTTGATCAAGATTAGTCTTTTATTCTAAGATTTTTGCACCAGGATGGTGTATATCCCATGGTGGAGATAAGGGGATTTGAACCCCTGACCTCTTGCATGCGAAGCAAGCGCTCTCCCAACTGAGCTATACCCCCATAAATGGTGGGGAATATTGGATTCGAACCAACGACCTCTACGATGTGAGCGTAGCACTCTAACCTGCTGAGCTAATTCCCCGTTTCTTTGTTTTATAATCCCATTATAAAACCAGCCTTCCTAAATATCAAGCAAGAAATTTAGGATTTGGATTGGTTTTTTGTCATAATAACCGGGATTCGAGGGCAAACTAACTATCAATTACAATAATAATAGTAAAGGGATGAGCTTATGGAAAAGAACGTAGGTACCTTAGATGCCAATGCCCGTTTATTTATAGGCTTTTCACTGCTGGGTATAGGCATTATTAAATCGTCTAAACTTTTAACCTCTTTAGGGGCCGCTAAAATAGCTATCGGGATTAGCAAGTTCTGCCCTATGTTATATGCATTAAAGCTTTCAACTGTAGATCAGGATGAATATCTAGGGAAGTTCTTGAAAAAAGTCCCCGAATTTGCAGAAAAGGCTGCCGAGGATTTGGGTTTGGAACATACAGCCGAAAAAGTAACCGAGAGCCTTGGGCTGGATCCAAAATAATTAAGCATCGAAAAGGAAGGCAACCGCCTTCCTTTCTTTATCTAATTCTATGCTTCCTAATTTGGGCAGCATAATTGTTCTTTATGCAAAATGTACAGTTTATATCATTTTTCTGCTTCCTTATCCTTTTCTGCTTCATTTTCTTTGGCAATGTATTTATATAATTGCCTGTTATGTAATACCCATACTTTTTCGGAAAATTCTCCTGCCTTTAGGGCTTCCAATTCCTTATGCATATCGTACATCCTGGCATCTATTATATCCAGGTAGTGGAGGACCTCCCCCTCAGGAATCATAGGCCTTTTCGGGCTTCCGAATTCCGGCTCGTAATGATGAGCCAGCAGCATATGCTGAATCAAAATTATAAGTTCCGGGTCGGCGTTTACCTGCTTTCCTATCCTTTCCACAGTCTTGATACCTTGGATAATGTGGCCCAGCAACATTCCTTCCATTGTATAGCCCGATACCACTCCCAATTCATTGGCGTCCATTTCATTGACCTTCTCTAGGTCATGGAGTATCACTCCACAGTATAATAGATCCCTATCTAAATGGGGGTAGATATCACATACCCTTTCAGCCAGAGACAACATGGTCAGGGTGTGGTATAGAAGACCTGAGCGTATTGAATGGTGATTCTTCATTGCAGCGGGATAATGCATAAGTTTTTCCTTTTTCTCATTCAAGGCACGGCTGACAATTTCTTTTATATCCCTGTTTTGTATCTTAATTATGTATTTAAGGATCCCGCCCAGCATATCCTCCGGTGCCACAGGGGCTACGGGGACAAAGTCCTGGGGGTTGATACCATCGGTACTATCCACGAGCCTTATCCTATCCACCCTATACTGAAGCCTGCCCTGCCATTCCGTCACCATACCCCGGACTTTAACCAAAGTTCCTGCTGATAAAGTATCCCCTAATTCCTTTTTATATTCCCACCATTTGGCATTGATATCTCCAGTTCTATCAGATAATATAAAATCCATATACTCGCTGTTAGTAGTGGTCATCCTAACGGTCGATGTTTTTACTATAAAAAACCCCTGGGCTATCTTCCCTACTTCAAAATCCTGTATTCTTATATTCTCCATTTATAACCTCCTGATCTAAAAGGCTAGAATCCATATGGCCGCTTTACAATATGATATCATCATTTAAATATTTTGTCTTTGTTCCTATTAAGAATCAATAACAGCGGATAGCCCAACCCATAACAAGCTACTGCCTGCCCCAAAGTAACCGTACCTACCGTCAACCAATAAGGCAGTCCCTGCGTAACATGAAGCACCCACCCTATAACAAATCCATTGATGATCACAGGAGGCAAAGGAACTAACCAAGACTTGGACATTTTCTGCGACAAAATTCCAGCTGCCAGAGAAGCCAGACTGCCAAAGATTATATCCATTAAATTTCCTCCAAAGATATTGGCTACTATACACCCTACAAAAAGTCCGGGTATAGCCGCAGGCGTAAACCAGGGCAGGATAGTAAGAGCCTCGGCTATTCTTACCTGAATCTGCCCATAGCTTATAGGAGCCAAAAGTATCGTAATAACAGCGTAAACAGCGCCAATAATAGCCGCTGTTGTTATAAATCTGGTGTTTTTAAAGTTGATGCCCATTGCTATTATCTCCTCCGTTGCATTCTATATTTGATTATGACATAAGTCTATTAACCGATCGGAAAGACCCTTCGCAAGCTCAGGATGACACAAAAATAATCCAGGAGGACATTTAAAAACCCCGGGAGGACATAAACCACCCCCCGGGGTAAAGAAAAGTCCTTAGTTTTGTTTTGGGACAGGATGGTTACGAACTGTCCTATTCTATTTTTGTACTTTATAATTCTCCTGGGATTTATAGACCATGAATATCCAAAGTCTGCCCGATCCATCAAGCCAAAGATGCAGTGAATTATACCCTCTCTACCTTAATACCGGTTTCATGATCGTTCAGATCAAACCTTTCCATAGTGGAATCCGTCAACTTTTCGATACTTAGTGCCAAGGTCTCTGTTTTTATATAATCCTCGTAGAGCCCGACGGCCTCGGTTATCTCTTCATCTCCATCAAAGTAAATATGGATATTATCCATTACCTCATAGTCGTTGTTCTTTCTCATCTGCTGAACTTTGGAGATGAATTCCCTGGCATAGCCCTCGTCCTTAAGCTCCTGAGTCAGGCTTGTATCCAATATCACGAAAAGGTTGTTTTCCATTACTACATTAAAGCCTTCTTTTGCAGCGATAGTTATCAAAACATTTTCGCTATTTATTTCAAAAGGTTCACCTTCAAGGTCAACAGTATGGCTTCCACCCTCGTCCAGCTTGGGCGCCACCGCAGAAGCATCCAACTGGGATAGGCTCTTTTGAAAAGCCCTTAGTTTTGGACCCAATACCGGGCCTAAAACCTTGAAATTTGGTTTTATGGTAAAGTTCATATATTGATTTAAGTCTTGAGCAAATACTACTTCTTTAATATTTAATTCTTCCTTAACTAAAGGCACCAAATCGTGGATCAAGTCCTTAAACTTCCCGTCTATAAAGATTTCTTTTAGGGGCTGGCGCACCTTTATCCGGGCAGATTCTCTGGCAGCACGACCTAAGGTGACCAGGCTTCTTACAAGATCCATACGTTTTTCCACACGTTGGTCTATAAGCTCCATATCAACCTTTGGATAATCGCTAAGATGAACGGACAATTCGCCAGTCAAGTTGGTATAGATCTCTTCGGACATAAAGGGGGCAAAAGGAGCGATCATCTGGGAAAGACCTACCAATACTTCGTAGGTGGTGCTATACACCGCCTTCTTATCCTCAGATAATTCACTGCCCCAGAACCTTCTTCTGGAACGACGGATATACCAGTTGGACAAATCCTCACTTACAAATTCCTGGATCGCTCTGGTAGCCCTAGTGAGGTCATAGGCATCCATTTCCTTTTCAACAGTCTTTTTAAGATTATTATACTTGGATAATATCCATCTATCGATTTCTGCTCTATCCTTGTAGTCTACAAAGTAGTTTCTGGGATCCAAGCCATCGGTATTAGCGTAAAGGGTAAAGAAATTATATACGTTCTTCATAGTTACAAAGAACTTACTTAAAACCTCCCTAAGCCCATCCACGTCAAAACGGGTAGGCGCCCATACAGGGGATACGAATAAGAGATACCAGCGCAGGGCATCTGCCCCGTATTGGTCAAACAGTTCAAAAGGATTCACAGTATTGCCCCTGGACTTGGACATCTTCTTGCCTTCCCTGTCAAGGACCAGATCGTTTACCAATACCCTCTTGTAGGGGGATACCCCTTTTACAAAGGTGGATATAGCGATTAAGGAATAAAACCATCCTCTTGTTTGGTCTATCCCTTCACAAATAAAGTCTGCTGGGAAAAGTTCTTCAAAGTTATCGCTATTCTCAAATGGATAGTGATGCTGGGCAAAAGGCATGGAGCCACTGTCAAACCAACAATCGATTACGTCCTCCACTCTTGTCATAACGCCACCGCATTTTGGGCATTTTATATGAACGTCGTCAACGTAGGGCCTGTGAAGCTCTATACTTTCATCTATTTTCTCTATGGCCTTATCTACCAATTCCTTTCGGGAACCGATACTCTCATCATGGCCACAATCACATCTCCAGATATTTAAGGGTGTACCCCAATATCTGCTTCGGGAAATTGCCCAATCATTTAGGTTCTCCAGCCAGTTTCCAAATCTTTTTTCCCCTACATAGTCGGGATACCATTCCACATTATTATTGTTTTCTATTAGCTTATCCTTCAGCCTGGTCATTTCAATATACCAGCTGGGCTTTGCATAGTATAGAAGCGGAGTCTGGCATCTCCAGCAATGAGGATAATTGTGCTCCATCCTCTGCTTTCTGAAAAGCTTTCCTTCCTCAGCCAGCCATCTGATGATAACAGGATCCGCATCCATTACAAACATACCCTTCCAGGGGGTATCCAGATATTTTCCATCCTCATCTACAGGCTGAAGCACCGGGAGATTATACGCTACTCCGGTATTGTAGTCGTCCTCACCAAAGGCAGGGGCGGTGTGGACTATCCCTGTGCCGTCCTCAACAGTTACGTAATCGGCCAGGGTTACCATAAAGGCTTTCTTACCTTCGGGTACATCTATAAAGGGCATAAGCTGCTCATATTCCATATATTCTAAGTCCTTGCCCTGTATTTCTTCTATAACTTCGTAATCATCCCCTACAACCTGATTTGCCAGATGCTTTTCTACATAATAGACTGTTCCTTCATGCCTTATTTTCAGGTAGGTTTCATTGGGGTTTACAGTCAACGCTGCATTTGATGCCAAAGTCCAGGGGGTGGTGGTCCAAACTAAAAAGTATTCTTCTACACCTTTTCTTTTGAACTTTACATAGACCGTATCGTTTTTTATCTCCTTATACCCTTGGGCCACCTCGTGGGAAGCTAAACCCGTACCACAGCGGGAACAATAGGGCAGGATCTTATGTCCTTCGTATATATATCCTTCTTTGAAGAACTTGTCCAATATCCACCATTCGGTCTCTATATAATCATTATCAAGGGTGATATAGGGGTTATCAAGGTCAATCTCATAGCCCATTCTTTCAGTCATCTCACGCCATTGACCCTCATAAGTGAACACAGAATGTCGGCATTTTTCGTTGAATTTTCCTATACCATATTCCTCAATTTCATGCTTACTCCCAAGACCCAGTTGTTTTTCTACCTCTATCTCTACCGGCAGACCATGGGTGTCCCATCCGGCTTTTCTCTTCACCTGATACCCTGTCATAGTCTTGTACCTGCATACGGTATCCTTTATCGTTCTGGAGATGACATGATGTATCCCTGGACTGCCGTTGGCCGTGGGCGGGCCTTCGTAGAAGATAAAGGATTTCTCCCCATCACGATTATCTATGCTCTTTTTCAGGATATCAATCTCTTTCCAACCTTCAGCAATTCTTTTCTCATTATCACTGATAGAAAGATCGGATAGGGGCTTAAATATTTCCATTCTAAAATTTCCTTTCTAAATAACATTTTTGATCTATATCAATTTCGTTTCTGCTACAAGAACTATTTTTAAAAATATAAACTATACACTGATAATTCTTTCAGTACAATCCTGTATAATAAAAAATCCCCGAGTTAAACTCAGGGACGACTTTGCCGTGTTACCACCCAGCTTACAGGCGAAAAACACCTGTCGCTCATTTTTAGTTTAACGCATCTATGCGTGATATCTTAATTGCACTTTTTGACAGGGCTTTCGGATATCCGGCTCCCGGGTGATATTCATCAGGGAATCTGGGGCAATCTTTCACCAAACCACTGCCTCTCTAAATCCAAATAACCCAAATTACTGTCCCGTTCATAGCTTTTGATAATATATTGTCATAAATTCATACCATGTCCCATAATACTGCAAAAACCATGATTTTGTCAAGGGAAAATATAGCCTGTTCTTTTAGAATTCTGCAGATCTGACAGTCCTGGGGAAAGGAATAACATCACGAATATTTGACATTCCTGTTATATACATGATAGCTCGCTCAAAGCCTAAACCATAACCGGCATGCTTTGTGCCACCATATTTTCTGAGTTCTAAATACCACCAATATTCTTCTTTTTCTATGCCCATTTCTTCCATGCGCTGTTCCAAAATCTCTAAACGGTCTTCCCTCTGGCTCCCGCCTATAATCTCACCTACCCCGGGCACTAAAAGATCCATGGCGGCAACGGTCTTGCCATCATCGTTAAGCTTCATATAAAAAGCTTTTATATCCTTGGGATAATTGATTACAAATACGGGCTTTTTAAATACCACTTCCGAGAGGTATCTCTCATGCTCTGTCTTAAGATCCAATCCCCACTCTACAGGATAAGAAAACTCTTTGCCTGATTCTTTTAATATATCAATAGCATCTGTATAAGTAACGCGGCCAAATTTTGAATTTATTATAGTATTTAGCCTGTCCATAAGCCCCTTATCCACAAATTTATTGAAGAATTCCATTTCCTCAGGGGCATTTTCCAGGACATAGGAAATAATATATTTCAACATTTCTTCTGCCAAAACCATATTATCTTCAAGGTCTGCAAAGGCAATCTCCGGCTCTATCATCCAAAATTCTGCGGCATGGCGTGCCGTATTGGAATTTTCCGCCCTAAAGGTAGGCCCAAAAGTGTAGATGTTTCGAAAAGCGTGAGCATAGGCTTCACCTTCCAGCTGCCCGCTTACTGTCAAAGAGACTTCCTTACCGAAGAAGTCCCGGGAATGATCCACCTTCCCTGATTCGTCCAGTGTCAGATTATCTAAGTCAAAAGTAGTGAGCTTGAACATCTCCCCAGCACCCTCAGCATCGCTACCAGTTATTATAGGGGTATGAACATAGACGAAACCCCTGTCATTAAAGAATTTGTGTATGGCATAGGACGCCAAGGAACGCACCCGAAACACTGCAGAGAAGATATTGCTTCTAGGCCTTAGGTGTGCAATCTCCCTTAAGAATTCCATAGAATGCCTCTTTTTTTGCAGGGGGTATTCGGGGGTTGAACCTCCTTCAAGTTCCACCTGGGAAGCCTTCACTTCAAAGGGCTGTTTCGCCCCGGGAGTTAGAACAAGTTCCCCCTCAACCCTAATAGCGGAACCCACATTATACCCGGATATTTCTTTAAAATTATCTAGATTCCCTTCGTAAACTATTTGAATATTCTTGAAGAAACTGCCATCATTCAATTCAATAAATCCGAAATTCTTCGATGCCCTAACAGTCCTCACCCAACCTGTAAGGGTCACAACCTGTCCACCGAATTTTTCGGAATCTCTATAAATTTCCTTTACCAATACCTTCGTCATTATGTTTCCTCCCTGTATGTAGGGGCCATTTCCAATAGGATCTAAACCCCGTCCTCTCCATCCAATTATATATCTTTTCCTCATATATTAGCAAAAACCCGCCCTTTTGTCTATTCCATAAAGATGCCATCCAATAGCGGCCTGAAACTAAAGGTTTGAGAAACCAGTTCGCAACCGTTCAAAAAGGTATACTCTGTCTTGCCATCCCCGGCAATTATGGAACCATCCTCATTTCTCAGCTCCTGCATCAATACCAGGTTGTATGCGGCGCTGTCCTCAAAACAACTAAACACCGCTCCTGTAAGCCCCCCGGAAGAATAGGTGTAGTCTAAAAACCTTTCTTCAAAGCCAATATCATCATTGGTCAATGCGTACACCATCTGGTCTGTGGGCTTGCAATGGGCATCAAAATCCGCCTCCCCGGAAAAAAACCCCTTCAAAATTAGGTTGTGCGAATCCCATCGTCGTCGTCTTCACTTATTCCTGCGGTCGCTATCCATTGAACATCGCCTGTATGCTTGTTTTTACATAGCTTAACACCCATATGCTTACTGACCTGTTCTTCGTAATTGGTGCCAAAGCCTCCTGATTGGATAACCTCCCCTTCGGAAATAGTATAGATATAGTTACTTCTCATATAGGCAGAACTGCTGAGGATGAGCTCGGGCACACCATCCGCATTAATGTCCATAAGGCTAATACCAAAGAGAACATTATCGCCTTCGGGTTCGGAGTATTCCAATAAAAATTCTTTGTAAATTGATTTCCAATCTATCTCTTCGGGAATAGTTGGATTCTGAGCATCGTCGAATATTGCAAGTGCTTCCGGCTCAGGAGCATCATCCTCCCCTTGAGCTGTTATTGAATCAGCCCCCTCATCTTGATTGGACTTATCAGGTTCATTAGGTCTTGAATTACAAGCTGTTATAAATATAAGGCAGACCAGTAATAAGGCTATTATTGAATATTTTGACTTCATCTTTAACGAAACCCCCCTCACATTAATGCGCCAGTATAATACTGATTTTCCCTTGGGGAAATTTGTTGCTTTGTGATAAGATCAGAATAGGTAGCCGCGCCTGTATAATACATTTTTTCAGTATATAACGAAGAATGTAACAATATAGACTTTACCATAATATGTATCTGTATACAAGCCTTTTTCATTGAGATTTGTCGAGCATCCTTGTTTTTATAATACGACGATTTTTTACTTAACTTTTAATTCCAAACCATGATAGAATCTAAAGTGACTTTAACTATCAGGGTGTCACCGCTGAACCGGTGCACTTTGTAAAAAGGGGAGGACTTATCTATGAATACTGAATTACAGATTTATCCTAAGCTGACAAGACGGGAGAAATTTTTTTACGGGTTTGGTGATCTCTCCACTGCGCTAGTATGGAACGTCACCATAACTTGGGCTATGTTTTTCTTTACCGATATCTTCCGCATTTCGGCTATAGCAGCCGGCACACTAATGCTAATAGCCCGCATCTATGATGCTGTAAATGATCCCATAGCAGGTTTTATAGTCGACCGCACTGATACCAAATACGGTAAGGCCAGACCCTATTTGTTATGGTTTGCTATCCCCTATGGGCTTGTGGGTAGTTTTCTATTCTATACCCCACATTTGAGTGATTCCGGTAAGCTAATATACGCTTATGTATTTTATTTTGTATTGATTACAATTTATACCCTTATCAATATTCCCTACAACTCCATGATAGCTCTTATGACCAAGGATCAGGGGGAGCGCACCCAATTATCAAGGAATAGGCTCCTATTTGCCATGGTAGGATTTATAGTCACCAGCTTTATCCCCGTATTTGCCAATATTCTGGGTAGAGGCAATTCCGAACTGGAAATACAACGAAGCGGGTTTTTCCGTTCTGCCCTTGTCTTGGGTGTTGTGGCGGCAGCAGGCTTTTTAATTACATTCTTCAATACCAAAGAGCATGTGGTTGAAGCGAATAGGGATAGAAAAATTGAGATTAAAAAACATACAATGGGTCAGCAGCTCCGCTCCCTCCTGCAAAACAGACCCTGGGCAGTTGCCACCCTGATGACCTTTAGTTCCAACCTGCGTACAGCGGTAATGACGGCTGTTGCCGTTTATTATTCGAAATACTATTTAGGACGTCCGGAAAGCTTTGCCAGCACCATCCTTATTACCACCTTTGCAGGCGCTGCAGTAGGGTTGGTAGTAGGCCCCATGGTGTTAAAAAAATATGGATCCAAAAAATCCGTTATGGTTTCTTCTATTATCGCCCTTCTTCTCAGTGCGGCAATCCTACCCATAGGCCAGAACACCATGCTACTTCTAATATGCATGTTCTTGATCGGTATTACCCAGGGCATCCCCAGCGTAGCCGTATATCCCATGTTTGGGGATGCAGTGGAATATGGGGACTGGAAGACAGGAATACGTACCGAGGGCGTTACCTTCTCTTCCTTTACTTTCGCCCAAAAGGCTGCATCGGGTTTCGCCAGCTTTCTGGTAGGATTATTGCTTACCCTATTTGGCTATAACAGCGAATTGATAGAACAATCAGCAAGAACAGTTAAGGGGATTGTTTCCATGTTTGCCGTGACCCCTATAATTATTAGTGCCATCGTGGTTATAATAGTTTCATTTTATCCCCTGACGGCAGAGAAATATAATAATATTGTATTGGAGCTTGAAAGGCGCAAACAAAGCAATCCAAATTCCATTACACCATAAGGCCAATTTATTATATCTTGGCGTGTAACAATTAATGCAACAACACGATCAACTAATTGTTTTACCCTGAAATCCACTTGTCTGCTTATGGTAAAAGCGGCAAAACAAATAGTTTCGCCGCTTTTATTATGGTTTATATTTAACTTTTTGTAGAGTCCTTTATTCTTCAAGTCCCATTTCCTTGGCCTTGATATCCCTTTGAGCCTTCATCTTCACCATAGCAGGCAGATCCCTTTCAATATCCGGCAGGGGAATCCTTTCGGCTACGGGAAGAATCGGATAATGGATGTGGGGTTCTGTCTGGTACCAATAAGCCGTAGAGGAATAATCGTCGTATCGGTTATTATTATGTCCATGTTCAATAGTTACCTTTATAGACTTATCAAACATAATTGGATCCAGTATATGATAGCGATAATAGGTAATCTTACCGTACCAGTTGGGTCCGCCAGGCAGGATAATACCGTTGTAGGGAGCGTTGTATTCTTCGGTAGGGCAAAAGGCGGTATTAAAATAATCTTCACACCCTGTACCGTGAAGCCTTGGAGGCCAAGGTTCATCATCAATAAATATCATATCATCCCCTTCACCGGGCCAGTTATTCTGGTTGGTATAGCGTAAATTGTGGATATTCATGTTGCAGCCGACATAGTGACCTTTCCCCCTGGCTTCCAAAATCACATAGTTTTCTTCCCCTGTAAGATTCTCCCCTGCGAACTGAAAGTATTCCCCGTCCCAATCCGGATCGGCTGCGCTTTCTGTGAGTTCTCTACGCCAGCTGGCGTGAAACCTTAGGGAACTATCTGGCGCTTCGTCATATTCTTCGTAGTCTACATAAAAATAGAACAACATCTGAAATTCCGATTGGTTCTCCACCTCAATTCGGGCTGCATCACTGTATGGCATAGGAAAATAGCAATTATAGCCCCGGCCATCCTGTGGGCACATGGTCAATGGAGCTGATACAAAATTTTTGCTGATACCGTGTCCCATCCCAAAGAAATCCCCAATTGGAGCCTCTACCGAGGGTTCTTCCTCGTTATCCCAATACATACGAAGGACTACCTTTCGTTCCAACATTGCATCTGCGCCGCCAAGGTATGCCGCCATAGTCACCCATATATGGGTTATGCAGCCTGGAGCATTAACATCGAAAATAACCTTTTTATCTCCAGGATTAAAACCATAAAAATCAAAATTGCCTCCTGTGCGGTCATAGCTGGATTCTCTCTTCCTTTTACCTTTTCGTTCACGGTATAAATCCCTAAGCATTTAAGTCACACACCTTTCCCTTATCGTTATTTTTATTATATTACGTAATCAAAGCACCCATCTTTGTAAACAATTTTATCCCTGTTATCCTCATATGTATACGAATCAATTCCTTGAATAAATCAATCCCCGAAAATATATTTTGCATAAGGTGAATCGGCGGGAAACATTATAACGGTTTCGTCATTAATCATTGTCCTATAGGATTCCAAGGTGGTGTACAAGTTAAAGAAGTCCGTATCCTTTCCATAGGATTCATTATAGAGTTTAGCGGCTTCCTCCTTGTCCGCATCGCCTCTGGATTTTACCGTATGGTTTATGATCTCCCCATATCCCAGCTTCCCCAGTTCGATTCTTATATTGGAATATATAATATCCCCAAGCCCGGCCTCGGTTACAGCTTTAAAGACCTCGCTAACCTCTAGAGTAGGAAGATCCACATCCTGAAGATTGACATTGACTATAGATACTCCAAGGCCATACCGGTCTGCCAGTTTGACGAGATTGTCCCTGATATCATTGGTTATCTGGATCCGTCCATCGGTCAATACATCGTCCACCAAGGAACTTCCAATTACACCCCTCAAAGAGGATGAGGTAGCGACCCGAAGCACCTCCTCTGGGTATTAGGTATTATACAAAAATGCTACTGGATCTACGATCCTCCATTGTACTTCCATATCCGCCAGGATAATATTTTCGTCCCCGGTTATCATTTTGGATTCTGCCTCATCATAACTTTCTTGACCATTTAGATCCTCATATCCCAAGGTAAGTGAAAAAGTCTCCTTAGACAGCTTTCTTACGGATTGGATAGGGTATGGATATTTAAACTTCAACCCGGAAGTGATAATTTCGGCGCTGGGTTTGCCAAAAGTCAAAAGAACAGCGTATTCGGTCTGATCTACCGTATAAAATGATGATAATAGTATTGCCACTATGATTATAATAATTATAGGGATTATAGTGGCTCTTTTGGGAACACGTTTTATGGGTATTACATTTCCCATACTCATTTTATTCACCCTTCCTTTCATGATAATTATAGATATGTTAGAAACTGTATTACATAAATAGTAATTTTATAAATGTTGCAAAAAAGACTTGCCATTTCAAAACCAAATGAATCTTCTGATATGGATAATTACATTCTAGCATCAACTTTCGCTATTATCAATAAAATAATGCATCTTGAATCCATCTTGATGCTGGTATTTAACAACCAACAATGCTATAATCTGAAATATACTTTTCAGGGGGTTTATGACTTTATGCAGACTATGAGCAAAACATTTTTTCCGCCTAAATATAATTCGGTTTTAGATATTCGCCAAACAGTGGCGGCTATTAAGTTTCTAAAAGATTATTTTGAGAGGCAGCTGGCAAAAGAACTTAATCTCACAAGGGTATCCGCCCCTTTATTCGTAAGACCAGAGACAGGGCTTAATGACAACCTTAGCGGTGTAGAAAGGCCTGTATCCTTTGATGTAAAGGATATTGGCGGAACAGCTGAAATCGTCCAATCCCTGGCTAAATGGAAAAGGTTTGCTCTTAAGAGATATGGGTTTTGTGTAGGCGAGGGGTTGTATACCGATATGAACGCTATACGTAAAGATGAAGAATTGGGCAACCTCCATTCAATCTACGTTGACCAATGGGATTGGGAGGTAATCATTTCCGGAGCCCAGAGAAACATAGAAACCCTACAAGCAGTTGTCAAAAAGATATACAGGGCTTTTAAGAAATCTGAGGAATATATCTGCGAACTATACCCGGAACTTGAAGCTTTTTTACCCGAGGAAATTTGCTTTATCACCAGCCAAGAATTAGAAGATCTCTATCCCGATCTATCCCCTAAAGATAGAGAAAATGCTATTACCAAGGCCAAGGGTGCAGTCTTTTTAATGCAAATAGGCCATAATCTTAAATCAGGGAAACCCCATGATCAAAGGGCACCGGATTATGACGATTGGAATTTAAACGGGGATATATTATTCTGGTACCCTGTTCTAAACCAAGCTATGGAGTTATCCTCTATGGGGATTCGTGTTGATGAAAAAAGCCTTAGAGAACAGATTCTTTTGACGGGAGCCCAAGACAGGCTGACCATGGATTATCATAAGGATCTTCTGGCAGGGAAGCTCCCATATACCATAGGCGGGGGCATAGGCCAATCCCGGATGTGCATGTTCTTTCTGGGTAAGGCCCACATAGGGGAGGTGCAAGCCTCTATCTGGCCTGACGAAATCATACAAGAATGCGAGAAATCAAATATTTTTCTGTTATAATTAAAATGACTATTATCCATTATATTAGCAATTATCTTTAGGGGACAGTTTCTAAACCGTCCCCTAACTTATATCTACTATTGATATAATAATTTACATAACTCCCTAATCATAAGGGATAGTTCTTGTAGAGCATACCGGTATTCTCTCAATATTAAAGCAAAGTCTTCCTCAGTTCTGCAGCAGACTTCATGGATAGAAGACCCGGTGGCACATCAAATACTGTCCTTGCTCCTGTTTGTCCATCTTTATTCAATCTGTATGCTGCCCTGGCATAGGCTGTCAAAACACTGCCGGTAAACTCAGGATTACTTTTTAGATCCAATGAAAATTCAACGGTCTGGTTATGTCTATCTGTATCCTGGCCAGTAACACCACTTCGTATCACCCTACCCCCATGGGGCATCCCGGAATGGTTGAACCTTAAATCCTCCTGGCTGATAAAGGTAACCTCTGTATCATAATCCGCAAAATAATTGGGCATGGTTTTAATTTTTCTTTCTATCTCTTCCTTGTCTGCCCCTTCTTCAATAACTACATAGCAATGTCTAAGATGTCTTTCACCTGGGGATAAGTCCGGATTTTCACCCCCTCTGACCCTGTTCAATGCTTTCTCTATAGGAATGGTATACTGAACAGCATCTTTAACCCCTGGCACTCTCCTCACCGCATCGGAATGTCCCTGGCTTACGCCCTTTCCCCAAAAGGTATAGGTGCTCCCCCCGGGCAGAATGGCCTCCATCATAAGGCGATTTACAGAAAAAAGTCCCGGATCCCAACCCACAGATATGAGGCTGATCTTTGATCCCCTTTTGGAGGATCCATCCATCTCCGTAAAATATTCCGGAATCTTTGCATGAGTGTCAAAGCTATCCACCGTATTGAATATCCTGGCTAAGAGAGGCCCTTGTACAGGTAAATCCGTGGCTGAACCCCCGCATAATATCATCACATCTATTTTATCTCTATACTTTTCCACTTCGGATATATGTACTGATTCCACTCCAGGTGTCGGCAGTGCAATGCTCTCAGGGTCGCGCCTGGAAAATACCGCTACCAACTCCATATCCGGATTATAGCCGATTGCTGCTTCAACCCCTTTTCCCAAGTTGCCATAGCCTGCTATGCCTATCTTTATCCTTTGTTCCATACTTTTCCCTCCCAGCCTATGATGAATGCCTTCCCTAAGGGTTTACAGGCTAAATTTTCTTTATTTTATCATAACATAAATCAGTTTCCTATGGGATTTTATCTTAGCCCACGGCATACTCTTTTCTATCTTTGTACTCCTGCGCTTTCCCTTCGTTCCAGTTCTTTATAGGTCGATAATATCCCGTAATCCTGCTGTATACTTCCACTTCAGAGCCGCAATGAGGACATTTATCATAATCCCCTTCTAGATAACCATGTCCCTCACATACCGAATAAGTAGGACTTATGGTATAGTAGGGCAGTTCATAATTTTCCGCTATCTTTTTGACCAGCCCGGCCGTGGAGCGCCAATCCGGCATCCTCTCACCTAAAAATGTATGAAATACCGTGCCACTGGTATACAAGGTTTGAAGCTGATCTTGATTATCCAGAGCTTCAAATATATCCTCCGTATGGCCCACAGGCAAATGTGAACTGTTGGTGTAGTAAGGAGCACCCCCAGTTTTTCCTGCAACGATTATATCTGGATAATACTTTATATCGTATTTTGCCAGGCGATAGGCAGTAGATTCAGCAGGTGTAGCCTCCAAATTATACAAATCCCCATATCGTTCTTGGTAATCGGACAACCTTTCCCTTATATATTTAAGGACTTCCCTGGCAAACTTTAGGGATTCTTCGTTATCCAGATTAGCCCTAAGCCAATTTGCGTTTAAGCAGGCTTCGTTCATCCCAAGGATTCCTATAGTCGAAAAATGGTTGTTTAATGTCCCTAAATACCTTTTGGTATAAGGATATAAACCTGCTTCTAAAAACTGGGTAACTACCTCTCTTTTAGTCTTTAAGGATCTTGCTGATATATCCATAATTTTATCAAGGCGAAGGAAGAATTCTTCCCTTGTTTTAGACAGATAGGCTATCCTGGGAAGGTTCAAGGTTACCACGCCTATGGAACCGGTGTTTTCCCCGCTGCCAAAAAATCCGCCGCTCTTTTTTCTCAATTCTCGTAAATCAAGCCGCAGCCTGCAACACATGCTTCTGACATCTGAAGGCTCCATATCGCTGTTTATATAGTTTGAAAAATAAGGAGTACCATACTTCGCCGTCATCTCGAACAGCAATTGATTATTTTCGCTTTCAGACCAATCAAAATCCTTGGTTATTGAATATGTAGGAATGGGATATTGAAAGCCTCGCCCCTTGGCATCCCCTTCTATCATTATTTCCAAAAATGCTTTGTTGATCATATCCATTTCTTTTTGACAATCACCATATGTAAAATCCATGAATTCACCGCCAACAACAGCAGGCTCTTTCCCCAGATCAGAAGGTACTGTCCAGTCCAGGGTAATATTTGAAAATGGCGCTTGGGTTCCCCATCTGCTAGGGGTATTAACCCCATAGATAAAGGATTCTATAGATTTTTTGGTCTGTTCATAGGATAGCCCGTCTGTCTTAACAAAAGGTGCCAGATAAGTATCAAAGGAACTGAAGGCCTGAGCCCCGGCCCACTCGTTTTGCATTATCCCCAGAAAATTTACCATCTGATTGCAAAGGGTTGCCAAATGCTTTGCAGGTGAGGAAGAAATCTTTCCCGGGATTCCTCCCAAGCCTTCTTGTATAAGCTGGCGCAGGGACCAGCCTGCGCAATATCCCGTGAGCATGGAGAGATCATGGATATGAATGTCTCCCCTTCTGTGTGCATTGGCTACTTCCTCATCATAAATTTCAGATAGCCAATAGTTGGCCGTTATAGCACCGCTGTTGGAAAGAATCAGCCCTCCCACCGAATATGTAACTGTTGAATTCTCTTTGACCCTCCAGTCCTCAATATTAACATAATCATTAACAACTCTACTATAATCCAGTAGTGTACCAACGGCCTCCCGTGCTTTCTCCCGTTGTTTTCTATATAGAATATATGCCTTTGCTACTTTGGTGTATCCCGCCTGGATTAGAACCACTTCCACAGCGTCTTGAATCTCTTCCACAGATATTCTGTTTTTCGAAATATCCGGCTGAAACTGAGCTACCACCCGCAAAGTTAAAAGTTCCATTACCGACTCATCCATTTTCATATTTTCTGCGGTAAAGGCCTTTTCCATAGCAATGCGAATTTTTTCAATTTTAAAGTCTACCCTTTGGCCATCCCTTTTCTCTACTATATAATTCATTATATTTCCCCCTTTATTATCTCTCGAATATTATTATCTCAACTGAACTGTTGGCATTATTTGGTGTAAATCTTTACAGATCTCTGTCATTTCCCCCCTGGAATATGCCAGAGGCACTATTCCCCCGGTCTTGTAATCGGATAAGACCATTTGACTTTTTTCAAACCTTTGCAGAAACCACTTGGGGGCGGATTTTTTAATCAGGGCATTCAAGTCCTTGCCCATGCCCATTAAATCATCTCTTCTATGTATCCCTTTCACTACGGTGGTCCTTAATTCGTAGGGAACAGAATACTGGTCCAGAATCCTCAGACTTTTCTGCCACTGAATATATTGACTTTCCTTTGATTGGGTAGATTCTATCCCTGTAGCTTTGTGCCAACCCGAAAAATTACTCTTATAATCTAATGCCACATAATCTATTAACCCTTTGGTAACTAAGTCCTTTAATAAATTGGGCAATAGTCCGTTTGTATCGAGCTTAATTGAAAACCCCTCGTTTTTCAGCTGATATAGTACTTCTTGTAAATCCGCTTGTAATAGGGGTTCTCCACCGCTAAAAACTACGCCGTCTAAAAGATTCTTCCTTTTTAGTACATATGAGAAAAAGTCTTCTGTAATCTTTTCTTGTTCAGTTTCCGTTACAAATCTTTCTTTCAATACCAAATCCGGATTATGGCAATAGGGACAACGCAATTGGCAGCCTTGGGTAAAACAGATAGCCGCAACCTTTCCAGGATAATCTTTTAATGTAACCTTTTGATATCCGCCAATTTCAATTTGCTTCCCACCATCCTTTCATCAGCCTAATTTTAGTAACGCTACCAAGCTGTTTTTACGATATAAACTATAATTTTTAGAAAAATAAATTTTAAAATAAAAAACACACCCAAAAAAGAGTGCGGTTTGTCCTGCAAGCAACACTTCTTTCCAGTTTCGGGAAAGTTAATAAGTGAATAAAGAAGGTAGGCATTCGGACTTAGAGAATAAACTCAATACCGTAGCGGCTCTGTGCAGGATTCTAACCTGCTTCCCCTAATCTTCCTTCATATTTAATTAATTTTACTCTACCACAACTTGTTGTGGTAGTCAATACATTAAGCCCCATATATTGTTTTTAAGTATAAGACAAAAAAGTTCCCGCCAGATTCGGCGGGAACTTTTTACTCCAAGAATTCCAACTGTTCTCTCCTATGGGATTGCTTTTCCATAGCCTTGTTCAGTGTGAATTCGTCCATACGGTCAGCATTTTCCTCCAGATAGTTGTCGGTATATTCAATGTTTCGCTTGAGGTTTTCTACTTCATCTTCCTCTTCATGCTTTCCGTAGGCGATTATATTCTTTAGGTTATCCATTCTGTCTTCCCGTTCCTTCTGTATATTAGAAGCATGTTCCAGGTTTTCAGGGTCGGAAAATTCAGGATGCTGCTCAAGGTGTCTTTCTGTCCGGACATAGCGGTTGTTGATATTCATCAGTTCATCTATTCGCCTTTCATTGGCCATTTCCAGCTCTTCCTTACTGTCTATTCCCTTTATTTCCCTATCTTCGCGGTTCACAGAATTCCTCCCTTTATCATATAATCGCTATTATTTTTCCCACTACGGGGAATATTATTTGATGGAAGTTTCTGGTGACACGAATAGGACAACTATTCGTCTATAGCGGTATTAAACAATCACTCATCCGCTGCCTGCCCAGCCAGACCGATTTCTTCTGCAACCTTTCTCATGCCCATTATGGTTTCTTCGATAATCTTTCCAACATCCATTCCCAACATATCGGCGCCCTTTTTTATAAGGCTTCTGTCAACCCCGGCGGCAAAACTTTTTTGTTTCCATTTCTTCTTGACAGATTTTGCCCCCATATCCAATATGCTTTTGCTGGGTCTCATAAGGGCGGTAGCAGCCACCAATCCTGTTAGTTCATCAATTGTATACAGGACTTTTTCCATCCTTTCAATGGGCTCTATATCAGAACAGATTCCCCACCCATGGCTCATTATGGCGCGGATATAGTCTTTGGGCCAACCTCTTTCTTCCAGAATCTCACCGGTTTTAGTACAATGTTCGTCAGGATATTTCTCGTAATCCAGATCATGAATTAATCCTATGATTCCCCATTTTTCCTTATCTTCGCCTAAAAGTTCAGCAAAATGAACCATAACAGCTTCCACGGATAAAGCATGCCTTATATGGCTTTCCTCTTTATTGTATTCCTTGAGCAGATCCATTGCTGTTTCTCTGGTAGGTATTATATTTTCCATATGTATTCCTCCCTTTTATGATTCGAAATTTCTTCCCACGGGCTTCATACTGCCGGAATCCCCATGGGTGCATTTTAGCCATAGAACTTTATTTTGTCCTTTATTATACGCTTTCTTGCCTTAGCCCGTCCATTATATTTTCCCTTTTAATCTTTCCCCCCGAATAAAGCATAGTAGAGCTTACTACAACAAATATTGCAATAATTACAATAAGGATATCTTTCCAAGGGAGAGTAAAGTTATAAACAAAGGCGTCTGCCATTACATTATAAATTAAATACATTATAGCCACGCTGATTGGCAATCCGTAGAATAAAGATTTCATACCATAAAAAATGCTCTCATAGTTTACCATTCTGTTAAAGCTTTTTGGTGTCATTCCCACAGATTTTAGCATTGCAAATTCACGCTTTCGAAGAAGGACACTGGTGGATATGGTATTGAAGATATTAGCTATGGATACAGCGGTGATTAAGATAATAAATCCGTAGATAAATATGGACAGCAATAATAGGGTCTGCTCCTCCGATTGTCTATACCTATAATCATTTTGGATGAATACGTCTTCTATTTTCATATTTTCTATCTCTTCTTGGGTTTTTATCGGATCTTCACTTATCAGGTGAAGGTTACTGCTAAACCTTAATGGGCTATCCCCTTCACTAAGCTTCTCCATCGTTTTTTCGGAGATCACGACATTCCAGGAACCAATGTCGCCTGGGTGTACAATTTTTGGGGATCGGGCTGTCAAACCAACTATTTTTATATTATTTAAATCTGTTTCTGTATCGTCTTCCCAATCGTAATCTATCAGCTTAATTTTCTGCCCGGCTTTTATCTTTGCTACCTTGGTTTCAACGTACTTTCTGGAGTCTTCATCAAAAAAGTTACTGGTATCAATAAGGATTGCAGGCAGATCAGACGAATCCTTCAGGATTTCATAGTCAACCCCTACTTCTTTTGCATATTCTACCAGGCTCTTCTCATCCAAAGCGTGGAAATGGATTCCTATAAGAAATTTTCCATCCTTAAATAAACCATAATCCGGTTTTAAATAATCCGATAGAGATTCTTGGTCTATCCATGCATAGCTGTGGGATTCGCTAACTTGGCTGTATTCAGTCACACCGGGCAGAGAAACGACAGACTTTATCGTATTCCCATCCATCTGTGGCGCGTCGTAATTACCATAGACAGAGATATCATAATTAGTCTCAGCCCTGGCTATTTGAGCTGCTTTTCTTATGCTCTCAGTAAAAAAGGAGACCGTTAAAAATAATATAATGCTTATGATAAGGGCAAATACCGTTGCCCGGTATCGCTTTTTATTCCTTTTCAGATTTTTCAGAGCAATATCGGCCTCTACCCCAAAGGTGAATCTTACCAGTTTTGAAGTCTTAACTGTTTTTTGGGTTAATTTAACATCAACAGTCTGCCTCATGGCATCTACTGCGGATATTCTGGATGCCCTTTTGGCGGGGATATATGCTGAAATAAGTATCGTTGCCATAGAAACCAGGCAGGTAGTAAGAAGGGAAAGCGGTGTAACCACCAGCCTCAAGTTTTCTGTTAACCCAAAGGCTCCCTGAATCAAGCTGTTGGCATAGGCAAAAGTAATGTACATCCCCAACATACCAGATATTATCCCCACAGGTATACTAACAAGGCCTATAACAGCACCTTCAAAGAGAACCCCGTTTCGTTTTTGCTTTTTTGTGGCTCCTGCCCCCGCCAGCATCCCCAGATAGCGGGATCTTTCGGATACGGAAATAGCAAAGGCGTTATAGATCAGAGAAATAGAACCAGCCATTATAATAAGAATAATTATTGCAGAAAGAGAATAGAGGACTTGATGCATATTGTCATCCATCATAATGCCATAATACCTTAATAATTCATTGTTAAATGAGAATGTATCTATATTGTTTTTTCCCGCGAACTTTTCCACATTTTTATAGATAGATCTGTTGACCTTGTTGAATATAACGGAAGCATTAAAATAATCTTCCGACCCCACAAGACTTTCATCCATATAAGATATAATCGTATACCCGGGAGCCGATGTGGGTTCCCAATCAGGCCGTTTAATAATACCTACTATATTGTAGCGCTTCTTTTCTTTAATCTCTAAGAATTCGTCTTCCTCTTCACCTCTTTGAAATGGATTTTGCTGTCCCAATCCATCGGTCCAGTCCTCGAATACACGGTCTCCTATATCAAGATATAGAACATCGCCTATTTTATACTCAACCATGCCGTTGGTGGATATATGTTCCGATATTACCACCTCATAATCTGCCTCAGGTAACCGCCCTTCAGAGAGTTCAACAGGTAGCTGTTTAAACCCCTGAGCATCATATTCTTTAATAAATAAATAGGGCTTATATTCATTTTGTCCCCCATCCAGATAAGCATAACCCCGATCTCTTGTTATGGCCAAGGCTTTGGTCAGCTTGTCATGTCTCACCGCCTTTAGCTGATCTTTATTAATATTCTTATAAAGAACATGCCATTCGCCGCCCCTTGAAATAGTCTGCCGGCGCATAAGATCCATAAAGGAAACTGTCAGAGTCGCCACCGCCATAACCATCGCCACGGATATAATTACCCCTATTATCGTAACAAGGGTCCGCCTCTTATTAAGCTTTAATTGGCGGAGGGTCAGTTTATTCATAATATTCATTTGCGGATCACCTCGTCCCTTGCAATCTTTCCGTCTTCTATGGATATAATCCGATCCGCTTGAAGGGCTATTCCTTCATCATGGGTTATGATTATAAGGGTTTGACCATATCTTTTATTTGAATCCTTTAAAAGCCCGATTATCTCTGCACTGTTTTTGCTGTCCAGGTTTCCTGTAGGCTCATCGGCCAATAAAAGGGCAGGTTTGTTGATCAAGGCCCTGCCTATAGACACCCGCTGCTGCTGGCCCCCGGAAAGTTGATTAGGCAGGTAATCTAATCTGTCTGTAAGACCCAGGGTGCTGGCTATATCGTCCATCTGATCCTTATCTGTCTTTCGTCCATCCAGCAAAAGAGGCAGGGTAATATTCTCCCTTACATCCAAAACAGGTATCAAATTATAGAACTGATATACCAAGCCTATTTGCCTTCTCCTAAAGATTGCAAGTTTTGTTTCATTCAGACCATATATGTCTACACCTTCAATAAAAACCTTGCCCTCCGTAGGCGTATCAACGCCCCCCAACATATGCATAAGAGTTGATTTCCCCGAACCGGACGGCCCGATAACAGCAATAAATTGACCCTTATCTACAGAAAAAGATACGTTATCAAGGGCTCTGACTGCAGTTTCACCTTTACCATAGACTTTTGACAGATTCTCTACCCTAAGTATTTCCATAATTATTACACCCCATTTTATTATGTCACCTGATGCAATAGTACTAATAATAGCAACAGGCCTGCTCAGCGGTGCAACAAAGATCCTATTGCCCCGTTTAAAATTAGTATATCTGTCTGATATGACTGCCCGGTGACAATCTTTGTGACAATTTTGTCATATAGGATTTTCTGATAACCATTGCCCTCATACGACACTTTTGTACAACTTTAGAATAAACCGGGTTCCTTTGCCTTCTTCACTAATCACTTTAATTGTGCCACCTTGGTGCTGAAGGATGGTCTTTGACATGGCAAGACCTATTCCTATACTGTCCCTATCTGCATTTTTGCCTTTGTAGAAACGTTCAAATACATAGGGTAAATCTTCTTTATAGATACCAATGCCGTTATCAGATATGTTTATTAAAGTGTATATAGGCGTATCTTTAAAATCAATAATTATCTCCCCGCCGTTGGGAGTATGTTCGATACAATTCTTCACAATATTTGTGATGGCCTCCGATGACCAGTTGAAGTCGCCGATAAAATTTACCCCGTCGTCACCTTCTATTCTTAGAGTTTGCCCCTTTATATCCATGGGGATTAAGAGATGAGAGACAGCCCTTTTTATCAGGGCTCTTATATTTACCTTTTCTTTTTTAAACTCAATTGCCCCGGCATCTATTTTGGATAACTTTAGCAGAGAAGATACGAGCCATTGGAGCCTTTCAAGCTCGATACGGATGTTTTGTGTAAATTCTTTGCGTTTGTCCGCAGGCAGATCTTTCTCCTTTAAAAGATCTGTCATAACAGACATTGAAGTTAATGGAGTTTTTAGCTGATGTGATATATCCGAGACAGCCCCTGCCAGGAAAAGCTTGTCCTTTTTCAGCAATTGGGCCTGCTCCCGCAGCGTTATAGTAACTTTGTATATTTCGCTCTTTAGGATACTGAGTTCCCCTTCGGTATTATCCCTTATGTCAAGGGTATACTCCCCGCTTGCAATCCGTTCTAGATACCCGGATAATTCGTTTAACCGCCTATACCTCCACCCGGTAAAAATTAAGGCAGTTACCAGCATTAAACCTAAGGCAACAAACGCAATAATTCCTGCCGCTGTATCTATTATAAAACAGAATAAACTGCCCATTATAAGGATAACAGACATAGACAATGTGAATAGCCTGATTTCCCTGCCCCTAAACATATCAATCACCTGCCTTATAGCCTATTCCCCGTATAGTCTTTATAAGGACAGGCTTCTGGGGGTCGTCTTCAATTTTTTCCCGAAGCCTCTTTATATAAACTGTCAGGGTATTGTCATTGACAAATTCTCCGGCATAATCCCAAAGGCTGTCCAAAAGGTGGTCACGGCTCAGAACCCGACCTGTATTGTTGGCCAAGATTAGGAGCAGGCGGTATTCCAAGGCGGTCAGTTCAACTTCCCTCACACCTTTATATACCTTCATCGTTGCCTTATTGATTTTTATATTTCCCAGCTCCAGCAAATCTTTACGATGCTCTTCCCTGTTATACCGGCGAAGCACAGATCCAATTCTTGAGAGAAGCTCCCTTACCCGAAAGGGCTTTGTTATATAGTCATCTGCCCCCATATCAAGGCCCATGACCACATTTACTTCGTCATCTATCGCAGACAAAAATATAACGGGGATATCCCCCTTTGCTTTAATGATTTTACACAGATCATAGCCACTCCCGTCGGGGAGGGATAAATCTAATATGGCAAGGTCAAATTGATTGGCCCATATAAACTTTTCCGCATCTTTAGCCCCTGTAAAATGAAAAACCGAATAACCTTCTTGCTCCAGGGAATACTCAAGCCCCGACGCAATAATTTTGTCGTCTTCCACGAACATTATCCTCACAAAATTCACCCCGATCTATCATACGATTATCTCCCGCAAAATAAGTTAAACTAAATTATATTCAATAGCTTGTAGATAAGGTTCAACTATATATTTTTGGGATAGAACTACCATGTAACATCAATTCTATATCAGAATATAGAAAACATAAAGCAGATAAAATACTAGAAAACTGCAAGCATATTTATACATTTTAGTTCGACCTACATACCCAAATTTCCCCTTGATTTCAGCCCGAACATATTATAATATTAGAAGTAATTGTCAATGCAGGTAATATCCTGTTCCTTATCTGCAAGTATAAAACTTAAAGGATGAAATTTATGGACAGAATAAAGCGAATATTTAAAAAGTTATTAAAAAGATATGGTCTGGACGCCTTTAGCGCTATGGCCTTGGGTCTTTTCTCCTCGCTGATTATAGGGTTGATCCTTTCACAGATTTCGAAGATCCCCGGTCTGGGGTTCATCAAAGATTTTTCCGACATTTTATCGGCCCAATCCCCTGTTATAGGGGCTGCCATAGGTGTGGCCGTTGCCCATGGTCTTGGTGCCAAACCCTTGGTTTTGTTTTCCTCCGCCGCTACGGGGGCTTTTGGCTACAGCTTCATGGGGGCGGGCCCCATGGGTGCTTTTGTAGCCGCTGTAGTGGGGGCGGAATTCGGACGATTAGTTGCCGGCAAGACCAGGGTAGATATCGTTCTGGTACCTACCGTTACTATTTTAGCCGGGGGCTTGGCAGGAAAATTCTTTGGCCCATATATATCAAACTTTATGGTCTGGCTGGGGGTTCTAATAAACAATGCTACTACCTTGCACCCTATCCCGATGGGTATCCTGGTTTCAATCTCTATGGGGATGATCCTTACGGCTCCCATAAGCAGTGCAGCCTTGGCTATATCAATGCAGCTATCAGGCCTGGCAGCTGGTGCAGCCACTGTGGGTTGTTCTACCCAGATGATAGGCTTTGCCGTAGCCAGCTATCGTGAAAATAAGATGGGGGGGCTAATTGCCCAAGGTTTAGGGACTTCTATGCTCCAGGTGCCAAATATTATTAGGAAACCAATAATTTGGATTCCTCCAATCCTTGCAAGTGCCATCCTCGGTCCTGTATCATCTGCAATTTTAAGGATGGAAAGCAATCCAATAGGCGCTGGCATGGGTACCAGTGGTCTTGTAGGGCAATTTGCGCTTTGGGCAACTATGGAGGGAATGATCTCGCCCTGGCTTTTGATCACTGAAATACTATTGATGCATTTTATTTTACCGGCTCTTTTAACCCTATTATTCTCCGAGTTTATGAGAAAGAAGAAATGGATAACCTATGGTGATATGGAGCTGCAACTATAGATTAAGGTGATGATAATGCAGATTTTAAAGAATGATTGGCATGAACTATTAGGTGACGAATTTGAAAAAGAATACTATCTTGATTTAAGACAATTTCTTATATCCGAATACAAAACGAAAACCATTTATCCGGATATGCATGATATATTCAATGCTCTCCATTACACCCAGTACCGGGATGTAAAGGCGGTGATTTTAGGTCAGGACCCCTACCATGGACCTAATCAGGCCCACGGTCTTAGCTTCTCGGTAAAGCCGGGAGTTCCTGCCCCACCCTCTCTACAAAACATCTTCAAAGAGTTAAATAGCGATATGGGTTGTTATATACCCGATAACGGATACTTAAAAAAATGGGCAGATAATGGGGTTATGCTATTAAACACCGTTTTAACTGTAAGAGGAGGACAGGCCAATTCCCATAAAGGCAAGGGTTGGGAACAATTTACCGATAGAGTTATAGAATTGCTAAACCAAAGGGAGGATCCCGTTGTCTTTATTCTATGGGGCAGAAACGCCCAGTCCAAAGAAAGTCTAATTACCGAATCCCAGCACTATATAATAAAGTCCGTGCATCCTAGCCCCTTATCGGCTCATAGGGGGTTCTTTGGAAGCAAACCCTTTTCCAAGACGAACGACTTTCTTTCGTCTATTGGCAAAGACCCTATAGATTGGCAGATTGAAAATATTGGCTAATTATACTGCACATAATGCACAGACAGACATAATCAAACGCAATCAGCTTTATGTTTTGGCAAGTTTCAAATTCTCCATAAGGAAATCTTTATATCAACACAGCCATTAGCTTTGAAGGTTGTACCCTCATCCAATAGCATTTTTCGTTGTTTATCCTTGCCGCCGAAAGCATGGGGCGGCGCCATCTCACCTTTGCCGTTTACAACACGATGGCAGGGAAGCCCTAATTGCTTGGAACTACAAGCCAGTGCTCTGCCCACCCTTCGGGCATAATACCTGGAGCCCAGCATAAACCCAATTTGCCCATAAGTCATAACCTTCCCCTTTGGAATCTCTGCTACTATATTGTATACTGCCTTATAAAATTCTGCCCTTTCCATATCTAACAAAATTTCTCCGGATTATTTTGCCTTATCCCTTCGTGATTTAATAAAGGTTACAGCCATCATAGCCAGCATATATATAAGTATTATTATAAAGGTAACATAGTAATACATAGGCTTGTTTTCCGTATACCCTATAACAGGGAGCCCCAATGCTATCATCAAAGGTATCCCCAAAGGAGCTGCAATAGCGCTGCCTAAAACAAAGTTTTGGGCTACGTCTGTATCCAGGTTTGGATCTATACCCCTTAAAAGCGCTAATCCCGTAGAGGCTGTCCCCGTTAGCATTCCAAACATGGCCAATATATAATGAATCGTGTTGTTGTGGAAGGTTCTCCTCCCAAACCAGACGATATAGACTAGGGACGTTATAGCACCAAAAACAGATATAACGGCTAACAATTCCCAATAGTCCTTCATCGCCTCTATGGAAATAGCCATAACGGATGCTGTAATCATTATATTAAAAAACAATGAGGCCAGGTTGTTCATCATATACCTGTCCAAAAGTGATTTTGTCCTCTTGCTAATTTTGGTTGTCAGCCCCAAAATCTTTTTAAATAATAGAGCCAATATAATACCAAACAAATAATTGAACCCCTTTATAAGGCTGGCAATAGTTTCACCAATGGAACCTAAATGGGACAACAACGAACCAAGACCTAAAATAGTAAAATAAGTTACCATATAAATTATAGCTATCCAGACAATCTGCACAGTAACGTTATCAAAAAAGTTTATTTCATTAACAGAGGATACAGTCAGCTCTTTAGATTGAAGACCCTTTAAAGTCCTCAGCCTTTCAACAGGTATCTTGTACTTTCTGATATAATAGTTCAGCATTATTACACCGACAATTCCGCCTACCAAAAACCCCACAGTAGAAAGGGTTAGTCCATATTGATTTGCAAAACCAAAGGGAAGTACCATATCCCAAGATTCCCCTATGGATGAAGCAAAGCCCGGCCCCTGCCCGTATGCCAAGGGCAACATCAGACCTAGGCCTACAAAGAGATCAGGCTTAAAGGTCGCTACCATGCCCCATACAACCAGCATACCTATTACTCCTTGGAAACAATAGGTGGAGATGATAAACAGACCCGACTTTATCGAATCGGTTCTGTGCTTGACCCCTTCCTCAGTAAGGGTCAAGGCTATAAATCCAAGACCCATGGTGTGAAATACCAACTTCTCATAAAAATCCGTATTGAACCGAACCCACCCCAATACTTCCGGTCCAATAATTAAGCCTAAGAAACCAGCCAGCAGAGCAGTTGGAATAACGATACTCTTAAACAGACCCAGTTTTTCTTTTATGAGCTTGGCTACAAACATTAGCACAAAGATTAATAGAATATTCATAACTATTGCCCAATCAGAACTCATTGATTTGTCCCCCTTTTAAGCATTGTTATCAGATCAAAAAATAGTTTAACCGACATATGTTTTTTAGGATCGAAAGTAAAACGATATTTTGTTCCATTCACAAAAAATTCAACAACATCTAAAAATGTTATGCTCAGACCCGATATGCTCCCGGGGCGGATATCCTCTGTCTCATTATCGCAATTCTTTATAGTGACCTTTTCCTGCGTAAATATGAGATCAACAAAACCCTGTGTTCTGTTATTTGCCTTTGTCTCTATTCTCTCTAATAAAATCTGGCTATTGGTAAAGAAAAAACCGTCCTCGATTATCTTGGGCAATAGGCTTCTTTGCCATCTATTCCAAGAAACGGTTTCATTAAACCGTTTACAGTCTTCGATCATACCGTATTCATTTATTGAGTGCCTTGTATGGCAAATCTTACAATAGAATTCATTGCCCTTAGAACTAATGCTGTTAACAGCCTGACAATCGGCGCAGATATATAAGAGCCTTTCAATATCCTCGGCAAGTCTTTTTCCCCTAAAGAGAATCCTATTTTCCTTTTGCCATTGAAATTCATCATAGCTCAACTCTTCTACCAATAGGTCATGCAATTCACCCGCAGTTTTCCCTGCGATCCTTTCTCTGCTGAAAATTTCTTTTATATCAAGAACCATTTTCCCTTTTCTAAAGTGGGATGCCCAACGGGGCTTGCTCAAAAACCCGCCTTTATAAAAAATAGCATAGACGGGAACCTTTAAGAGCTTGATCAGCTTTGCAGTGGAGGGTATTATTATATCGGTTTCCCCGTCCCAGTTTCTACCGCCTTCAGGGTACAGGCCAACGGGTCGTCCCATTTTTATATGCCTCAATATCTCCCTTATAGACCTTGAATCCGATCTGTTTTTTGAAAAAGGAATGCTTTCTAACATATCTAATAAAAACTTTTTTAGCTTACTATCATAATTAGCGTCTGCTGCTATATATCGAATCAATCTGTTTGAAACCATATTGCTAATAATAGGATCAAAAGCGGTGACATGATGCCCCAGCAATAAATAAGGCCCGTCAATATTCTTTAAAGGATTATTTTCTATATGAATATTGAACTTATTTTTTAGATATAAATTAACGGGCTGTTTTAATAGTGTATAAAAGAAATCTCCCTTGGTACGTTTCATAACCCACTCCCTATATCTACGTGATTTGCGTTAAATAACAATTATGCAGTAGGGAATGGATCCTGGATCATTCCGGGTTCCTGTCCCGTATATATTGGCGGAACGACACAGGGGTCGTTCCCTACCGCTATATCTAATGTCGCGCTATTTATATATTGTGTAAATCATAACCCCCGAAATATGTCGAAGTATTGTTTTTTTATTATACCAGAAAAAGCAGAGAATAAAAAATTTATTTATGATAAGGTTCATTATTTATAATCCGATAGGCTCTGTAAATTTGCTTATAGAGGATTATTAGCATCAAATTCCTGTCAATATCCATATTGGATATATTCAGTGCAAAATCGGCCTTTACCTTGGCATATTCATCCTCGAAAACGAAAATCATATCGCTGGTGCCGCCTATTCCCAAAGCTTCTATTTTCCCAGCCAATTGATCTGAAGAAATAGACTCCCCGCTCTGGCCTATTTTAAAAATATAAGCAGTATCCTTTATTTCCTTGTGGATGTTTACGCCAATTTTTAGTTCGACCCTACAATATTTGCCCAATCTTTTGGCATATTCATTTATGCCCTCAAGGATAAATTTGTCCTTAATCTTTTTCCCTCTGATTATCTTTATCTTCAATTTCTCAGGCTCCCGCTAATTGAGTTACTACATAAAATTCAATCAAATTATTCCAAATCTATCATCACTATTAATTCCCTGCTACTGCCCGGTAAAAGCACTTTGGAAGTTATTGCGGTATTCAATATAATCGGATTACTTCTATTCTATTATATGTCTGATCTGGTCTAACAGAATTAGTCGCATTAGCTGATGTGGGAAGGTTAGCCTTGAAAAAGACAGCGATAAATCCGCCATTTTTAATATCCCTGCATCCAGCCCCAAGGAACCGCCGATTATAAAATCCACATTTTCCTTGCCTTCCTCCACCGCGTCCCGGATACTTTTTCTGAAATTTTCTGTAGATAAGGCTTTGCCTTCTATTGCCAACGCGATTATAAATGAATTAGGTCTGATTAAATTATTGATTCGTTGCCCTTCTTTTACCTTTACCATGTTAGTTTGAGCCAAGGATAGTCTTTCCGGCGTCCTTTCGTCGGTAACCTCCATGATTTCAACAGGACAAAATCGCCTCAGATTCAGGAGGGTTTTTTCAATATTCTGACGGAGATATTTTTCCTTGATTTTTCCTACCGCTATAATTCTTATGTCCATATATTCCGCAAATTCTATATCCTTTCAATGAAAAAATATCGATATTTCGGATACAAAACCCAAAATTCTAAAGATTAAGTACACCGCTCATATACAATATTTCAGTAACAAGGCTTACCAGCACTATAAAGGCAGCCACCAGGGCAGGCGCTATTTCAAAGAAGGTAGATCGCCTCAATTCCTGTACCCCTACTGCTCTGATACGGCCTTTATTCTTGGTGCATCTATGAAATACCGTTGCGAATATAGCAAACAATACCAAAGAAAAAAGCCCGATTACAGACCATGCGATAATCGCTACTACAAGTTCTTCCTTTGGAAGTTGGCTTAGGTCTTGGGGCAGGGTCTCGGCTCCCCCCATATTATCCATTGCCCAGTTTTGCACAAATAAAATGCACACCGTGGCAGCATTATGTACAAAGTGATATATGACTCCTGCAAAAATAGAGTCTGTCCTGTATACTACATAGCTTATCACTATCCCAAGCAGAATAATGGTAGGTATGGTCATCAGCTGAAGGTGAAGCATACCAAATAGCACACCTGTAATCAGGATAGCCCCTTTGGCGCCTAACCTCTCATACCCCCTGAGGATAAGACCCCTGAATAAAAATTCTTCAACCATAGCAGGAACCAACCCAATTGCCAAAAGGGCGGCTAAAAGCTGTGATCCTGTTTCAATGACAGGGAGTTCCTGACCTATCGGGGTACCTATCTGACTAATGATAAAATACCATATAAGATTGATAATTAAAGTAACACCATATCCAAATACAGCCATACCCAAAACCAACAAAATCTCTGCAGGCTTTATTCTATTGTAGCGTACAGTTTTAGCGATATTGATCCTGGTAACAAGCATATAAATAAGAGCTGGCAGACCTATAAGTAATATTTCCAGGATGGCTAATCTGGCATAATAATTTGCCCCATCCTCCCTCTGGGGCAGCCATTTTAATGAAACCGCCTGGACGCCTATCATCAATACCAGTACGCTCAGATATACCAGATTTACCCCCCATATCGTGGGCTGTTTCCCTGTCCTGTTCAAACCTTGCATATATTTCTCCTTTCCGTAGTACCGATATAAGTATTAAATGCAATCCACTGGGATCCCTGTAAGGCTGGATCCCTCGGCATGATCCAATGGGAATAAAGAACCTTCCTATCACCTTATTAGTATTATAACCCAGGTTTGGGGCTTTGAGAAACCAGCAAAACTATAAAAACTTTTTTTGACAAACAACTAGAAAAGATAGTATAATATTGTTTCACACAATTATATCCCAAGCCTTGACGTACTTCATTATATTTTGTATCTTATACTTCTATATTATCATAGTTATGTACATAGAAAGGAGAAAAATATGCCGGATAACAAGTATTCCCGAATTACGCCTGAAATTATGGGTTTTGCCCAATTATGTCTGCAAAATAGCAATATTGACCCCGCCCTTTATACAAAATATGATGTGAAACGAGGGCTTAGAGATCTTAATGGAAAAGGTGTATTAACCGGTCTTACTGAGATAAGCGAGGTTCAGCCTGATTCAACTGATGAAAATGGGGAACTGGTTCACGGAAAAGGAAAGCTCTATTATAGGGGAATAGATGTGGAAGACATCGTGAACGGTTCTATGGAAAATGAATTCTTCTGTTATGAGGAGACAGCATATCTCCTTTTATTCGGTCAACTCCCAACCAGGGAGCAATTGAAACAATTCGTTGAGATATTGGCCTTTTACAGGACACTTCCGACGAATTTTGTCAGGGATATCATTCTAAAAGCGCCCAGCGCAAATATGATGAATACTCTGGCTCGGAGTGTCCTTACCCTATACTCCTATGATACTAATTCAGAGGATGTATCTATACCCAATGTCCTTAGACAGTCCCTGCAGCTTATTGCCCTCTTTCCCTGCCTATCGGTATATGCTTATCAGGCATATAACCATTACAAGGAAGGCAAAAGTCTGTTTATCCATAAACCAAAAGCTGAACTTTCCACTGCGGAAAACATTTTACGTATTCTCCGCCCGGATAAGAGATATACGCCCCTTGAGGCCAGGCTTCTGGATGTAGCCCTGGTTCTCCACGCCGAACACGGGGGTGGCAACAATTCAACCTTTACCACCCATGTCGTAACCTCCTCGGGCACGGATACCTATTCTTCCGTCGCCGCATCCTTGGGTTCGTTAAAAGGACCAAAACACGGCGGGGCTAACATAAAAGTGGTGGAAATGTTTGAAGATATTAAGACAGCTGTCTCCGACTGGTCTGACGAGGACGAAATCCGTAAATATCTTAGCAAAATTCTGGATAAAAAGGCCTTTGATAAAACCGGGCTTATTTACGGGATGGGTCACGCTGTTTATTCCTTATCCGATCCCAGAGCCAGGGTTCTGAAAAAACTGGTCAAAGGCCTTAGTGAAGAAAAGGGTCTGGCCAAGGAATATAAACTTTATACTAGCGTGGAACGCATAGCCGCAGAACTTATATCAGAAAAAAGGAAGATCTACAAGGGTGTAGGTGCCAATGTTGATTTTTACAGTGGTTTTGTGTACGATATGCTGGGGTTGCCTATTCAGCTATATACCCCAATTTTTGCTGTTTCCCGTATTGCGGGCTGGAGCGCCCATAGAATTGAAGAGCTCATAAACGGTGGCAAAATTATACGGCCTGCCTATATGCAGGTTCAGGAACGCACCCCCTATAAACCTATAGAAAAAAGATGAGCAAATGTTAAAAAGCCGATCTTAGATCGGCTTCTTGACTAAGGTCATATTAAGTATTATTTCTTGCCCATCTCTGATAATCCTTATGTCAATATTTTGCCCTACACCATAGGAATAGATGCCCCTTCTTAAG
>JAAYSJ010000050.1 GCA_012518395.1 Clostridiales bacterium
GGACTTTGCCTAGGGCTTCCTTCAGATTCCACCTCACGGTGGACACCCTTACCTTCGGCTAGTGGTTCCCACTACCATGCCCACAGCGGACTTTCACCGCCAAGTTACCGCCCATGCCGGGCACACATATAAAGAGGGAAAGGATTATATCCTCTCCCCCTGGGTTTTACGTTCTTTCTATTTGGTTGCTATCCTACTCCATTTTGTTATCCTTTTCTGTGTCTATTTTATTTATATCTATTTCTTCACTATTGACCTCGTGTTGATCTGCAGGGCTATTTTCATCTAGAGATTCTTCCTCAACCGCTTGGGCATTAGCCACAGTCTCCTCCAGATCGCTAATAATAGCGAGGGAATCCTCTTTCTTTCTCCTAGCTATAAAAAAGGCAGTTCCCGCCACAATAAGTATTCCGCTCAATAGCTGGGACACCCTAAAGGATCCTAAATAAAGACTATCTGTACGCAGCCCTTCAATGACTACCCTGCCCACAGAATATAGTATCAAATATAGCAGAAATATTTCCCCGGATTTTTTCCTTTTCCTCTTGTAATATAGGAGAAAAAAGAAAACAGCGAAATTCCACATCGACTCGTAAAAGAAAGTCGCCATATGCCATTGGGAATTGGCATCAATATATACAGCCGCAGGAAACCATTGCCATGACGGATTATTTATAGCATAGCCATAGGCCTCCTGATTAAAAAAGTTGCCCCATCTGCCGAGAGCCTGACCAAGAATTAAGCTGGGAGCAAAGATATCACAAAGGTCCCAAAAGCTTATTTTACCTTTCCTGGCAAAGATATAAGCCCCTGCTACTCCCCCAATGACCGCTCCGTATAAGGCAAGGCCACCCTCCCATATCTTTATTATGTCCAACAGGTTTTTGCTATAATAATTCCACGAAAACACTACATAATATAATCTGGCGCCGACAATAGCCAAAGGTATCGCAATAAGACAAAAGTCAATTATCATATCAGGGTCATACCCCAATTTCTTTGCATACCTCATGGCCAGATATATTCCTACAAGTACCCCGACCGCAATAATGATACCATACCAGTATATAGGCCGTCCTAATAGATGAAATGCTATTGGATTCATATAAGTTTCCCCCTTCTGATAGAATACATAAACTTGAGTCTTATGATATTATAAAACTATATCCCATTAATGACCAGACATAATGTAAATATAATATTTCCAGCAAGTTATCTGCTAATTGGATAAAATCACAGACAAAGTGCTACTATCCTCTCTGTACAGCTGATTGAATTCTTTAATAATGTCTTCAAATCCAGCAGTCTCTATTCCCCTAAGATAATCGAATAGCGCTATATCCTTAAACCCCATAGACACAAATTGAATACTCACAGAGTCCAGGGTATTAAAGAGCCTGATAACCTCCCCGATCTTTTTCTTTCTGATTCTATCAAAATGTTCCTGTTCCCAAGGTTTGTACTTCAATTCCTTTATCTTTTCATACAAAACAGAGGCTACTCCCTCCGGATCCCTGGATTGTCCTGAAATAACCGAATATCCATAGTTTACCTCCCCCGTATAGCCCGTGTCAAATGAAGAATCTATAAGGCCTTCATCATAGAGCTCATTATAGGTCTCAGAGCTTGGGCCTGCAAGCATATCCAGAATTATTTCGTTTGCAACAATTTTTTTCAGAAGTCTTTCGCCCCCTTGGGTCACATCCCTGTCTTTAAATCCCAAAGCAAACATAGGCATTGATACAGCCAGCTTATCTACAATTTTATGCTTGGATACCCCCTTTTTTTCCTTGGGGAAGATCCTCTCAATCTCCCCTTCTGCCTTACTCTTTGGTTTTCCATCAAATAATTTTTCTACCTGGTTTATAATCCTGTCTGGATCAATATCTCCTGCTAAGAATAAGACCATATTGGATGGGTTATAAAAGGTTCTATAGCATTCGTAAAGAATTTCCTTGTCAATCTTTGATATGGATTCCACTGTTCCGGCAATATCCATTTTTACGGGATATGAATGGTACATGCCCTTCAATAGATTGGAGAAAGTTCTCCAGTAAGGATTATCCTGATACATCCCAATTTCCTGGGCAATGATTCCCTTTTCTTTCTCAACATTTTCATCTGTAAAATAGGGTCTTCCTACAAACCCCAGAAGCACATCCAAACATTTGTGAAATTTTCCTGTAGAAGTAAAGTGATATGCTGTCATATTGAAATTCGTGAAAGCGTTAGGTTGAGCCCCTAATCCGGAATACTCTTGAAACACATTGCCCTCTTCCTCCTCAAAGAGCTTATGCTCCAAAAAGTGGGCTATACCATCAGGGACAACAATAGGCTCCTTAGCCCCTAAAGGCACAAATTGACTGTCATTTGAGCCATATCGGGCGGCATATATTGCGAACTGCCTACTATAACCTGGTTTTACTAATATGTATATTTTTAATCCATTTTTCAGCCTATGATATACAAGTTCTTCTCGCAGATGTTCATTATAAATGGTTTTCCCCATTTAGATAACAGCCTCCTCTGGCTTCAATAGGTATATCAAATCGGTCTTTATATGCTTTGATACCTCAACAACGTTTTCAGGCTTTACCTTTTGTATTTCTTCTATAAAATCTTCCAATGAATATTTAGCGCCTGTCACCACATTCCCCAAATAATAATCTACCAAACCTTCAGGATCGTCATTTATCCCCCTTACAGAGGTCATTATGGCGTTTATAGATGCCGTAAACTCTGCCTCTGTTATCTTGCCCATACTGATGTCCTTACATTGTTGCATTATTATATCCAGAGCCTGCCTATAGTTGTTCGTATCCAAACCTGACCCCAGAATCAAAATCCCCTTATATTTATCCATCTTTGCAAAAGCGTAATAGGCAAGGCTGTGCTTTTCACGCACATTCATAAATAGTTTTGAGTGAGGTCCGCCTCCAAGTATTGAAGTGTATAAAACTAAGGGGAAATACCCTTTATCATTGACAGAGGTGTTAGTTCTTAAACCAATATTCAATTTCGCCTGAGAAATATCCATATCCTCTATAAGCTCCCTTTGTTTTACCCCTATTTTTTTAATTATAGTTTCCGGGATGATCTTCCTATGGGTTCTTTCTATTTCCATACTGTTTTTGACCAATATCGATATCTTTTCCGGATCTACATCCCCTGCTACAAAGATGTCTAAAGGGCAGGCTGCTATCATATTTCGGTAAATATCATATAACTTATTCTGATCGAGAGAATCCAGCTCCTTTATGCTACCGAAGACATATCTTGCATATTTTTCATCTTTACACATCTCCTGAATGCAACGTTCCATACTATATTCCAGCTTATCGTTGACCATAGCCTGTATCTTATGTTTAAGGTTCTCCTTTTCTTGATTCACATAATCCTTCTTAAAGATAGAACCCTCTGTAACAGGTTTGCTGATTATCCTGTTCAAAAAATAGAGCGATTGGGCTATTAGTCCATCCATGCCAACATATATTTCGTTAACTAAATCCATGGTAAACCTAAGTATCTGCCGTTCTCCCCTTTTTTGTACCCCTACATCAAAGAGAGAGCCGTATTTGCCCTCTAAGTGTTTATTGATCTCTTCTTGTCTTTCATACCCCTCACACCCCCTCTTCAATACGGCAGGTACCAGGGCGTTGTAAGTATAGTTCTCGTCTAAATCCATATGAAAACAATAACTTATATAAACTGTCTTAAATTTTTCATCTGGTATAACGTGTAGATTTAAGTCTTTATCCAATTCGTACTTAATTACAACCTTCAATTTTTCTGTCCTCCTCTGCCAACACAAACCCTAGCCTTATTCTACCCTTAATCGAAGTTTCCCTTGAATTATATGTTTTGCATTAAATAAAAGTTATGCTGCTCCCATAAAAATAGAATTTTTATCAGCTGCATAATTGTCATTTTACATTCGAATGCTACAATGCAAAACATTTTCCTTGATCCATATGTTGTGAATAATGCATTACTTTTGTTCAAAATCAGATGGGTTTACTGATTTTGAAATGATAAATCTTTTTCGCACCATATATAGTATTCTTTGAAAAATATTTTCTATCCAATTTCTAAGCCTTTAAATCCGGATCACCATCTATATCTAGCCCATTGGGTAAACTTTCAGGTTTTCTCCGGCTAATCACCACCAGAAATGCCTGGCATATATTGATGTTATATATGTTTTGCATCCTACCCTTAGAAATGTAAAGTGATGTTTATAGGAGGCTGGCTCTGTGACTTCACAAAACAAGACAGATCAAAATAGGACACCCATCTTTGAGGCGGTGAAAAAATACATTGATGATAAAGTCATCCCATTTCATGTCCCGGGCCATAAAGGTGGCAAAGGGATAGCCCATGGGTTTAAAGACTATGTTGGAGAGCAGATATTCCGCATGGATGTCAATGGCATGGAAGATCTGGATAATATATGCAATCCTGTAGGCGTTATAAAAGAGGCAGAAAACTTACTGGCCCGGTTATACAACGCCGATGAATCCTTTATGCTGGTCAACGGCACAACCCAGGGTGTCCAAGCAATGATACTCTATGCTTGCAGGCCCGGAGAAGAGATAATTATACCCCGAAACGCTCATAGATCTACCTTGGGTGCCTTGATCTTAAGCGGGGCTATACCAGTATACATACAACCCGAAATTCATGTAGATTTAGGAATCAGTACTGGGCTGGACATTAGGAAAGTTCGGGATATTATAAAATCCCATCCATATGCCAAGACAGTGTTTGTAAATAATCCAACTTATTACGGTATGGTTTCTGACCTTAAAGAGATTGTCAAAGCTGCACATGACGAAAATATGTTGGTTTTGGCAGATGAAGCCCATGGTGCACATTTTCCTTTCCATCCGGCTTTGCCCGCCACGGCCATGGAATTGGGAGCCGATATGAGTGCAATAAGTTTGCATAAGACCGGCGGTTCCATGACCCAAAGCTCTGCCCTCTTAATAAAAAGAAAAAATGTATGCTCGAATAAGGTTAACACAGTTGTCAACTTAATGCAAACCACCAGTGCCTCCTATATACTGATGGTGTCATTAGATTTGGCCCGAAAACATCTTGCCCTAAGGGGTAAATCCATTATGACAAAGGTCATAGGGCTTGCAGGGTATGCCCGCCAAAGAATAAATAATATCATTGGTTTATATGCCTTCGGGCCAGAATTATCCGGGCAGATCGGAATATTTGCTTTTGATGATACTAAATTATGTATCAATGTCCGGGGCTTGGGTTTATCGGGATATGAAGTAGAGTCCATCTTACGAAAAGAATATAATATTCAGGTTGAGATGTCTGATTTCTATAATATCCTTTCAATAATCAGCTTAGGTGATAATATGGAGAATATCGACTCACTTATTGACAGCCTTAAGGATATTTCGCAAAAATACAGTACCAAGACATCAGCAAAACCCATTATAACCCTCCCCACCTTGAGTATGATAACCACCCCACGGGAAGCCTTTTATGCAAACAAAAAGAAAGTCCTATTAGAAGAGTCAGCCGGGGAAATCAGTGGTGAAACGGCTATGGCCTATCCCCCAGGAATACCGGCTCTTTGCCCCGGGGAAAGGATTTCTAAGGATATGGTAGATTATTTAAAGATGATGAAAGCTTCAAAGTATCAACTGCTGGGTATGGAAGATCCTCATTTAGAATATATAAATGTTTTATCTTAGGGGTATAATATTATCGCATTATCATAGTTAAACCTATGACTATTAGGGCTGTACCTATAAACTTGGGGATACTCATGGATTCATTGAAAATCAGAACTGCCATAATTATACTTATAATGGGTGAACAGGACATAATAAGGGTCACCGTCGATATTTCCCCGTACTTAATAGCCGCATAATAGGCCAAATCCCCTACCAAGGTAGCAAGAAGACCCTCTATACCGAGAAAGACCATAGTTTTTATAGGTACTCCCCCCATTTTGGCAAAGGTATTGCCCTTGAGCATCCAACCTGTTAGCAATGCCGCAGAAATATATGTTCTATATGCCAAGCCTACTATAGGATCTACATCCTTTAAGCCCATCTTCCCAAAAATAGGGGCTACCCCCCAGCAAATCATTGCAAAAACTGCTATCAAGACAACCAAACAAACACCCCCGGATGCCCTCTGATATAGTGGGCGCAGATTTGCACACAAACCGTTGGTAATACATATGCTTGTCTGAGAAAATATATCATTATAAAATAAGTTGATTCTATTCATTGTGTTTTAATACGGCAAAATCTATGTAAAATATAAATTAGAAAATATGTTATAATAGATGGGGAAATAATAGCCTACAGATCCATGTCCTGGCATTGTACGCCATAGGGATCCTTAATTAATTGGGACAAATGAATTACTACAAAGAGAGGGGTATAGCACACTATGAAAAAAATTAGCATTGGCAAAGGGGAAATAAAAGCTTCTGAAATCTCCTTGGGCTGTATGAGAATATCCGATATGTCCGACACTGAAGCCGCTCACCTTATAAACACAGCCCTTGAAGAGGGGGTAGATTTTTTCGATCATGCAGATATCTACGGTCGGGGTAAATCCGAGGAAAAATTCTCCCAAGCCATAGGAATGAATCCAAATATAAGGGAAAACTTTATCCTGCAAACCAAGTGTGGGATCAGAGACGGCTTCTTTGACTTTTCGAAAGAACACATCCTTTCCTCTGTCGACGGAAGCCTTAAACGCCTTAATACTGACTATATAGATGTTTTGCTGTTGCATAGGCCTGATACCCTGGTTGAACCGGAAGAGGTAGCCGAAGCCTTCACAAGGCTACATGATTCGGGTAAAGTTAGGTATTTCGGCGTAAGCAATCAGAACCCCATGCAGATGGAGCTTTTAAGCAAATACTTAGACCACAGAATAATTATAAACCAACTTCAATTAAGCATCACCAATACGGGGATGATAGATTCCGGACTGAACGTAAATATGGAAATTGATCCGTCTATAAATAGAGATGGCAGTGTTTTAGATTATTGCCGTCTCAAAGACATTACCATTCAGGCATGGTCGCCTTTTCAGTATGGATTTTTCGAAGGTGTTTTTCTAGACAATGCTAAATTCCCGGAGCTAAATGCTAAAATTGATGAAATCGCCAGAGATAGGGAGGTACCTAACACAGCAGTTGCTATAGCTTGGATATTAAGGCACCCTGCCCGAATCCAACCTATTGTAGGCACGACTAATGCTGATAGACTTAAGGGCATCTGTAAAGCATCAGAAGTAAATCTTACAAGAGAAGAATGGTACGCTCTATACAGGGCTGCAGGCAATGAGCTGCCCTAAAATAATACATACCCCAGGGCCATTTTAAACCCTGGGGTAATGATATTTTATCTATCTGATTTAGTTATGCCCATTCATCCTAGGCAAAACTATGGTTAGTGTGATACAGCCTTTTTAGGATAATACAATATGCCCTAATCAATTCTTGTCGGCAGATTTTATAAATTTAGGATCTCGGTTATCAAAATCAGCATAGATAGATTTTGTAGGACATTTTTCCGCACATACCATGCAATTAACACATTTTTCATAATCTATGCGGGCGATATTGTCATTTACCTTTATGGCATCATACTCACAAGCTTTTTCACATATTTTACAGGCAATGCATCCAACCGTGCAATACTTTCTAACATCCCTGCCCTTGTCCTCGGATTTGCACATAACCTGCACCTGACTGGAAACAGGTATCATCTCAATTATATTCTTAGGGCAAACGGAAACACATATCTCACAGCCGGTACATTTTTCCTCATCAACTACAGCTATGCCTTTATCATTAATATAAAGTGCGTCAAAGGGGCAGGCTCTGACACATGTCCCCAGTCCCATACAACCATAATTGCATTCCTTAGGACCTCCATGGAACATAGCAGCTGCAACACAATCCTCAACACCTTGATATTCATATTTATTCTTGGCTGATTCACAATCCCCATTACAAAGGACCTTAGCTACCTTTTTTTCCGTTTCTGTCACGGTCTGACCCATGATTGCCCCGACCTTTTCTGCTACCTTTGCACCCCCAACGGTACAGCCTGAAACGGGGGCATCCCCCACAACTACTGCTGTGGCAAAGGCATCGCAGCCGGGATATCCGCAAGCACCACAATTTGCTCCGGGTAATACCTCTCTTACCTCATCGACCCTATGATCTACTTTAATAGCAAACTTGTGAGACGCAAAAGCAAGCCCCGCACCAAATACCAAACTAATACCGCCCAAGCTAACGATAGGCATCAATATATCATTTAGCATAATATCCCCCTTACTTAATAAGTCCCTGAAAACCTAAAAACGCCACTGACATAAGCCCGGCAGTAATTAGGGCAATGGGAAAACCCTTTAGGGATTCCGGTATATCCGCTAATTCCAACCTTTCCCTAACACCTGCCATCAATACGAGGGCTAAGGTAAATCCTATGGCTGCTCCTATTCCATTGAATAGAGTTTGCAATAAATCATATTCCTCTTGGATATTTATGATAGCTACTCCCAAAACTGCACAATTAGTAGTAATTAGGGGCAGATATACCCCCAATGCCTGATATAAGGTCGGACTAGTCTTACGTATAACCATCTCTACAAACTGCACCAGTGCAGCGATAACTAAAATAAAAGCTATGGTTTGCAAATATTGCAAACCCAAAGGCCCTAGAATAGCATATTGAATTACATAGGTAAATAGAGAAGCCAAAGCCATAACAAAGATAACTGCAGCCCCCATACCTATGGACGTGGATACCTTTTTAGAAACTCCAAGAAAGGGACATACCCCTAAAAACCTTGATAATACATAATTATTAACCAATATGGTGCTTAGCAATATTAAAAATAATTTCCCTGCGTATTCCATATATACTCCCCCTTATCTGGCCTTAGCAGTTAGTTTGTTTAATAGTCCAAGCAATAATCCCAAGGTAATAAAAGCCCCTGGAGGCAGAATCATTATAACAGCTGGATTAAAAGCTTGTGGCATTAACCTGGCTCCAAATATAGTACCTGATCCCAAAACTGCCCTGATAATTCCCAGAAGAGTAAGAGAAATGGTAAAACCTAGTCCCATACCCAAGCCGTCAGCTACTGCGTCCATGGGCGTACTCTTCGAAGCAAAGGATTCGGCTCTGCCGAGAATAATACAATTAACTACAATCAATGGAATAAATATACCTAAACTATTGAATAAAGTCGGCACATAAGCCTCCATCAGCATCCCTGTTATGGTTACAAAGGTAGCTGCTACTACAATGAATGAAGGAATCCTGACTTGGGAGGGAATATAATCTTTTAATAATGAGATTACCAGATTAGAACATATTAGCACAAAAGCTGTTGCCAATCCCATACCAACCCCATTGATGGCAGCAGTGGTCACTGCCAAGGTAGGGCACATCCCCAATACTAACCTGAATGTTGGATTTTCTGTGATGATCCCATTTAAAATAATTTTCGACTTTTTCATTATTTTGCGCCTCCCCCTAACAAAACATCCCTATAGTACTGTAAGGCAAAATTGACAGCTCTGGTTACGGCACCGGAGGTCACAGTCGCCCCGGAAATAGCCTGTATATCCTGATCATCACCGGAAGAAGTAGCGCCGCTGGTAGCCCCGGCATCAGCATCAGCATCACCTGTAGCACTTGCATCAGCATCAGCATCACCTGTGGCACCGGCATCAGCATCAGTATCACCTGTGGCACCACTATTGGCGTCAGTAGCACCGCTGTCTATATCAGTGGTCTCCTGGCTATCAGCTTCGCCTGTCGAGCCACCAGTCTCATCAGACGTTGCGCCACTATCTGCATCGGCTGACCCTTCATTATCTGCATCAGCAGTAGACCCACCTGTCACATCAGCTGTTGCGCTGCTGTCTGCGTCAGTTTCTGTCTCAGCTTCTATTTCTGTTGTTGCTCCTCCATCAGCATCTATTGATGCGCTGCTATCTGCGTCTGCCGTAGCACCGCCATCAGTATCAGCTGTTGCACCACCATCGGCATCAGCTGTTGCATCGCCTGTGGCATCTATCCCCAAGCCATGGAATTGCTGTAAAAAGGCAGTTTCTACAACCCTTGCCCCAAGTCCTGGTGTCTCGGATTGTTTGCTAATTTGTACCGCCTCGACTTCGTCATTATTATTAATCCCTATTACCAATTCAACCTCATCTACATAGCCTCGGGTTTTAACCATGAGAACATACCCCACGGTCTCTCCGCCAGACTCCCCTACAAACACCTGCGTGATTTCTGATTCGCCGCTTTTCGCCGAACCCGGAACCAAATCTATTTCTCTAAAGGTCTCTGCCTGGGGCAGAGCCGCCTGCTTGGCAGCATTTTCTGCCTTTATGCGCTGAAGCCTTATGGGCTCCTGGGTAGCAAGATTGGTTAAACCTAACAATAAAGCTGCAACTACAGTAACTACAACAAGCCTTAAACCTATCTTAAGTGTATTAGACATTGGCTTTTACCTCCCCATATATTCTGGGTCTGGTATACCTTTCAATTAGAGGAGCTGCAATATTCATAATCAATATAGAATAGGAGACTCCATCCGGGTATCCACCCGCCAAACGTATTACCGTTGTTATCACTCCGCAACCAATTCCCATTATAATCTGCCCTTTAGGAGTAACAGGGGAAGTGGCATAGTCATTTGCCATAAAGAATGCCCCCAACATAAGTCCGCCCGAGAATATATGATATTCCCAACGTCCTGTAAAGAGCCCATTATATCCAAAAATCCATGTCAAAAGTGCAACTGTTCCGATAAAGGACGCAGGAATCCTCCAATTTATAACCTTCCTAATTAGGAGATAACCAGCACCGATCAATAAAGCCAAAGCCGATATCTCACCAATACTTCCGCCCACTTTTCCTACAAAAACATCCATGAGAGGCGGGAGCTTTGCCCAAGTTTCCCCATCCTTTAGTATAGGCAAGGGAGTTGCACTGCTGGTAGCATTAGCCACAGCATCGATGATGGGTTTTTTCCAGGTTGTCATCTGTACCGGCCATGCAGCCAACAAAATAGCTCGGGCTGCCAAGGCAGGATTCATAAAATTTTGTCCCAGTCCCCCAAATACCTGTTTTACCAATACTATGGCGATCACCGCACCTACTGCTACTATCCATAGGGGCACTGCAGGAGACAGATTGTAAGCCAACAAAATGCCCGTGACCACTGCACTCAGGTCCTTGATAGTAATTGGTTTTTTCATGATTTTTTGGATTAGGGCTTCACTAATAACTGCAGATAAGACAGATACCCCAATAACTAATAGTGACCTCCATCCAAAAATAATTACCGACGCAATTGCAGCCGGGACTAAAGCTAATATCACATCCAGCATTATCCGAGACACTGTCTCTTTGGATCTGATATGGGGATAAGAGGACACAACTAAAGAATTGTTCATTATTTTCCCTCCAAACCTATTACAAAGAAATAATATCTTTCTTTTTCTATAATTATCTATTGATCACCCGATGCTTTACCTTTATTTTCAGCTATAATGGCCTCCTTAGCGACTTTTATAGAATGTTGCAGTGGTCTCTTCGCAGGACAAATATAAGAGCAAGACCCACATTCCACACAGTCCAGAGCATTAAATTTTTTGCAGCTTTCATAATCACCCTTTAGAGAATAGGCACTAATATGGAGAGGCATCAAATGAATAGGGCAGACCTCAACACATTTTCCGCACCTTATGCAAGGCAAAATTTCCTCGTCTTTTACTTCTTCCTTCGGCAAAACTACTATTCCCGATACACACTTTGTAACGGGCACCTCCAATGAGTGCTGGGCCATACCCATCATTGGTCCCCCGATAATTACTTTCCCGGGGTCTCCTGCATACCCGCCACAGTCGTCAATCAAATCTTCCAACAGGGTACCTATTCTTACAAGCAGATTCCTTGGATTCTCAACACCCCTACCGCTAACGGTGATAACCTTTTCTATAAGAGGCATTCCCGTAATGATAGATTTATATATTTGGGCAGCAGTCCCTACATTATTTACTATCACTCCCACATCCATAGGCAAGCCGCCTGATGGGATTTGCCGCCCGGTTATTGTCTCTATCAACTTTCTTTCGCAGCCTTGGGGGTATTTATCCTTTAAAACTTTCACCCTGATATTGGATTCGTTTCCAATCACCTTTTCTATAGCTGCAATAGCTTCGGGCTTATTACTTTCAATGCCAATATAGCCCATTTTGACATCAAGTACCCCCATTATTACCCTTAGCCCTGCTACAACTTCATCTGCCTGCTCTATCATAATGCGGTCATCCGTTGTCAGATAAGATTCACATTCGGCACCGTTAAGAATTACCGTATCTATATGTTTGTCAGCAGGTGGAGACAATTTTACATGGGTTGGAAATGTAGCACTACCCAAACCCACTATCCCGGCATCTAAAATAATATTCCTTATTTCATCAGCCGAAAGGGCATTTATATCCCTTGGCTTAATAGAATCGTCCAATGTATCCAACCCATCATTTTCAATGACTACGGTCATTTCTTTATTGCCTTGAGGTATAGGGAAAGGTATTATAGATTTGACCTTACCCGATACGCTGGAATGAATGGGCACACTAATAAACCCCATTTGCTTCCCAATGACCTGACCCATTTTAACCTGATCTCCAGGTTTAACTACCGCTTCACAAGGGGCGCCAACGTGTTGTTTGAGAGGAATATATACCAATGCAGGTACTTTTGCCTTTTCTATATTTTTGTTTTTAGTAAAATGCTTATTTCCGGGCGGGCGGGTGCCCCCCCTGAATGACAATAATTTAAACCCCATTAAAAACCACCTTCCTTTACATATTCCTTTCCCGTGAACAGGCATCAAAAACATCCTAAACCTTCACAATGATTGGGCATGATTTGTTAAATTTGTAACAGCTCTATAATACTAAAAACCCGACGGAACATACGAAGCGCTGTCCATCGGATATTAAAACCATCTAATTATATCATATCTCAAATAAAAATGTAATGGGATTTAATGATTTTTAATTTTTTTATTGCTAGACGGTACATGAGTCTGATTTTATTCTAACACTTTGTGGCGTATACATGTTTAAAAATATAACAATCAAAAACCGTCCTTTCCCATATTTTTAGCTTTTCTAAATAATTCGTATATCCCCATAGCTAAAATGAATATCCCGAATAATCTGCGTAAGATATGGGTTGATATGGATACTGCTAATTTCGAACCGATTAGAGCACCTGCTACGCCTGTAGCTATTATCTTAAAAGCCAATTTATAACGAACATGTTTATTTTTTATATGAATCCATAATGCCACAATAGAGGTTGGGAAAAATACGCTCAAATTTATGCTTTGAGCCAAGTGTTGAGGAATGCCTGTAAAAAATATCAAAGCTGGAATTAATATAGTCCCACCGCCCATGCCCATACCGCTTATGATACCAGATGCCAATCCTATAATAATCAATATCATTAGAATACCATCCTTATTCCTGCCAATATCATAACGACAGCAAACATCTTATTAAGTAATTTGGCAGTAACCCTGGGTAATAACCAGGCCCCAATGCCAGCGCCAACAATTCCTCCTATGCTAACCTTCCATAGCATATCCCAATCAAAATAATCATTTTTAAAGTACACAAAGATGCTAATCAGTGATAAGGGCAGGATTACGGCTATGGCTGTAGCATGGGCGTCATGTTCTTTTACTTTTAACAGGTGTATCATTGCAGGCACCACAACTATACCTCCGCCGGAGCCGAAA
>JAAYSJ010000051.1 GCA_012518395.1 Clostridiales bacterium
TATCATCCGTTCCTGTTTTCTATACTCCGGATTAAATCCTATGATGGGTGGTGTCCTGCGGGAGGAAGAATACCCAATGATGTCCAGTATTCTGTGATTTAGGTGGTGGTATATATGAAAGTCCTTATGAAACCCATAGAAATGATTGCCTGGTTTACGCAGGAAGGGCTGCCTACACCCCTTCGTTTTCGGATGGAGCAGCCCAACGGTGATACTATAGTAATAAAGATTATCCGCATCATCGCACGCAGAGAAGAAAAGTTGGCCGGTAACCCCATGGCAGTATTCACCTGCCAAAGCCCTATAAATGGCAAGGAACAACTCTATGAGATACGCTACGAGCTGAGAACCTGCAAATGGTACATCTATAAAATATGACCTACTCGGATAAAAGTCTTCTTTCCCCCTGGATCTTCTGGAGAGGTGCAATATCCTGGGAGACCTCCATAGTCCCCATATATTCCCCCTCTTCATCCCTTACAGCAAAGTACCTAATTAGAACATATTTCTCTCCCATTCTGATCCAAAAATCCTCGTGATCCTTCGCTCCGCTTTTAAAGTCCTTTACGATTTTATCTACTATATGAACACTGGAGGGAGGATGACAGTTTTGTACGGTTCTTCCTATTACGCTCTTGGCTCTGGCGAAAATCCTTTCACTGCTCTGGGAAAAATATTTCACCCTGTCGTCTTTATCAATAAATGTAATATCCACAGGCAGAGTGTTAAATAAGGCTTCCACCTCACGCACTGTCATAACTCCGCTATCAAAATGAATTACATCGGAATCCACACTGGATTCGGGCTGTTCCTTTTTTAAATCAACGCGCTCAGGTGACCATTTTGCCCTAGGGGTAATAAAGGTATACCCAAATTCATCACTGTCTCTGTAGATTGCTAGCCATTCGTCCTCGGTCAGGGTATCTGTCAAAAGGGGAAACAGTATTTTTTCTTCCTTAAATACCATTTCCTTTACCCTGTCTACGGCCTCTTCACCTTTTTGGAAAATCTCATCTTTATTGCCCTTATAATCTTCCAAGAGCTCCCGGACTTCCTTAAGCTGGGCTCGTATTTCATCGTCGACCCCCCACATCACCTTAGGCGGGGCTGTTATCCCTGCATGCTCCAAATAAGGAAAGGCCAGATTTTCCTTTCGGCTGTAGTGCTTATCGATTTCCAACAGGTCATCTATCCTGTCAAGTAAGGTCTTTATATTTTCCGGACTATCGGATTCCTTAAAAACCTTTAATGCCGGATTTACTTCGCTCTCGATCTTTTTTTCTATCTCCCTGTTTTCCCATTTGAAGGTATGCATAGGATGGCCGGGAATCTCGGCTATAGGGGCAGGTTTGTGAATATCCTCAATAGAACCCTTAAACACAGCGGCATGGACATCGCATAGTCTCTGCACTTCGCTCACAGGCATTCCTTCCATAATAAGGCTCTGTTCCATCTCAGAGATTTCGGATACGGATATGCCCTCAATCAATTTGGCAAACCGCTCCCTTACATCCTCCACGCTCTTGCCGTCATGGAGTTCCATTATCAGCTCCTTGAGTACCTTCTGTCTATGCTCCCGATTGTTTATCAGTTCGCTCATATAATCATCCTCTCATCGTTTATGGGCTACATAATAAAATCCCTTGATTACTTTAATATTGATAACCGGTTCTGCTAAATTTAATCATTAAAAAGTGAGACCGCTACCCGCAATCCCTTACCCCTCGCTTTATTATATTATCTGTAATTGTAGATTGGATATCCATTATTACCCGCCATAAGAACCCCGTCTTTTCTTTTTACGGCATCGATGAATTCATCGATAGATTTTATCTCATAATCAAATTCCATACCCCCACCGTATAGGCCGTCGATGTGATGAGAATCAGACCCTGATATTTGGAGCAAGGAATGTTTCCTGGCGTAGGCCAATGCCCTTGCATCAAATTTTGGATCATCGTGACTGGCATTTATTACTTCGACAGCATCCGTATACTCTGGAAACAATCTTATAGCATCTATATAGAAAGCCTCCCTGAAAGGATGGGCCTGAACGATAAAGCCCCCCTCTTCATGGACTATATCAAAATATTTTTCAATCCTCCATGAAAGCACATCAGGATATTTTAGCAAAAATTCTTTTCCCAAGCCATAGGTCAAAAAATCATTCCCCCCAGGATGGGTGTACTCCCAAGCAAAGAACACCTGAAACCCCGTGCCCTTTGCCTCATCCAAGGCATTTTCATATCCTCTTAAAAGACGGTTTACTCTGGCCTTCCAGGGCAGATGCTTTGGTACCGCCGTATGTCCGTTAAAAAAATGGTCGGTTACGATCATACCTGAATACCCGGCTTCTATATGTGCCCTGGTCATTTCACGTCCCGAAGCGCTGGCACAAGCACTTCCCTCTTTTGTATGAACATGGGTTTCGTATCTGTAAAGCTTTTTCACAAATTTCCTCCTGGTCTATTCTATCTGTCCAACTAATTTTGGCCTGGTAAGTCTCCTTTGTAATATATAGTTATATTCGTTATTTAAACTGCCCCTGTGTATTATAATCAAAAAGCTCACCCATAAGACAGAAGCATGGGCAAGCTTTTAAGTAGTATAACTTTTTGCGCTATTGTATTACGCCTGTCATCCTAATGAGCAGCCCATTGGCGGCGAGTATATCCTCAATCTCATACAACGGTATAGGAAAGTAAGGAAACCCTTCAACATCCGGGGAAATTGTAGCCCGTTGAAAATATAGAACTAAAAGGTTATTGGCTATATAATATTCCTGTTCCGGACTAATGCCTTGAAAGTCCCCAATTAATAATATATCTCTTTCCTCTATCTGCCTGCTCACCAAGCCCGATAATATTTGCACATAGTCGCTGTCCCCTTTGAACTGGGCTGACAAGGGATAATCCATGCCTGTGGTAGTATCAAAGTTCAATGAATGTACAATGGCTACGGGGTGGGCACCGCCAAAGTCTCCCAACCCCGACAATGCCAGGCTAAGTACATTCCTTTGATTGGCTTTTATTTCAAAGGAACCCGTGATATAGGTAACCAACCCCGGCTGCTGAAGTTCATAAATTATTCGATACATCATTTGTACTATCTGATAATTAATTCTTTGTTCGGCGACAGAATCCTTAAGTCCCGTCACCACGGGGTACAAAAAGTTTATAGTAGGCAATTGGGTATATCTCATCACCCGAATTCCAACCGGAAGCGCTGTCCCATCCATGGGATCATCTCCCCCTTCCATTTCTTATTGATCGATCTACTTTCAATCTATGTTTGGAGAGGAATAGGGGTGATATTACTGAAGCCTGATTACCTTATATATTCTAATTTTATGCCATCATTTGAAGATAGGCGTTTATAAAGGGATCTAACTCCCCATCCATGACAGCCTGGATATTTCCCATCTCTTCGTTAGTTCTATGGTCTTTAACCATACTATAAGGGTGAAATACATAGGATCGTATTTGGCTTCCCCATTCGATCTTTTTCATTTCGCCCTTCATCTCTTCCATTTCCTTTTGGGTCTCTGCCTCCTTATGAGCCAAAATCCTGGCCCTTAATACCTTCATAGCTGTCTCCCGATTTTGTATCTGGGAACGTTCATTCTGGCACTGGACTACAATACCTGTAGGGATGTGGGTGATCCTTACGGCGGATTCTGTCTTGTTTACATGCTGGCCGCCGGCGCCCCCTGCCCTGTAAGTATCTATCTTCAGGTCTTCCGATCTTATGTCCAGCTCAATATCATTATCCAGCTCCGGCATTACATCCAAAGAGGCAAAAGAAGTATGTCTTCTCCCCGACGAATCAAAGGGAGAAATCCTAACTAAACGATGAACTCCTTTTTCTGATTTTAGATATCCATAGGCATTAGGGCCGCTTATACCTAAGGTCACACTCTTGACCCCGGCTTCTTCCCCTGGTAGTAAATCCAGGGTCTCTACATCATAGCCCTTGCCTTCGCACCACCGGGTATACATCCGTAAAAGCAAAGATGCCCAGTCCATAGCTTCGGTACCCCCGGCTCCTGCATGTATAGATATAATTGCGTTATTGCTGTCATAAGGCTCACTGAGTAAAGTTTCAAGTCTCAGCACCTCAACATCTTTTTCTAATTTCCTCGTCTCGTGTTCAATTTCTTCTAAGAAGGAAGAATCCCCTTCCTCCATGGAAAGCTCAATCAAGGCTTCCGTATCTTCGATACGGGTCTTTAAATTTTGGTATCTACCGATTCTGGTCTTAAGGTATTTTATTTCTTTATTTATACGCTGTGATTTTTCAAGGTCGGACCAAAAATTAGGATCATTCATCTCAGTCTCATATTCTAAAACCTTCCTTTGACATCCCGGGATGTCAAAGTGAATCACCTACCTGATTAAAAATTTCCGTTATGGAATCCAGGGTCTCCCGGATACCGTCTAGCTCAAACATTTACACCACACCTTTCCCTTGTAAAATTCCTATGCCCCATGACACCTTTTGTATTTTTTCCCACTTCCGCAGGGACAAGGATCGTTTCTCCCTATCTTTTTCCCCTTGACTACCGGCTTTTTAGGATCTGCATTGCCGTGGCTGGCACTTGTAAGCTCGGCTACCCTTTCCCGTTTTGGCGGGGTGTTCTCGACTTTAATATGATAAAGGATACGTACCGTTTCCTCTTGGATGTTTCGGATCATCTCTTCAAACATCTCAAAGCCCTCTTTTTGATAGGCAAGTACAGGGTCTTCCTGTCCATAGCCCCGAAGGCCTATTCCTTGACGGAATTGATCCATAGCATCTATATGATCCATCCACTTTTGATCAACTACCCTGAGGAGTATTACCCTTTCGGCTTCTCGCATGTTCTCTTCGCCGTTTTGCCGCTCCTGTCGAAGATAGCCATCATAAGCAGCTTTCAAGATTTTATTCCTTAGTTCCTCCCTGGTTAAATCGTATAGATCGTCTTCTGCTATAGTTACAGAACCTTCGGGAAGAAATAATCTTTCTAAATGTTCTAGAAGGCCCTTGATGTTCCAGTCCTCAGGATGAGGTAATTCACCTATATACAGATCAATGCTACTATCTATTACACCAATAACCATATCCATTATAGAGGCTTTAAGGTTTTCCCCCTCAAGGACTTTACGCCGCTGGGAATAGATAAGACCCCTCTGGGTATTCATGACATCATCATATTGGAGAACATGCTTTCTTACATTGAAGTTATTGCCTTCCACCCTCTTTTGAGCCTGCTCGATCTGCCTTGACAGGAGACCGTATTCTATAGCTTGATCATCTTCGAGGCCTAATCTCTCCACGATTCCTTGAATTCTGTCTGAACCAAAGAGCCTCATTAAATCATCTTCAAGGGAAATATAAAATCTTGACGAGCCAGGATCTCCCTGCCTGCCGGAACGTCCTCTTAGCTGATTATCTATACGCCTGCTTTCATGGCGCTCTGTTCCTATAATATGGAGTCCCCCAAGTTCAACTACCTTCTTGTGTTCCATTTGAGCTTCCACGGTGAACTTCTGAAACAATTCTTCATAAACTTTACGAGCAGCAATTAGATCTTCATCATCAGTCTTCTGCACCCCGGTGATCTGGCTCAAGATTTCATCAGAATAGCCATGCTTCTTCATCTCTTTTTTTGCCATAAATTCCGGGTTGCCGCCTAAAAGGATATCCGTGCCCCTGCCCGCCATATTAGTGGCGATGGTAACAGCCTTATACCTGCCCGCCTGGGCGACTATTTCAGCTTCCTTTTCATGGAACTTGGCGTTTAAAACCTCATGAGGGATTCCCCTGCGCTTTAGCATCGCACTTAGGACTTCAGAATTCTCTATAGTTATTGTGCCTACCAAAACTGGCTGGCCTATGGCATGGCGACGGACAATCTCTTCTACGACTGCTTCAAATTTGCCCTTTAATCCCAAGTGTATTATATCGTTATAATCTCTTCGTATCATCTTCTTATTGGTGGGTATTACCACTACATCCAAACCATATATACCTTTAAACTCATTTTCTTCAGTTTTAGCAGTACCGGTCATCCCGGACAACTTTTTATACATCCTGAAATAATTCTGGAAGGTTATGGTAGCCAGGGTTTTGCTTTCCCGCTTTACGTTTACTCCCTCTTTAGCCTCAATGGCCTGATGGAGCCCATCACTATATCTGCGACCCATCATAAGGCGGCCGGTAAACTCGTCAACGATGATGACCTGGTCGTCCTTGACCACATAATCAATATCCCTTTTCATAAGAAAACGAGCCTTTAAAGCCTGATTCACATGGTGTGGCAACTGATCAGCCTCAGGATTATCATTATTGGGATCCGGTTCGGCCCAGTTATCTATCCTAAAATAAGCTTCGGCCTTGGCAATACCTTCCTCAGTAAGGTTGATAGTATTGGCCTTTTCGTCCATTTCAAAATCAATTTCGTTTTTCAGCCTTACCACAAATTTATCTGCCTTATGATACAGATCCGTAGACTTGTCGCCAGCACCTGATATTATCAATGGGGTTCGAGCTTCATCTATAAGGATCGAATCCACCTCGTCTACTATGGCGAAGTATAACTTCCTTTGTACCATCTCGTCTTTATATATCACCATATTGTCCCTGAGGTAATCAAAACCGAATTCATTATTAGTGCCGTAGATAATATCGGCAGAATAGTTTTCTCTCCTTTGGGATGAACTCATATCATGGACTATAAGCCCTACAGAAAGCCCTAAAAATTTATAGATCTTACCCATCCATTCGCTATCCCTTTGGGCAAGATAATCATTCACTGTAACGATGTGAACGCCTTTGCCTGTTAGAGCATTCAAATAGGCCGGCAGTGTAGCCACCAGGGTCTTGCCCTCGCCGGTCTTCATCTCCGCTATCCGCCCCTGATGAAGTACTACTCCGCCTAAAATCTGGACATCATAATGTCTCATACCCAAGGTTCTCACAGAAGCCTCCCTTACAACTGCGAAGGCCTCAGGAAGGATATTATCCAGAGTTTCTCCCTGTGATAAACGCCTCTTAAATTCCCCGGTTTTAGCTTGGAGCTGTTCGTCCGATAAGGCCTCCATTGCAGACGCCAGAGCATTTACATCCCTTACTGTCTTTTCTATACGCTTTAATTCTCTATCGTTACTATCACCAAATATTTTCTTTAGCAACCCCATAATATAAACACTCCACTTTCCGGATTTCATTGAGTCCAAAGCAAAATTTCGTACGATCCCTTTACCATCAACACCTAATTCTAGCACTAAAGTACTGAACATTCAAGGATTTGAGGAGATTTGGGGATTTAGTGAATATAGTGGGCAAACAAAAAGGACAAGCCCTGATTTTGACTTGTCCCGCATCGTCTCGTATCATATTACATCTTCTACTATTTCCTCCAGCCCCTCTTCTAAAAGATAGGGATTAGCTAAATATTTCCTTGCCAGCTTAATTGAATTTGCGAAGTAAAGACCGTCACAAATTCTTTCATCAAGGGCGCATCCCAACTCACATACCCGTTTAATCTCTACATCATCCCCTTTGACTATGGGCATCTTCTTTTCCTTCCCGAGTGAAATGAAAAGACCTGTATTGCCAAAATCGTAGATGTGGTGGTATACATAATCTAGTTTAATAGATTTTAGATAAGTGAAAAACAAACTGGTATGAAATGGGCTGGCATCAATCAGGACTCCCGGTAAAATACCCCACCTGTCTCCCTGTCTGATTATACCCATAAGCATTTTTACCATGAAATTTGGTAAGGACATTATTATACCGGCTAATTTATCTGTTTCATTATCTGCATCTACAGACCTGTTTTCCTTGATGACCCTGTCCACAATCTCTGCGGCTTCATAGATATTCTCTCGCCCCGTGAAATCAAATTTTACAGTTGTCTCCTCGCCATCATCCCTCAGACTCCTTTTAATAGCCAAGGATATCCATATCTTATTTCTGGCAAAGATTCTATTATTCATAATAAATCTGTTAAGCTGGGGTCTTTGGGCAATAACTCGAACGAAGACAGCGATAAAGAGGTGAAGATAGGTGAGTCTTAACCCCTCTTGTTGCTTTTCCCGAATATAAGAATTGATGGGATCAGTCTCTATGACTACCTTACTGAAAACGTGGGCATCACTCCTTTTTGGCATAATGTAGGGTATAATCTTGACAAAAGGGTTGATAGAGCGCAGCCTCCTGCCGTCATACCTGTTTATAAGTCCGGAATAAATTTTATTAAATATGTTCACGTTCCACCGCCTTAAAGATATATTTATAATTCATTAACACCTTTATAAATTATAAACCCTATATTCTATATTTTTCTTAAGACCGGATTTAATGGCACATGATCCAATTAAGAATTATTTTCAAGGGGCAATAATGGGGGATTAAATATATATATTCGAGCAGTATAAAATTATTAGGCACAAAACATATAGTTCATATATTTCTAATTCTAAGAAGTATGTAACTTTTTGTCAAGGCAAAGCAAGAAGAATCGGACGATAGAACGCCGATTCCTTGAAATAGGTCTATAAATTTGTATAAACTATGCCCGTTCAACCCCGAGAATAGAATTCTACAACAGATAATATATCCACATTGATGGGTATCTCTTCTATCTCAGGCATCTTTACCAACCTTCCTGTCAAGGCCTCCGTGTCCTTTTCCAGATAACCCAAGGTCAAAGGAATGGATTGAAAATTATTTCGAAACATTTCTTTGTTCTTCAACCTTTCGCTAAGGCTTACCTCATCCCCGGGTTCCAATACAAAGGATGGTATATCCGTCCTCTTTCCATTCACCAGTATATGTCCATGACCTACTATTTGTCTGGATTGGCGTAAAGTAGAACCATAGCCCAATCTATATACTATATTGTCTAATCTTCTTTCCAGTTTCTGAATCAGAACCACACCGGGATTTTCTTCTGATCTAAACGCTTCCCTCATATAACGCCTGAATTGGCGCTCCATAAGCCCATAATATTCCTTAAGCTTTTGCTTTTCTAATAATTGCTTACCATATTCTGATTGCTTTCTTCGGGACTGTATACCCCTCTTTAAAGCCTTAGGGTGGTTGAATACGTTCTCACCCAGGCGCCTTGCTACCTTAAATCTTGGCTTCTTCGGTTTTGCCAATGGGATTCCTCCTTATTCTAATTTAATCTTAAGCCCCATCCCCGTATAAATTTACTTCTTACCTTAATATCAATACCACATTACCCGGGTTTCTAACCGCAAATAGATCAATAAAAAAAGCCACAAGCGCATCGTAAGTGCGTTTATGGCTAATATATCTCAATAAATAATCCAAGATACCGTAACTTCTATTTTGACACCTATCTCTCGATAGGTGGGTGCCCCCAAAGGTATCTCTATCTTCCCTTGCCAATCCAAGCTTGGTATGGGCTTGATATACATCCCAAAATGTCGGGCTCCCGTAGGCGTAATGTAGGTTCAAAATAAAAGTACCACGAGTATCTCAGATATTGTGTCTTTGTTTTTCTATCACTATTATACCACCCCAGGCTCTCAGGTCAATAGAAAAATACTTCCTATTCCCTTGGATCCCCTGTATCTTCCACACCCCCTGGAGACATCATATCAGGCGGTCCTATAGTCAAGGTTATCGTGCTCCCGGCTGCAGCCTTGGAGCCGGCTTGGGCTGATTGATCACAAACCTTACCTTCAAAGCCTTCCACAAATTCGGTGCCCTCTATAAACCTTATGTCAAAGTTCTTATTATAATCCCCAGCCAAGACCTCAGTCTTGGTCTTGCCTTTAAAATCAGGAACCTTTACCTTTGTATCTGCCGGTACATGCTTTAAGGTTATGGTAGACCCTTCGGTCATCTCTTTTCCTGCTTCTATAGACTGAGACCATACTTCCCCGGGCAGTCTGCCCTTTTTCTTTTCTGACTTAAACACGGGCACTATATTCAACTCTTCGCACATAGCAATAGCTTTTTCCCTGGTAATAGCCTTATCATAACCCGAACCCGAAGCTGCAACAAAATCGGGAACATATATTACCTTGCCCTGGGACACGGTGATACTTATGGATGTTTTAATCCCGATTACTGTATTTGATTTATCCTGGTATAGGATGGTTCCTTTCGGCGAGTTGCTCTTGGTATTGGTAGCTTTTATAGTTATGCCGGCCCCCTGGCTGTTAAATTCTTTGGCCCATGCCTCCATAGCATCCCTGGTCTGTCCAACAAAAGAGGGCAGCACGATCTTATTATCAATAGAATATACAAGCTCTAAAATGTCACCTTTGTTGTATTCCGTGCCTTCTTTAATGCTTTGGGAAATAAAGGCATCTGGGGGTGCTCCTGAATATTTTTCCTCTATAGTAATGGGTATACCCAACTCGGCCGCCACAGCATTGGCCTTTTCTTTAGAATAGCCGGAAAAATCCGGGATAGTTATCAATTTCCCCTTGGACACTACCAAGATTATCTCAGTTCCTTTATTGACCTTTTCCTCGGGTTTGACGCTTTGGGAAATCACGATGCCTTCAGGCACATAATCGTCATATTCCTCTACTACGTTAAGTACTATGTCATTTTCATTGGCAAAGGCATAACTCTCCCCTATGGCCATTTCCTTGAAATTTGGGATCTCAACTACGGCAGCACCCTCATCTTCCGGGCCCTTGGATACTATAACATAGATAGGGGTATTCCTGTTTACCTCGTCTACAACGCTGGGATCGTTTATTTCGTATCTTATTACCCCGCCTAAAGGCACTTCCTCACTGAACTCGCCAGTTATGCGTACCTTGGCCATAAAATTCTCCGCTGCCCAAGCCTCAACCTGTTCTTTAGTCATGGACATAATATCAGGCAAGGGCAGGGTTACCGTCAGGTCATGACCCATTGAAACTAATACCTTTATAAAACTGCCTTTTTTTATGCGGGTCCCCTGTGCAATGCTCTGGGATATTATCTTGCCCGCCTCAACAGTATCACTAAATTCCTTATCCACCTGCAAGTTTACACCATTATCCTTGGCCCACAGCTGAGCATCGTTTTCTGTCCATCCCGCCAAGTCTATTGCCTCGATGCCACGATTAAAAAGCAATATAAATCCGATAATAACAGCTATGATGGCTACTGAGCCGATTACAATGCCCAAAACCCTCTTGTTTCTATTAGAAACATTTGCTGTAGAAGGGGGAGCCTGCTGTTTAGGCTTTTTAAACCCGCTTTCCTGCTTAAACTTAAGACCGGAACCCTCCTCTTCTTTGGGGATCACCCCGCTTTTTTCCCCGTCGGCGGAGGCTGGTTTACCGTTTATGTCTTCTGCGGTAGGGGTTAACTCTTGATCCCCTTCCTCAGCGAGGTCTGCCTTGGAACTATCATTTTCCAACTCTGAGTTTTTCTCCTCTATTTTCTTCTTATACGATTTAAAAAAATTGTTCCTTGCATCCATTAGTTTACCCTTACCCTCTCTAATTCGTTATATCCCTTCTTCTGAAAGTAAATATGGAAAGCAGTATGCTTACTATAGCCAATACCGATAGCAATATTATACCATACCCTAAACTTATGGGAATACCGTTTTGGACAGCATATTTTACAACGGAATAGTCCCCAAAAAATGAAGATATGTCCATATAAGGTATAGGGGTATAGGCCAGCCATTTTCCAACCCCGCCGCGATAGGCAAATAGGGGCAATACGATATTTGATCCAAGGAAAAGGGCTATGGGTATAACGATAGCAACAGCCGCATTTTTAATAAGTACAGAGAGTAAAAACGATAAGGCAAACCCAAATATAATAGGCATAATGCAGGCAATAAATTTCGGCAGATAATAAGCAAAGAACCCAATTTCCCCAGATATGGTAAAGTTGGGATAGCTAAAATCGGCGAACCCGAAAAAGGCTCCGTTTGCTACCAAATTAAGAAGGCTGCCTCCTACATAAATAATGAGAGAAATTAAGAAAGCCGCTATAAACTTTGACATCAATATCTTTGTCCGAGTTTTGGGTCGGATCATCAAGAGCCTGATGGTCCCCTGTTGGAATTCGCTGGCCATAAGCCATCCACCCAATAATACGGAGAATAAGGCGACCAGGATCGAATAGCTTAGATTGCTGGCAGTTTTTTGCCTTGCTGCCGTGGGTACAAATTTCATATCCGGTTTATTTGCATCCAGTGATTTCTGGGCTATGATAATCTGATTATTCAATTCGTCAATCTCGGCCTGCATGGCATCCCTGTAGGCACGATATGTTTTATATTGTTCAATAAGATATCTTTCCTTAACAAAATCTTCTTCAGACATGATGTCCCTGTACATAAGATCATTGCGCCGCCACTCTATATCGTTAAGAGCAGCATTTTGCCATATATCCTCACCGGGTATTATGTTTTTTTCCAGTCTGTATTCCAGAGTGGGAATAGTACTGGTCTCTATGAAATTTATCTGCTTTTTCATACTTTCTATATAATCGTTTATCCCTTCTTCCTGGGAGGGGTTATCAACTATGATCTCTTCCTGGGCGGCTATCTGCTCTTTAAGATCCTCAATATTGTCCCTCTCCTGAATAATACGGAGGTCAATATATTTGGAAAAATCGTTGGTTTCTATTACATTGTTAAGGGTCATGATCTTTTCTTCTGCTTCTTCTATGCCCTTTAGTTTTTCCCCAGAAGTAATTTTGATATATTTTTCTTCAAAGGGCTCCGGTTCATACCACCTTCTCCGAGTCATGGCTTCATAGAGCTTATCTTTATCAATATCATTATGCTCATAGATAAATTTGTCATATACGCTGTCCACGCCCTGCCAAATAAGGTCTATACGGTAGTCCATGGGCTCGGTAATATATTTTGCAAAATTAACATAGTACTTTTGCTCCTCCTCCATGGATAAAACCACTAGGTCAAAAACCTCATCGCTTGAAAAACTCCCCCTGTCGGCCTCCATATATCCCATCTCATCCATGATGCTTTTTACCTGCCAATAAAGCGGGCTATTACCCTTTATCTCCACACCGTCTATAATTATCGGCTCTTCATCGGATTCCCCCGGGTAATAGGGCATATCATATCCCATTCCCTTTCCCATTATAGCAATTTCTCTTACAGCCATAGGCATCGGATAGCCCATATTAGATCTGAATTTCTCTGTGAAAAAACTGATAGTGGGGGTGATTATACTGATAGCCAGTACCAATATCCCTATAATTAGTATGAATTTGGACTTTAATATATTTTTAATTTCAAACTTTATCTGTCTTAAAAACTGCATTATAAATATCCCCTTTCAAACCGTTGTTCTTTACCTTATCTGAGTCTTTGAGCCTGTGGTCATAGATATGAAATCCTGTTCGAGGGTCCTGTGTTTTTCGTTGACTGCATATATCTCCACATCCCTATACACAAGATTCTTAATTATATTGGGCATTTCATTTCGCCTCATAACCACGATGACCCCACCGTTTTCTACCCTGCAGTTGGCTTGCAAACCCTTTAAATATTCAAGGACCTTATCTTTATCATTGGTCAGGAGGGTATATTCGTAGATATCTTCTTTAACGGTTACTTCTTCCTCTTCTTCGTGAATAGTCTTCTCACCTATTATCACACCGTTATCAATTATGTAGATCCTGTCGCACATGAGTTCCATTTCAGATAAAAGATGACTGGATATGAATACCCCAACTCCGGCCTCTTTAGCCAAAAGTTTTAATAAATCCCTTAATTCCTTGATACCTAAGGGATCCAATCCATTGGTAGGCTCATCCAGTACCAACAAGCGTGGATTATGAATCAGGGCTTGGGCAATACCAACACGCTGGCACATACCCAAAGAATATGTCTTGACCTTATGGTCAATTCTATCCCTCATCTTGACCATATCAATAATATTATCTATATTTTCCTTATCCACATTTTTATGCATCGATGCAAAGTATTCCAAATTCTGTCTGCCTGTCAATCTTTTGTAGAGATCGGGATTCTCTACTATCCCCCCTACATTCTCCATAGCGGCTTCAAAATCCTTTACAACGTCATAGCCGCAAACCGTAATCTGTCCTTTAGTTATAACGAAAAGTCCCATGATACGCTTGATAGTAGTGGTTTTGCCGGCGCCGTTTGGCCCTAAAAACCCTACTATTTCACCTGAATTCACCGTCAGGGAGACATTGTCCAAAATCTTCTTCTTTTTTATAGATTTTGTTAATCCCTGGATTTTTAATAGTTCCATTTACCCATCCATCCTTCCCCACTTTATAAATGTGCTCCTATATTGTTTAGACGTTATGTATAGAAAATAAGTTGCAATATACAAATAATTATACTGTAGTATGTCTCCATAGGAATATTATTACAGTTGTATTGTATACCTTTTTTGGGCGTAATTAAAGATGTATTAGCCATTGTCAGAAATTTGTAAACAATTTGTTAAATTTCTGACACTTTTAACTCAATCAGAAGGGCGGTCAAAGACCGCCCTTACAACGACGTACAAGATAAATTGTTTCGCCTGGTCTGAATTTCCGGGGGGTATTCGTCATATTTGTTCTGATATGGTTCTGTAGATAAGCTCATATCCCCGAATATTGGGATGAATCCCGTCTTCACATAAAAATTCGCGGTAATTATTATGCTTCAGGAAAGCACTACGTATATCTATTATTGGCACTTTAAGCCTTGTGGCCAGCATCATCACCTCTACATTGTACATCTCCTGCCAGCGATAAATCATTTCTACATCCCCCAGCCATTTCAAGATATTAATCTTGTCAAGACCCCTGGAAATCCAATCAAAATATCTCTGTGGATCTAAGGGGGGTAAGTTTAAAATTATGGGTTTTCCCTTATTGACCTGTATTACTTCGATGACCTGCTGATAGAGATGCCTGAATTCCTCCACAGGTGTCTTTGGTAAATGCTCTTTTTCAGGATCCGCGGCAATTTCTTTCCATATAAAATCACAATCATTGCCGCCCAGTTCAACCAGGATCTTTTCATATCCAATAAGTTCCTGGGCATGCTTTTTAACCATCGTCAATCCCTTAGCCACAGTGCAGCCGAACCGGGCATAATTTTTTATATTTACCTTTACCTTCCCAAAAAGCTTTTCCCAATTTATTTCCGCCAGACTATAGCGATTATTATTCGGATTAAACACGACCCCTTTTCCAATGGAATCCCCAAAGACACAGAAATCACCTATTGTCACCTTTAATACCTCCATCTTTTGATTAATCCTTATTTGTTCTCCCGCTTAAATAATAACCTAATGAAACTGCCGCTAAAAACACCACATATGATATCCATGCAACACCCCACAGGCCAAACAGCATCGATATTGACAGATAAAGAATAGTGGTTAGGATCAGCCCCAACAACAGGATCTGTATATCCTTTTGAAACCTGGACATTCCCCTACGGTATACAAGGTAATCGGTCAGCATCCACAAAAAGCCCAGGATCAACACTGATATCCAACCTTTTCCCCAAATATTTATGGATCTTACAGTGTATAGGTACAAACATGGGAAAATATAAAATACAGGGATCAGGCTGAAATAGATAAGGCCGAGACCCAGCCTTGTCATTGGCTTGAAGCTAAATAGTTTTGCATATCTGTAAATACTCGTAGAAAAATATATAAGATATATAAAAGCGCCAGCCACAGCAATAAGCCATGTATTTTCAAAGGTTTTTAATATCACCATGCTGATAAAAAGATATATCAAAGTCAGGGTAATAAAATAAAATGCACTGAAAAGGACTGCACTTATAAGGTTTCTTTTAAGGGAGGCCAGGGAGCTCCCCCGTTCTATTTCTTTGATGGCTTCCCTGAAGTCAGCCATGATTTCAATGGCCTTTTTGTAGCTTTCAACCTCGGCCATTCCGGAGTGCAGACAATCATTATACCTGTCCAAAACTATGGTATAAAGTTCCTCCCTGACTTCTAAGATATCCCTGGTTTTGGGGTAAAGTAGAAATTTTCTGTTTATGTATTTCCTTAATCTTTCCCTCATAACGACCCACTCCCATTGATCAGGTTATTTAAAATAATATTAACCCTTTTCCATTCCTCCACCTTTTGGGCATAAAAATCTCTGCCTTTTTCGCTGATCCTGTAGTATTTACGCCTGGCGCCACCTTCCTTATCGCCCCAATAACCCGTAATAAGTCCATCCCTTTCCATGCGCTTAAAAGCAGTATATATTGTTGCATCCTTTATATTAAACAATCCTTCACTACCGTCTATGATGGTCTTCATGATCTCATAGCCATAGGAATCCTTTTCTTTGAGTATAGCCAGGATAATTGTTTCCGTATTCCCCCGCAGTATCTCGCCGGAATATTTCAATCTCTCTCCCCCAGTGTCTAATCAGGTTAGATATATATTATCGTTATTGTCATGCCATGTCAATATGTGATTGATATATAAAATATTTTCCACCATATTCTACGATTTCTATATCACCATATATCTTAGACAGTTCCCCGCCTATCACACTCATATCCCCGGCTGTCAGATCCAATTCCGTAACCAAGCCATCATTGATAAGGATTATATTGTCGCAAAAATTTAGCGCATATTCTGGATTATGCATTGAAATTAGACAGCCCTTTTTATAATCTTTGGCTATACCCCTTATCTTCCGCATAAGCATATTCTTATGAACCAAATCCAGACTGCTCTCCGGCTCGTCCATTAAGATATATCTTCCGTTTTGCAAAAGGGCACGGGCAATTATAACCAGTTGTTTTTGCCCACCGCTTAATACCTGATAATTTGAATGGGCAAGGTTTTCTATGCCAAGTATCCCCAAATAGTAATAAGCCCGATCAATATACTTTCTTCCCGGTGTTTGAAAGATCTTAAGGTATGGCGATACCCCCATAAGTACAACGTCGATAACGGATATATCAAAAACGATGTCGCTATACTGGGGTACATAACTTATAATTTTGGCTCTATCCCTCTCTTTCATAACCAGAATATCCCGATCAGCCGCGTAAATATTACCCGTCCATGCCTCCAACAGGCCTAAAATAATTTTGATTATGGTGGTTTTCCCAGAGCCGTTAAGCCCCAACAGGGCATAGACTTTGCCCGCATCAACCGAAAAGCTTATGTCCTTTAAAGCAAACCCACCTGGATACCCCCCGGTTACCTTATTGACTCTCATACTTTTCCCCCATACTCCATCTCTTTCTACCTACCAGGACGGCTAAATAAGGGGCTCCGATAAACGAGGTTATTATGCTTACTGGCAGCTCTGAATAAAGCAAGCTTCTGGCTAGACAATCAGATATAATCATCAGAATAGAGCCTAGAAGCCCGCTTAATAGGGTTGCCTTAAAACTGTTCCTTTTTACTATAGCCCTGGCCACATGGGGTGATATCAAGGCAACGAAGCTTATAAGCCCGGTAACGCATATAATGCTAGCAACAGTTAAAGTCGAAAGTAAAAGTATCAGAAACCTGCTTTGCCCCACATTTACTCCTAAAGCCCCTGCTTCTTCATCGCTCAAGGATAATATACTTATTGTCCAACGGAATAAGTATATCCCTATTATCCCTGCACAAAAAAAGGGAAGCACTTTTGAAAGTTTCTCCAAGGTGATACCCCCGAGACTTCCCATAGCCCAAAATTCTATAGCCCCCAATTCCTTTTCTGGATCGGCGAAGTATTTTAAGGTCATAATGGTTCCGTTGCTTATAGCGTTTATAACAATACCTGATAATACATAGGTTTTGATATCCCGTGTTCTGGACAGCCTGACAAGACCTATTACAAAGGAAATGGCTATTATTCCACCTAAAAAAGCACCGAAAGTGATAGCAAATATACCACCGCTTAGAAATACTATGCAAAAAGCAGCACCGGCGCTAGCACCGGAAGTGACCCCAATTATATCCGGAGAAGCCAAAGGATTTTTAAAAATGCTTTGGAATATATTCCCTGCCACGCCCAGCCCCATACCCGCCATTAAAGCCATTATATTTCTGGGTAATCTCAAGCCAAAGAAAACCTTTACGGCCATTTCATTTCCGTGGATTCCTGACAATATCTCTAAAATATCCCATATTGATAATCTGAATTTTCCAATACTCAGGGATATAAAGAACAATAGAATAACAGCCGCCCCGGAAATGACGACTGCTTTATTTGAATTTGCAGCGCTGCGGTCAATATTCTTAAGGTTGGCCATCGGCCATCAATTCCTTTGTATCAACCTTAAACCCATAAAACCTTTCATAGAATTCACAGACATTATCAACGAAGGTTGTGTATGAATAGCTATCACCGTAAAGGATATTGGCCAGCCAAATTTTTCCCAACACTCCCGAGGGAACAGGCGAGTCCCAGGCTTCAAATTGACCCGGCATCTTAAACACATTTCCGTTTTTTATAGCAGTTATCCCCGCCAGATTTCTGTCTTCTAATATATCCTCTATGGTATACTCAGCATTGGATGCCATTATAATAAAATCCGGGTTGTATTCGATCAGTTGTTCATATGAGATCGTGGCCCAATATGTATCATCAATATTGCCGGCTACGTTCACCCCGCCGGCAGATTCTATCAATTCGTTCTGATACATGCCCTTGGTTGCTGTTTTTAGCATGTCGCTGTTCCCCGCCAGATATACCTTAGGCTTATCCTTGGATTCTTTATGTATTCCCTGCAATTCATTTTCTTTCATATTACAATAGTCAATAAGCTCGCTATCCCTGTCTGAGCCTGTGAGCCTGGCAATCATTATAATCATTTCATTCAATAATTCTTGGTTCTCTGGATTTACCCCAATTACCGTAATCCCCATATCACCCAGGGTATTTATCTGATCCTTAAGCTTAATTGGGAGAACGACTAAATCGGGATCCAGGGCTATACAGCCCTCCAGATTTAATTCTTTAACTGTACCCACGCTGGGTAAATCCAGCAAATCAGGTGCAACAAAGGAATAAATGGGTCTCTTTTGTGCATTGTCTTCAATTCCCACCAGGTTGTCCTTTAAGCCCAATGCAATCAAAGCGGATGTGGATATATAATAACTGCTTATTATCCTTTCAGGTTTCTTGTTTATGGTTACGCTTCTATTAAGATGATCCGTTACCGTCACCTGCTGCCCGGATTGAGAACTGGATCCATCCGCTATGGATGTATCCCCTATATCTGATATACGCCCGCCACCGATATTTTTATCTTCAACAGCTGGGGGGGACAAACAGCCAGCCCCGGCAATAAGCACTAATACCACAGCTAATAAAGACAGGAATTTTATTTTCATTTCATTCCTCCATTTGCCATCTTACATATTCAATTCTAAGAGACTATTTCATGCTTCGCTATAGTCTATTATGATATTAACTTCATTATCACTCTTGGATTATAAAATGCTTTTTCTAGCTGTCTATATATTCACACTAATCGTTTTATATCGCCTAACCAAATAACAACTATTGTAATTCATTTTGGCAATCATCCACAGACCAGTTGAACCATCTAATTTTGAACAAAAATAATATGTTTTTAACAAAATATGAATCAAGGAAAATGTTTTGTATTATTATAGCCGGATGTAAAATGACAACTATGCAGCTGATAAAAATTCTGTTTTCATGGAAGCAGCATAATCGTTATTTAACGCAAAATTTATAGATGAAAGTCCAGGCAATCATACGGATCCCATGGATATCTTGGGTTCAGTGTCCGCACCGCCTTTTCTGCGGATCTGCCAGCGTGCATAAAAGAATATACCTACCTGTCCAATTCCCGCGATTGCCCAAGTTATAGGATAGCATACATATAAAGTGAATATAGTTGGAGTTCGGGCAAATATGGTAGCCAACCATACGATTCGTAAAACACAGGCACCTATTAGTGTAGAAAGCATGGGAAGAATCGAATATCCCATAGCCCTGGTCAAGCCTGGGAAGACTAGCATTACACCGCAGATGAAATATACAGCCATCATAATCTGCATTCTCTGCATACCAAAATCAATAATTTCCGAATCAGGAGTATAAATGCCGAGGAGAGAACGGCCAAATAATAGAATTATTCCCCCCAGTATAATCCATGTAACAAATATTAAGGCTGTAGATATCTTTGCTATTCTATCGATCCTGTCATATTTCTTTGCGCCCATATTCTGCCCGGTAAAGGTTATAGCTGTATTATAATAAGCGTTCATAGTGGTTCCTACAAACCCTTCTACATTCCCAGCCGCAGAGTTAGCCGCTACCATAACGGTGCCGAACGAATTTACTGCGGACTGAACCACAGCGTTAGATACCGAAAAAAGCAAACCCTGAATACCGGCAGGCAATCCGACCTTCAAAATAGTTTTTAGCTTGTCTTTATATATCCGCATCTCCTTGGGAATAAATCCAATTGCACCATGGCTTCTTATAAGACAAATTATTATGAGTACCATAGATAGATATTGGGAAATTGCTGTAGCCAAGGCGACCCCCGCTACACTCATCTTTAAAAGTATAACAAAAATTAGGTTCAAAAATATATTGGAGATACCAGCAATGGTCAAATAATATAATGGACGTTGGCTATCTCCCACAGCCCGAAGTATAGCTGCCCCAAAATTAAACACCATAGTGGCTGGTATCCCCGCAAAATAAATAAGCATATATAGGCTAGATAAATCAATAATATCTTCAGGGGTACCCATCATACTTAGAAGGGGTTTACAGAAAACAAAGCCTAGTACCATTACGACTACTCCGGCAATGATACTGATAGCCATAGAGGTGTGCACGGATTGGCTCACCTCATTATACTTATGCCCCCCATAATCTTTGGAAACAATAACACTGGTACCTACCGACAGTCCCATAAATAAATTTACTAAAAGATTTATAAGGGGCCCTGCAGCTCCTACGGCTGCTAAAGCCTCCTTGTTGGCGAAATGTCCTACAATTATCATATCTGCCGCATTGAATAACAATTGCAAAAAATTCATTACCATTATAGGCAGCGCAAAAACAATCATTTTACCAAACAATGTTCCGCTTACCATATCTATATCGCGTTTTTTTAAGATCATAGGATATTCCATCCCCCATAAGTTCCACTATTATAATATATGCACCTATTCCCCTATAGGCAATAAACATATATAGTCAGAATAGCCACCTCTTATCCATAAATACGTAAAAGGGTCCCGGCATTGGTAAAGGCCAGGCCCCCTTTATATCTTCTGACTACAATATAATACAATTTCGTAGTTTTTTCAACAGATTGTTTATACTAATATTGCCTCGTCAGCGGGGCATAATATTAACAAAGACTGGAGGAATAGTAATTATGGACATTAATCAGCCGTTGTTATGCCCAAACTGTAACGGTACTTATTTTGAGATCAAAAGGGAAGCAACCTACTTATATTCATATAAACTAGATACCCCGCTTACAGAAGGGTGGAGCACAGAAAAAGAAATGCTGCCATTTCTCTTCGACAACAGAGAACAGATCGATTCCAAGGAATATATCCAATGCGTAGAATGCAAAACTAAATACCCCTGCAATTTAGAAGGGGGCGACCCTAATATCCATCTTACGATCGTACAAAAAGCATTGAGGAGCAGCTTTCAGGAGTTCCCTGAATTTTTAGGATAATCCCTTTGTCTACTGTCTTGACCTCTTTAAGTCCTTGATAGTAGGGCTAGCATTCTACAGTAGTTCCTTGGGCAGATAGTGCTTTTTAGTCAAATTATAATCTGCCATGGTATCTATATCTGATAGTATGCCTGTATCATTAACGTCCACAGCTGTATATCCTTTATCCTCTATAAATTCCCTAAGGGTTCTATATTTTATACTTGAAAGCATTTCTTTTGCAATAGAGGTTCTTACCAATATAGGATGCCCTTTTCTGCCCTTATGTACGGGGATAATGATACCCCCGTCCTTTTTAAGCATTTCCCTGTAGATCCGCTCCTTTATATAGGGATAGTCCCCCGGAATGAAAAAGAAACGGTCGCCAGAAACATTTTTAAACCCTATCCTTACCGAACTAAACATCCCATCTAAATAATCAGGGTTATATACCATCGTTACCTTATTATATCGTGATATTACCCCGGCAATATCTCTGTAATAATGTCCTACCACTACTATGATTCTTGAACATACACCATACATGCCTAATATACACCTTTCGATGAGTGTCTTGCCCTCTATATCAAGGAGCATTTTGCAGGTGCCCGCCCTCCTGGACAATCCTGCAGCAAGAATTACCCCTTCAATGGATTCCATTTACCATCACTTTTCCTTCATAGATACTACACCCTGAACACCACTGGAATCCCCTTTTCCCAAGACCTGTTTTACAGCGTTTTGGATCTCCTCGTAGCTGGTACACCTACAGATATTAGATTGCAGCCAATCAGCCATTGTATCGTCATCGGCTCCTGGATGAATGGTAGCCAGGGCATGGCAGGTCATTATAAATCCAGAAGTACAAAAACCGCACTGAAACCCCCAGTTTTCAAAAAATGCTTTCTGCATGGGGGCGTTCTTCAGACCCTCTATGGTAGTAATAGAATGCCCTACTGCCTCTGCTGCCAGCATTAGGCAGGATTTTATAGGCCAGCCGTCTAGAAGTACAGTGCAGGCACCGCAATCCCCGTTTTCACAGCCGGGTTTTGCACCAGTGAGGCCTAGCTTCTCTCTTAATGTATGAAGAAGGGTATCGGCTGCTCTGACGGTTACTTTACGTTTCTCGCCGTTTACCTCCAGTTCTATGGTATCTGTGCCACATAATTGCATCATATTGTCACCCTCTTAATAAAATCCGTTATTTGATTCCGCTGCAAAAACTACTTTTATGACTAAGTCTGAAATTCGGGGAAAGTGGTTTATTTCATGCATCTTCCAAATTACATCTTAAGTACATCCATTAGAATATTATTAAGTACAAATCTCCGATAATTGCCAGACCCGTGGATGTCTTCCTGAACGGGCGCCGGGATATGAGACATGGCATTCTTTATCCTTACTTCCCGGGTCAGACCTTTTTCATTCAAGCTATCCTCCATCTCAATAGAACGAAATGGGTGATCGCACAAACCACTGAACCCTGCCAATATCCTGTCATCTTTTTTCATGGCTACAACGGTTACGAGAGGGTAATCGATCTTGTCTATCTTGGTGGTTTTTCTATGAAAAAAAGGCAGATTAGTGTATGTTGAATCGATTATGAGCTTTACTATCAGCTCACCAGGCTCTCGTCTCATTCGCCCGTCGAAAAGTTCACTTATAGGGGCTTGCCGTGTTCCATAGTTCCCGGCAATAACCACTTGGCTTTCCGATATCAAAAGGGGAAGAACCGACTCCCTGTATATTACAGTACCTGCCAAGTTGCCCCCAAGGGTAATCTTACCCTGGATGGTATGATCTGCAATACGGCCAATGGTAATTCCCAGCATGGGAAAAAGGCCCGACTCTACAATCTTGGTCAATGTTATGGCACTTCCTATAACAAGGTTAGACCCGCTAAATCCAAACTCGCAGCACTCAGGGATCCCCTTAATGTCGATAACTGCTCCCGTGTAAATGCTATTAGCTCGGGCCATACTTATTATCTCGGTACCCCCGCCATAATACATAGGCATTTTGCCTTGCTCCGAGAGATCCTGAAAAAGGTCTATGGCTTCCAATAGGGTGTCAGGCTTATAATAATCAAAATCAAAAGGGATCATACATATCCTCCTGTCTTTAACTGCCAGATCAGCTCAGCATCGATGGGAACCTGATCTAATTCCACTCCGGTCGCTCTGGTCAGGGCATTGGCCAGAGCCGCCGGCATCCCAAGGATTCCATGTTCCCCCAGACCCCGGGCGCCGTATGGGCCATCCTCTGCCGGGGTCTCAATAAATTCCACCATATAGTCAGGCTGTTCTCCAAATCTCATAACCTTGTAAGTCCTTAGGCTATCGTTTAATATGCCCCCGTTGGAGCCATACAAAAATCCTTCTCTGCTTCCCAGCCCTAAGCCCATGGACATCCCCCCCATCACTACCCCCTTTGCTGTTTTGGGGTTTACTATTTTGCCTATGTCCATTACAGTAGCGGCTTTTACAAGTTTATAAGTATGATCTTTAGTATTGTACTCTACCTCAACGGCTTGTACCCCTACCGTCCATGCCGGACCCATCCTGCCTTTCCCTGTCTCTCTATCCAGAATAGTCAGGTTTTCCATTATATAGGTTCCCTTACCGATTATCTGTCCACCTATGGAGTTTCCGCCTCTAAATTTGAAACCATGTACCATGTCCTTAAATTCCACATAGTTATCAGGATCGGATCTCATATAGACCTTGCCTCCGCCTATTTCAAGCTGTGAAGGATCAACCCTTAAAACTATTGAACCCAAATCCTTGATCTGCCTTATGGCATCATCAGCCGCGCTGAGAACAGCCCTCCCCGCCATAACAGTGGACATGGATGCCACAGTCTTCCAATGCTTGGGACTGGATTCGGTGTTTACCGGCATCTGCACATGAATTTGGTCTACCTCCATATTCATCTTATCGGCAAGGATTTGGGCAAGCCCGGTCTTGACCCCCGAGCCTATTTCCATGACCCCAACAATCAGGTTCAAGCTTCCATCCTTATTAAAGACGATTATAGCCCCGGATATGGCATCGGTGTTGGAAGCTGAGGTTTTCCAAATACAACTCATTCCCCTGGCTATAACCTTATCCTTGGCAACCTCTACCCTTAGATCATCATCCAATTTTATAAGTTCATTGATCTTGTAAATACACTTTGCAAGATCCCCGGTGTTGCTTTTTGTTATTTTGACTTGGGTGGCTGAGGTATGTCCCTTACCGGGGGATATGGCGTTTTTTAGCCGCAGATCGAAGGGACTCATATTCAGGGCAACAGCCAGCTTATCCAGAGTCCGTTCCATACAGAAAGTATGTCCCATATTCCCGAACCCCCGAAAGGATGTAGAATACGGATTGTTGGTATACAAACACAAAGCATCACAGAATACATTCTCTACATTATAAGGTCCGGTTCCATTGCTGGCCATAGTCTTGGCCATACGAGGTGCAGTATCGGAATAGGCACCGGCATCAACAAAGTATTTAAGCTCTAAGGCCTTCAATATACCATCCCTAGTGGCTCCAAGTTTCACCTTGGCTTCCAATCCAATTTTGGTAGGAGAAGTGGCAATGTCCTCCTCTCTTGTATTGGCTAGCTTTACCTGTCGTCCCCCTACAGCCCTTGAGGCTATATAGGCGATAAATTCCAGGTTAACAGGAGCCTTACCCCCAAAAGCGCCTCCTACCAGAGGAGCATTTACTATGATATCCCCCTCATTCAAGGAAAAAACTGTAGCTAGCGTGTCCTTTATTCCATGGGGACATTGAGTGGAGGATGAGACATATACTTTTCCGTCTGGATCAATTTTGACCCTGACATTCCTGGTCTCCATTGCTATGTGATCGCTTTTGGGCATAGTATATTCCCCTTCCACTATCACATCGCATTCCGACCAACCTTTATCCATATCGCCCTTGCGTATTTTAGAATGATCCGCCACATTTGTGCCTGCCGCGGGATACACGTCATCGATAGCCTTCTTATACTCCCCCAGCTTTTCATGGACTAAAGGTGCCCCCTTAACCAAAGCCTCTTTGGGTGATTTAACCATGGGTAAGGGTGAATATTCAATTTTTATGGAATTTGCTGCTTTCTGGGCTTCATGCTCAGTATCAGCCACCACAATAGCTACAGGTTCTCCATAGTATCTAACCTTATTTATGGCAATGGGCGGGCGGTCTTTTATTACTGAGCCTGTCATTACGGGCAGGTAGTCGCCGGTGACTACTGCCCTAACTCCCGGGACATTCCAGGCACTTAAAACATCTATTGATTTTATGATACCGTGAGCACAGGTACTGGTAGCCATTTTAACGTGCAAAAGCCCCGGCTCATTTATATCGTCATTATATTTGACTGCGCCAGTTACTTTATCCAAGGCCTCTTTTCTGGGCACATCTTTTCCAATCGCTGTCATAAATTATCACCTTCACATAAGTTTAGGATCATTTTTCTGAATCATATATTGTAAAAGATACATTCATTTAATGTGAATGATCAATATTCGCCATATCATATATGGATTTAGTCTGCACTTCAATTAGAAATATATTCTAAATCCTGCATTGAAAGAAAAAAAGACCGCAAACCCTGTTATTGAAAGATTTACGATCTTTAATCCCTATAATAGATATGCCTGTTAAGAACTGCTCTTTAATCCGTAAAATTCTCTAATCCCTTTCTTTCTCAACGGAAAGGATCTTCCCTGTACAAGCATCAATCTCATATCCATACTCATATCCGTTATACTTAAATTCCACTTCGTAGATCATACGTCCCTTTTCCTTTTCCATTTCGATCTCCAGCTTGCGGACGGAATCTCTGGAAAGCCCCGCATCCTTTAAGGCAATAGTCTCGGCCTTTTTAGTACCGATATATTCTTTTGTCCTACTATCGCCTGTATCAACAGTTTTACTTCCCGTATCGGCAGGCTTTGCGCTTGCTTCCTGGCTCTTGCTTACAGTATTTGTACTTTTGTTGTTGGTGTTGGAACTTTTAGTCCCGGTATTCGTGCTGCTTGATGATGATTTCGCACTGGTCGTTTTTTTTGTCTTCTGTTCTGCCTCAATTATATCCCCGGTAACGGCATCAATATCGTATTCATATTTGGTATTTCCAACAGTAAATTCAATATCGTAGCGTAATCTGCCTTTTTCGTACTCCTTTTCAATCTCTAATCTCACGGCGGATTTTTCCGGGACCCCTGCATGTTTTAAAGCGATTCTTTTTGCCTCCGCCTCCCCGATATAGGAGTTGCTGCCGGACTGGTCTTTATGTTCTTCTTGTTTTCCTTGGGTTTTTTGACTCCCATAAATATGCTTTTTATTTTCCCGTTCCATTTTTATTATATTTCCTGTAACAGCATCAACCTCATACTCATATTCTATGTTTCCACTATAAAATTCTATCTCATAGACCATCTTACCTTTTTCATAATCCAGCTTTACCTCTGTGAATACAGCCGAATCCTCCTCAATTCCAGCATGGGTCAATGCAATATTCTTGGCAGCTTCCTCACCTATATATGCTGTACTGTTTGCCTGACCGCGTTTTTCAATTCCCCTTAAGTCAAGTTGTCTGGATGCTATCAATAAATTTATATCGTTTACTGATAGTGGAGCAATATCAGCAAAATTCAAGGTTTCGTCCTGGCTTACCAATACATCGATAAGAGCGGCTTTACCAAGGGAAATATTATGCTCTTTCGCCAATCCCAATAAACGACTATCTTCCTCTACAGTTTGACTTAAAACAGCCCCCCTGACGGAATATGCAGTCAACAGATCATTTACCTCGTCTAACAATTGCTCTTGAAGCCTAATTTCTTTTTTCTTATTGCTGCTGTCTACTGATATCAGAATGGAATTTTTGATTTCACTTATATATCCATTCTTAACCATAGACCCAATGAGTGCATTGACGGCGATATTCAAGTCCGTATTTTTAAGATTCATCCCATCTAAGATAATGTCTGCGTCTTCATTAAGGGCTATAGTTGACAGCACTTTTTCAAAACGGTTTATCTTTAATTCAATAGCCGGATTTACATCAAATCTGATGGTGGATTCTGTCGCCAATTGCACATACCCAAAGTAACCGCCAAGCACA
>JAAYSJ010000052.1 GCA_012518395.1 Clostridiales bacterium
AGGTAGTAGAGGCTGTTACGGGAGAATCTATTTCAGCGGAAGAGCTGGGAGGTGCTGCTACCCACAATGAGCTTAGCGGGGTAGCCCACTTTTTGCACGATTCAGAAGAATCCACCTTTGAATCCATAAGAAAGTTACTCAGCTTCCTTCCCCAGAATAATATCGAAGATTCAGCTTTGTATGAATGTGAAGATGACTTGAATCGTATAGAGGCTGAATTGAACTCTATAATACCGGACAGTGCCAGCCAGTCATATGATGTTAAAGACGTAATCACAAAGGTAGTGGATTACGGGGATTTCTTTGAGGTTCAAGCCCTATTTGCAACCAATATTGTTGTAGGATTTGGGCGCATCAATGGTAAGTCTATAGGCATAATCGCTAATCAGCCCAGGATTAAAGCGGGAGTATTAGATATGGATGCATCAGATAAAGCTGCACGTTTTATAAGATTTTGTGATGCTTTTAATATTCCGCTGGTCACTTTTACCGATGTTCCCGGGTATTTACCTGGCGTTGACCAAGAACATGGTGGTGTCATCAGACACGGTGCCAAGCTTTTATATGCTTATTCAGAGGCTACCGTGCCAAAAATAAATATTATTCTCAGAAAAGCCTATGGCGGGGCGTATATTGCCATGAGCAGCAAGCATTTAGGTGCAGATCTGGTATTTGCATGGCCTACAGCCGAGATCGCTGTTATGGGGCCTGAAGGTGCAGCTAATATTATCTTTAGAAAAGAAATAGAAAGCTCCCAGGATCCGGTTAGCACTAGGGAAGAGATGATTGAGGACTACCGCAGTAAATTTGCCAATCCCTACGTTGCAGCATCAAGGGGCTATATAGACGATGTTATCGAGCCTAAAACCACTAGGCAGAGAATAGCCGCTGCTTTGGAAATACTGGAAAGCAAAAGGGAAAACAGACCCCCGAAGAAACATGGGAATTTCCCTGTATAATATTGAATCGGAAAAGAGGTAGACAATAGTATGGGAGAGCAAATTGTATTCGGTCTGAAAGTAGCTGTTTTAGGCCTGGGAACTACCTTTGTAGCGCTATTTGGCTTAATATTAGTTATCGGATTAGTGAACAGGGTGTTGCATCCCCAAAAAAAAGAGGAAAAAGAACCAAATACGGCGGATATGGGAACGGAAATTGACAATCCCATTCCTATAGAAGAAAATTCAATTGACGATAAAGAGTTGGTTGCTGTAATAACTGCTGCTGTTGCTGCATCCCTGGAACGAACTGTGGATGAAATAGTGGTAAGGAAGGTCAAACGAGTGCCCTTCCATACCCCAGGGTGGAATATAACCAGTCGCAGCCAACAGATTATGACCAGATTATAGTTATTTAATTGTCATTCATAAGGAGGAAATATATATGAGAAAATTTATGATAACCGTAGATGGAAAATCCTACGAAGTAGAAGTTGAAGAAATTGGGCAGGAGGGCGGTAATATCCCGCAGGTATCAAGTATACAAGCCCCAGCGACAAATAGAACCTCTTCACAAAGGCAGTCGGAAACCCCTGCAAAGGCCCAAGCTCCAAAGGTGGCCCCGGCTCCTAAGGTCGATGCAAAGCCCATTCAGGCAGGCGCTGAAGTTGTTAAGGCTCCTATGCCGGGAACTATTTTGGATGTAAAGGTGAAACCCGGGGATGAAGTCAAGAGGGGCGATGTTCTAGCCATTTTAGAAGCTATGAAGATGGAAAATGAGATTATGGCTCCCAGAGATGCAATTATAGCATCAGTGCAGGTAACAGGAGGCACAGCAGTAAATGCGGGAGATGCGCTGATAGCATTAGAGTAATGGTTTGCATTAGAGCTGTATTTGAAATCTTTAATGCTGCTTTTGAGGAGGAGTTTGAATGGATAAACCATTATTAGAGGTTATATTAGATTTTTTAGGTGATACCGGGTTTGCACAGATTAGCTGGCAGCAAAGTGTTATGTTATTAGTTTCTTTTGTTCTTATATATTTGGCTATAAAAAAGCAGTACGAACCCCTTCTTCTTCTTCCGATCGCCTTTGGTATGCTCCTAGCCAATTTACCCTTGTCGGGTTTATGGGATGTTCCCAGCGGCGTATATATGGGCATCGGAAAAGGATCAGATTTCACCCCAGGGGGTCTATTGTATTATCTGTACTCTGGTGTTAAGATGGGAATCTATCCGCCTTTGATTTTCATGGGCGTTGGTGCTATGACGGATTTTGGTCCACTCATAGCAAATCCTAAAAGTTTGCTTTTAGGAGCGGCAGCACAGTTCGGTATATTTGTAGCCTTTTTATTGGCTATACTTTTAAAATTCAGTCCTGAAGCCGCTGCATCCATAGGCATAATTGGCGGCGCCGACGGTCCTACTGCTATTTTTGTTACCACTAAACTTGCTCCGGATTTATTGGGACCTGTAGCCGTGGCGGCTTATTCGTATATGGCTCTTATACCCATTATCCAGCCGCCTATTATGAAAGCCTTGACTACAAAGGCTGAACGCAAGATCGTCATGGAGCAGTTAAGGCCGGTGTCCAAAACAGAAAAGATAGTATTTCCAATAATAGTTACCGTATTAGGTGCCCTGTTATTGCCATCTGCTGCCCCATTGTTAGGCATGTTGATGCTGGGGAATCTTTTTCGTGAAAGTTTGGTAGTAGATCGCTTGAACAAAACTGCACAAAATGAGCTTATAAATATTATTACCATATTCTTAGGGGTGACTGTGGGTGCAACGGCAACAGCAGAGAATTTCCTTACTCCGGACACACTAAAAATTATTGCTCTAGGTCTTTTTGCCTTTGCTTTTGGTACAACCGGGGGTATATTACTAGGCAAACTTATGTGCAAATTAACCGGCGGCAAAGTGAATCCATTGATAGGATCTGCAGGTGTTTCAGCTGTGCCTATGGCAGCCCGGGTATCTCAGGTAGTTGGTCAACAGGAGAATCCAAACAACTTTTTGTTGATGCACGCCATGGGACCAAACGTGGCAGGGGTTATTGGTTCTGCAGTCGTAGCGGGGGTTTTCCTATCCCTGTTCGGTTGATAGCTATATCTGTCACTAGAAGTTTTTTACCATAAAGTGAGCCAATGATTCTAATCTTATATAGACGGGTATAATTTTAATAACATATTAATCATGAATATGTTTTATGTCAGATTGGTTGAAAATGCGTGAAGGGTGATATAAAACATGTAAATAGGAGGTTAAATTTTGGCAAAAGTTAAGATTACTGAAACCATTTTAAGAGATGCACATCAGTCCCAAGCCGCAACCAGAATGCGCCTGGATGAAATGCTTCCCATAGCAGAAAAGCTGGATAAAGTGGGCTACCATTCCTTAGAGGTATGGGGTGGCGCAACCTTTGATTCCTGTCTCCGCTTTCTCAAGGAGGATCCATGGGAAAGGTTGAGGGTCTTGAGAAAAGCGATACCTAATACTCAGCTTCAGATGCTTCTTCGGGGGCAAAATTTGCTTGGATATAAGCATTATGCTGATGATGTAGTAGATGAGTTTGTAAAAAAGACCATAGACAACGGTATTGATATAATCCGTATATTCGATGCCCTAAATGATGTCCGAAATATGGAACAGGCGATTAAGTCTGCAAAGAAATATAAAGGAAATATTCAGGCAGCTCTATGTTATACTATCAGCCCGGTTCATACTGTAGATTATTTTGTTGACCTTGCAAAGCAATTGGAGAATTTGGGGGCTGATACCATATGTATTAAGGATATGGCAAATCTGCTGTTACCCTATACGGCTTATGATCTGGTCAGTAAAATGAAAAAGGCCATCAAGATCCCCATCCAGGTTCATACCCATAATACTACAGGCACCGGGGACATGGTGTATTTGAAAGCTATTGAGGCAGGAGCAGATATTGTTGATACAGCCCTTTCGCCGTTAGGTAATGGGACTTCCCAGCCGGCAACTGAACCATTGGTAGCAGCCCTGCAGGGGACAGAAATGGACACTGGGTTAGACTTGGGATTATTGAGTGAAATAGCGGATTACTTTAAAGTAGTAGCTAAAAGATTGTTGGATGACGGCTTTTTAAACCCCAAGGTTCTGAGCATTGATATAAATACTTTATTATATCAGGTTCCGGGGGGCATGTTGTCCAATCTTTTGTCCCAGCTTAAACAGCAAAACGCGGAAGATAAATTTGAAGAGGTGTTAAAAGAGGTTCCCAGAGTAAGGGAAGATTTCGGATTCCCGCCATTGGTAACCCCAACCAGTCAAATTGTGGGTACCCAGGCTGTGCTAAACGTATTGACCGGGGAAAGATATAAAATGATAACAAACGAATCAAAAGGGCTTATAAGGGGCGAATACGGCCAGCTGCCTGCTGAGGTGAGCGATGAGATCAGACATCTTATAATAGGAGACGATCAAGTCATCCACCACCGCCCTGCAGACGATATTCCACCGGAATTGGATAAATACAAAGAAGAGATTAAAGAATATCTGGAACAGGAAGAGGATGTATTGTCCTACGCTTCATTTCCCCAGGTATCAGTAGAGTATTTTAAGTATCGCCAAGCACAAAAATACAAGATTGATAATACTCTTGTTCGTAAAGAGGAAATGGTTCACCCAATCTGATGCATTATATCCCGGGGTAAGACGATAATTTCCCCGGGGTTTTTTTTCATAATCTTTGTTCCCGTTTTAGGTGTGCAGTTAGGATGAATATAGATAACATTTGGGCTATTGCTAGTATATTCCAGGACTTTGACCCTGCTACCCGCAATAATTTTCTGATTGCATCGAAGGCACCGATAATTCTTTTTGTACAAGGTATCATAGGATACAGAAATGTTGAGGTTACCATACCTTTTAAAACTTTTCCAATCACTTTTGCAAAGCTTGCAACGCCGGGAATAGTCTGCATAAACCCACCTTAAGATACGATGAAAATGCAGGGGATATTTTGTGTATTTTACATATTGTACAGGTACGCCCATACTCAAGGCATACTCGCTAAAAGTCTGTTCTATTATGGTCTGCAGAGGGTCGAGTATCTTTGTACTTGTCCAATTAAATTTATTGCTATTTAAATTTTTTCTGGCTTCTTCAAACATATAGCCCTGGCAGATTGAAACCTCCTCAGTTTTGCCAACCCCCAACTTTTCAAGTGATGATTCAACTATATCTGCACTTTTTGTCAAATAGCTTTTTTTTGCGAAGTTATCATTTTGGTAATGGGAAAGGGGGATAATATCATAAATATACTCACCAGTCTCTACACGGTAAGCAGCTATACATGTACCCCCTACCAAACTTCCGCTTCCTGCATCATCTATCTGTACCACAGGGTTTCCTTTCCATGAATAGTTTACAATCACCTATAATAGGCTATTATGCGATAATCCTTAGAATAATATTCCGTTATATGGGGTTGTTGATAGAAGACACGTTTGGTTGCATATAATAGGGGTTATGATAAAATGATAATAGTTAAATGTTAGGAGAGGGATTGGTTAGGGAGGGATTGCTATGGCGGGTAGACAGGATTTGATACATCGCATTAATGCCTGTTACAAGGGAATGAGTAAAGGACAAAAACTAATCTCAGAGTATATCATAAACAATTATGATAAAGCCGCTTTTATGACAGCATCCAAACTTGGCGGAAATGTTGGCGTAAGCGAATCGACGGTGGTTAGATTTGCTAACATGCTGGGGTATGAGGGCTACCCAAAACTCCAGAAGGCTCTGCAAGAACTGATTAGAACCAAACTCACCACTGTACAAAGGATCGAAATGTCTTCGGAATTGGATCAGGGTATGATCTTAAAAAATGTGTTGAAAGCTGATATGAATAATATAAGGAAGACTATAGAGGAGGCCAGCAACGAGGTATTTAACTATGTTGTAGATAGTATCTTAAAAGCCAAAAACATATATGTTATGGGGTTACGGAGTTCTGCCCCCTTAGCACAATTTATGGGTTATTACCTGAGCTTTATATTTAGCAACGTAAGGATAGTTACATCCGGAGTTAATGATGTATTTGAGCAACTAATACATATTAGCAACAAAGATCTTCTTATAGGCATCAGTTTCCCCAGATATGCTACCAGAACCATAGAAGCAATGGCCTTTGCAAAGGAAAGAAAGGCTACGACCGTTGCCCTTACCGATGGTCTGATTTCCCCTTTAACTCCTCATTCTGATTATATTTTGCAGGCGAGAAGTGATGTGGCATCTTTTGTTGACTCATTAGTGGCACCATTGAGCCTTATCAATGCCCTTATTGTAGGGGTGGGGATGAAGAAAAGTCCGCACTTAGCATCTGATTTTTTGGAATTGGAACAGATGTGGGGAAAATACAATGTATATGTAGGCAGGGATAAGTCTTAAATAATCAGCTGGAAGGTGTTAGTTAGTGTTTTTATATTTGATACGGCATGGAGAAACTGAATGGAATAGTTTAGGCAAGACCCAAGGCCAAAAGGACATAAGTCTTAATAATTCGGGTGTTTGGCAAGCCGAAAGGCTGGGTAAGCGTTTGAAAGAGCAGAAAGCTATAGATAAAATATACTGTAGCGACTTATCGAGGGCCAAGGAGACAGCAGAGATTATTGGCAGAGACTTAAAATTAGATCCCATACCCCATGAGACCCTCCGGGAGGTATCCTTTGGAAAATGGGAAGGGCTTTCAATAAAAGAGATCGAAATATTGTTTCCCGGAGAATTGTGGAAATGGCGACACGAATTATCTTTTGCACCCGAAGGGGGCGAGAGCCTTTTGTCTGCCCAAGAGAGAATCGGGTTTTTCATAAAAGATATGAAAAGGAAATTTTCCGATAAAGATGTAAAAATTTTAATTGTGTCACATGCTTTAACTACCAAAATCCTTGCCTTGAGTTTAATGGGTATTGGTTTAAATCTTATAACCCAATTTAAAATAAGTCAAGGGAGTTTAAGCCTGGTAGAAATTCATGAGGGGAATAGTTCTATTATATATTTAAATGATACCTGCCACCTTAAAGTTTGATTAGCTTTCACATAAGGCCTGGAGGCAAGGATAAAAATAGCTTGAAGAAGATTGAATGCTGCTTTATAATAGTGTTGTGCTTTAGTGGAAAGAATGATTGCGGTGGAATATAATGTTATATAATAAAGGGATTGGGACATTGGAGGAAACTGTGCTCTTAAAACCAGATTTAACAGGGGACAAGCCCCCTGGAGAAAAGCGAGAAAAGATTTTAACTATAGCTATAGATGGTCCCGCAGGTGCTGGGAAAAGTACTATATCCATGATTATTTCAAAGGCTCTTAATATTATCTACTTGGATACGGGAGCAATGTACAGGGCAGTTGCCCTCAAAATGATATCTAAAGGCATAGATTTAGACGATAGAGCCGGAGTCATTTCTGCTTTGGAATTTACTGATATACAAATTAAATACGACGATGATGTACAAAGGTTGCTTTTGGACGGGGAAGATGTAACCTCTTGGTTGAGAGCCCCTAAGATATCCGAAGCGGCGTCTAAAGTTGCAGAGATACCTGAGGTGCGTATTAAATTGGTTGACATCCAGAGGCAGATAGCTAGCGAAAATTCCTTAATAATGGACGGACGGGACATTGGCACCTATGTATTACCTGATGCGCCCCTTAAATTCTTTTTGACGGCCTCCTTAGAAGAAAGGGCGGAAAGAAGATGGAAGGAAACAGATACGAAGGATATCGACCAGGATTATGATTCCATTAAACGTAGTATCATGGAAAGGGATTATAACGATGAGAATCGAAGCTTTTCCCCCCTTAAGAAATCGGAGGATGCTACCCTTATAGATACAACGGGAAAGTCCATTGAGGAAGTTTCCTCTATAATACTTGAGTATATACATAGGTATTTGGAAAGGCGAAGGGGGGATTGACATGTTCTATAGGATTATAAGGGGTATATTACGTCCAATTATATATTTGTTATATCGTCCATCCATAGTGGGGTTAGAAAATTTTCCAAGCACAGGTGGTGTTATTCTATACTCGAACCATATTTCGCTATTGGATCCTATAGTTATCGGGTGTATGCTGCCTAGGAAAGTATACTTTATGGCAAAGACGGAACTTTTCAAAAGTTCTGTATTTGGGTTTATATTAAGAAATTTAGGCGCCTTCCCCGTGAAACGCGGGACTGCCGATTTGGCTGCAATACGGAATTCGTTGCGGGTATTAAAGAGTGGTAAAGTGTTTGGCATATTCCCTGAAGGAACACGAAACAAACCCGGGGCTGTGCAACATTTTTCCCATGGAGCTGCATCTATAGCCCACAGATCAAAGGCAAAAATTATTCCTATAGGCATCACCGGCGAATATAAGCTATTTAGGTATCGATCCGTAAAGGTTGTTATAGGTGAAGCTGTGGATATGGATGGGTATTTTACTCAAAAATCCAGCACAGATCTATTGGAGTCTATGTCAATTAAGATGGAAGAATCCTTGGCAAATTTGTTGGGGGATGCTACTTCTGTTTGAAGCGGATATATAATTTTATAAGAATTTTTGCAAAAAAGAAGGATTTAGTATTAAAGTAGCGAAAAATAACAATAGACAGAACATGCATCCATAAACATGTGGAAGAATATCTTTATGAAGGGTATGATATAATTACCCTATATATGAATCATGCTATTTTAATAAGGGATCTTATTAAAATAGTTTATGATATTTATTTTAGCGTTTTTGATCCATTGTATGGAGTAGGTACCATAGCCTAGGGTCTTAACTCTTGTTTGGGTCATCAAGGAGGTAATTGAAAACATGAACGATTTTACAGAAAGCACTAATGAAAGGACCGATGAAGGCTTAGTCCATGATCAAAGCGTTGATACAGGGGATGAAGTCACCGAGGTGGGTGTTCAAGATTCTACAGAGCCCCAGGCAGAAGAGGCTAAAGATATACCCACCGTTGATGTGGATTCCCAGCCTGTTCAAGAAACAAAGGAAGAAGGTACAGAGGATGTACTCGCTATTGATGAGGATGCCCTGCCTGTCGAAGAACCTGCGGGAGAAGAGGCTGAAGATGTAGCCGCCGTTGATGAGCACGCCCAAACTTCCATAGAGCCTGAAGAAGACAAGGCCGAAGAGATAACCACTATGGAGGGTTTTGAAGAGGCTATGGTTTCTATAAGGCCTGGTGAGATTATCCATGGGACAGTATTGTCCGTCAACGAAACAGGGGCTGTGATTAACATTGGATATAAATCTGATGGAATATTGCCCTTAAACGAAATAAATTTATTAGAAAATCAGACTCCAGAGGATGTATTTAAATCTGGTGATGAAATAGAAGTAGAGGTTCTTCAAATTAACGATGGCGAAGGTAATGTAGTACTTTCACATAAATCAGTTGAAAGAAGAAAGGTTTGGACAGCGATAGAGCAGGGGTTTGAAACCGGGGAAGAATTCCAGGGAACCTGTGTTGAGGCTGTTAAGGGTGGGGTAATTGCCTCCATAGACGGAATACGGGCTTTTGTTCCTGCGTCCCATCTTTCAACCAGATACGTTGAGGATCTAAGCTCTTTTGTAGGACAGCCTCTAAGACTAAAAGTGATAGAATTAGAAAAAGGACGCAGGAGGGTGGTAGCCTCCCAAAGAGCCATAATAGAGGCAGAAGAAAAGGAAAGGCGCCAGAAACTATGGGATTCTATCGAGGAGGGCCAAAAGATCAAGGGCACGGTAAAACGGCTGACAAACTTTGGTGCTTTTGTTGATATAGGCGGGGTAGATGGCCTTATTCATATTTCAGATATATCTTGGGGTCATATAGATCACCCAAGGGAAATCCTTAAGGAAGAAGAGCAGGTAGAGGTTATTGTTTTATCTGCAGATAGAGAGAAGGACAGGATTTCTTTAGGCTATAAACAGACCTTGCCTCATCCCTGGGATAATGTTGAGGAAAAATATCCTGTGGATTCGGTAGTAAGTGGCAAAGTAGTACGTATAACTAACTTTGGAGCCTTTGTTGAATTGGAACCCGGGGTTGACGGGCTGGTTCATATTTCTCAAGTGGCCAATCGAAGAGTGAATAAGGTTGAAGATGAACTCGATATCGGTGAAGAAATTGAAGCAAAGGTCCTTAATGCCGATTCGAAAAACAGAAGGATTAGTCTAAGCATAAGGGAGACATTACCCCTTGAGGAAGAAAAGCCTGTACAACCAAAGGAACCTAAGAAACAGGAACAGTTTAAAAAAGAAGATATGACTGTTTCCTTAGGCGAGTTCTTTCCCGAAGACTTTAATTAAATAAGAAAATATTTTACTACGGGTTTCAAAATGCAAGAAACTAACGATATTTTATGCGTTAATATGAAATAAATGGATTATTTTATAGTGCATAAGGAATGTAGTATTGCAGATACTATGGTTAACCTCACAAACACATTGAGACCCCCTTTACATGAAG
>JAAYSJ010000053.1 GCA_012518395.1 Clostridiales bacterium
AGCAAAGGAGGGGATCTAATTGCCTACTAGACTATTATCCATCAAAGACGCGGCAAAGCATTTTAATTTTCCCAGGGATAAGCTGTATAGATTGGTCGAAGAGCGGGCGTGTCCATATGTAGAGTTAAAGAGCCTGTCAGGGACAACAAGTAAAAAAATTAATACCCAATCATTTGCGGACTGGCTAGATCAACTGGCAAGAGATCAAAAAGTTATATAAAGGAGGGGTAACAGTGGAAGATCTAATTAAAGGCATCAAAGAAAACAAACAAATTTTTGAGCACCCAAGGGTTGAATATTCTATCGCTTATGCGATTGGGGGAATGTCAACGATAGCGGAATTGCACCCGAATAAGGTGTATACCCCGGCTGAGATATTAGCCCTGCTGAGGGCGATTGATGGTGGGGTGGCTCCATATGATGACTGATATCCAGTTGGCCATTAAATACCGGAACCACCTATCACGCCAGTCCAGGGAGGCACACAGTAGAGGCGAGGACAGCTTAGGGATAAGCCTGTTTAGGGAGGCGGTTGATCTATATACGGCGATTATGGCCGTTAGGAGAGGCAAGGATATCAACCTGGATAGGGAGGCTATAAGCCAGGCTGCGGTACAGCAAAAGGCTTTAGAGAGGAGTCGGGCCAATGCATGACGACGATCTGTGTATCTTATGCGGCATGGAGTACGTCCAGCCGAATAGTCATATCTGCTGGAAATGCGAATTACAAGGGCCAAAAGAAATAGTAGAGAGGGCCAAGAAAGAAGTGAAGAAGCATGAAAAGAATAATCATCCTGTTCATCGGAATCACCCTGTTGGCAGGGATCATACCCACCGCATGGCAACACAAAAGAGCCCGGCAAAAATACTACAATTTCCAGCCGGCAGAACTAATAGAGCACGCTGACGAGATTATGGACAAGCCTGTTGAGGATAAACCTATAAAGATCCATGGGGTGAAAAAATTGCAGTTTACAGACGGTGAGGCTGATAAAGCAAAGACTGTGGACAGAGGGGGGACCAGGGGCGATTACATTGGTGAGTTTACAGTTACAGCCTATTGCGCCTGTCAGGAATGTTGTGAAAAGCCTAAAGACCATCCCGAATACGGGATTACAGCATCAGGCAGAAAAGTACGCGAAGGTGTAACTATTGCAGCAGATTGGCGGGTACTCCCGGAAGGGTCAAAGGTTTACATTGAGGGTATTGGTGAGCGGACAGTTTGGGATAAAGGTGGGGCTATCAAGGGGAAAAGGATTGATGTGTATCTACCAAACCATAAGGACACTAAAAAATTCGGGAAACAGAAACTAAAAGTATATAAGATTGGAGGTTAAAAGCATGGATAGACCAATACTGGCAAAGGCCATAGAAACAAGCCACATGGACGGAGACCCAGAGGACGTATGGATTGTAAAGGACAAGAACTACTACTTGACACCTGTTTATCGTTTTATTGACGAGCAAGGCGACACTCACTATATCGACATGTGGGAGCTGGATGATTATTTCAAAAAAGTATAAAAAAATAGCCCTAAAAAGGGCCAAAAACAGTCACCCTTATTGTAACACACCAGACAATAAGGGGCAAGGAGGAAGAAAATGATTATAAGTGAAAAAGTAGATCGTGAAATCGAGATCAACGAAACTATAGCAACCATAGCAAATCAATTAGAAAGCCTGATACAGAAATATATCGACATTATAGCCGACAGAGATAAAGAACTTAATGATCTATATGATGCTATGGAGAAAAAAGAGGATCACATCAGAAATCTTGAAGGCACAGTCAATGACCTAAAAGACAGAATTTATCGCATGGAAGAATCCGCAGGGGTTTATCCTGCATGGACAAGGAGGTAATGAGATGTTAGGACTTTATAACAAGGTCAGGCAAGTACCCAAAGAGGCACAGAAGCCCATCAAGGGAGGAAGGTTAAAC
>JAAYSJ010000054.1 GCA_012518395.1 Clostridiales bacterium
AACGTTTTATCTTGATGTATTTATTGAATCGGTGTGAAGCAAGCCCATTGGAGGCTTGCACTGATGATATAATAAATACCAAGTAAGGTTATAAAACGAAGAACGTTTTATCCTAATAAAGGCAGTGCAGGGGAGGCTGGTGGATTTTATGACACTTCACTTAGGAGGTAACGTAGTTATCCCCATGAAGTATATAATAGCAATAATTGATTTGGAAACATCGGAAATCTCAGAGATAAATAAAGAGTTCTTTGAAGCCGCCAAAGAGGAGGCAACTATAAAGAATATATCAATAGATAAGCCAAAGAGTGCAATACTGGCAAAAGAGAGCCGGGGAACAACGCTGTTTTTATCCCCTATTTCATCTGCAACACTTTTTAAAAGATCAAGGCTTACACCAGATGTTTATTTCCATAACTCAATAGAAAAGCAGGAGAGGTAATGACAAATAACGGATTTAATGAAATAAAAGATTATGACGAATCCCAGATACAGGTATTAGAGGGTTTGGAGGCGGTACGAAAAAGACCCGGAATGTATATAGGAAGTACAGGCACAAGGGGCCTTCACCACCTTATTTACGAGGTGGTGGACAATAGCATAGACGAAGCTATGGCAGGTTTTTGTGACACTATCAATATAACAATTCATAAAGACCTTTCAGTTACTGTAGAAGATGATGGTAGGGGCATACCAGTAGGCATTCAGGAAAAACTTCAGAAACCGGCCGTGGAGGTTGCACTTACTATGCTCCATGCCGGCGGAAAGTTTGGCGGCAGCGGTTACCAAATATCCGGCGGCCTCCATGGGGTAGGTGTTTCTGTGGTCAACGCTTTATCAGAATGGCTTATAGTACAGGTTAAAAGAAACGGTAACATCTATACCCAAAGATACGAGAGGGGTATAACAAAAACACCCCTTGAGATAATCGGTGAGACCCATGAAACCGGTACCCTTATCACATTTAAACCGGATCACCTTATCTTTGATGACCTTGATTTTGATTTTAATATCATCAAAAATAGGCTAAGAGAACTGGCATTTCTAAATGCTGGTATTAAAATAATTGTAAAAGATGAAAGAAATCAGGAGGAAAGGGATTTTCACTATGAAGGGGGAATAGTCTCCTTTGTGGAGTATCTGAATAAAAACAGGGTAACCCTTTATAACAAACCTATATATATAAGCGGGGAAAAAGGTACGACGACAGTAGAGGCGGCTCTTCAATATAACGATACCTACATCGAAGGTGTTTATTCCTTTGCAAATAATATAGATACTCATGAGGGGGGCACCCACCTAAGCGGGTTCAGGGCTGCCGTTACCAGGATCATCAACGATTATGGCAGAAAGTATAACTATATAAAGCCTAATGAGCCAAACCTTTCGGGGGAGGATACCAGGGAGGGTCTAACAGCCATAATAAGCGTAAAGCTTATGAATCCACAGTTTGAAGGCCAGACCAAGACAAAGCTTGGAAACAGCGAAATAAGAGGGATTACAGAAGGTATAGTGGCTGAAGGGCTATCGGCCTTTCTGGAAGAAAACCCGGGAGTGGGAAGGCTGATACTGGAGAAAGCTTTAACCGCATCCAGAGCCAGGGAAGCAGCTAAAAAGGCCAGGGAGCTTACCAGAAGAAAAAGCGTATTGGAAAGTACCCAATTGCCCGGGAAATTGGCCGATTGTACCGAAAGGGATCCGGCTTTAAGCGAAATTTTTATCGTTGAGGGTGATTCTGCCGGTGGTTCAGCTAAACAGGGAAGGGATAGGCATTTTCAGGCTATACTCCCTCTCAGGGGCAAGATAATAAACGTTGAGAAAGCAAGGCTGGACAGAGTATTGGCGAATGAGGAAATAAGGGCTATGATTACAGCTTTTGGCACTGGCATTTCTGACGAATTTGATATAGAGAAGCTGCGGTACCACAGAATCATTATAATGACAGATGCTGACGTTGACGGCAGTCATATAAGGACCCTTCTCCTTACTTTCTTTTTTAGGTTTATGAGACCCCTTATAGAGCAGGGTCATGTTTATATAGCACAACCGCCCCTTTACCTGGTTAAACAGAGAAAAAAGGAGTATTACTGCTATAGTGATGCCGAACTAGACGCTCTGTTAGATGATATTGGCAGGGATGGGATAGAAATCCAGCGTTATAAAGGTCTTGGTGAAATGGATGCAGAACAGCTTGCCGATACTACCATGGAACCGGATAAAAGAACTCTTATCAGGGTATCTATGGAAGATGCGCGGCATGCCGATGAGATCTTTACTATATTGATGGGAGACAGGGTGGAACCAAGGCGGGAATTTATTGAAGAAAATGCTGCGTTAGTAACCAACCTGGATGTTTGAGGAAGGAATGGGAAGTATGGAATCACAACAGGACAGAATTGTTGATGTAAATATAGAAAAGGAAATGTCAAAATCCTTTATGGATTATGCCATGAGTGTAATAGTAAGCCGGGCTCTTCCCGATGTAAGAGACGGACTTAAGCCGGTTCACAGAAGAATATTGTATTCTATGTTCGAGCTGGGCATGACTTCTGACAAACCATTTAGAAAATCCGCCAGGATAGTGGGGGATGTTTTGGGAAAATACCATCCCCATGGAGACTCCTCAGTTTATGATGCCATGGTGAGGATGGCTCAGGATTTTTCTATACGCTATATGTTGATAGAGGGGCATGGAAACTTTGGTTCCGTAGATGGGGACTCTGCAGCGGCTATGAGGTATACCGAGGCCAGGATGTCCAAAATTTCTATGGAGCTTTTGGCAGATATAAATAAAGATACCGTAGATTTTTCGCCAAATTTTGATGAAACCTTAAAAGAACCTCAAGTGTTACCCTCCAGGTTTCCCAATCTTTTGGTCAACGGTTCAGCAGGTATTGCAGTGGGAATGGCCACCAACATACCACCCCATAATCTGGGGGAGGTTATCGATGGGGTAGTGGCCCTTATTGATAATCCTGAAATAACTATTGATGAATTGATAAATCATATAAAAGGTCCTGATTTTCCTACAGGGGGATTGATCCTGGGGAGGGAAGGTCTTCTCTCAGCTTATAGAACAGGCAGAGGCAGGATAGTCACAAGGGCTAAAACCCAAATAGAGGAGTTCGGAAATGATAGATTCCGCATAGCGGTTAGCGAAATACCTTACCAGGTAAATAAATCAAGACTTATAGAAAAAATTGCGGATCTGGTTAGGGATAAGAGGATAGAGGGGATATCCGATGTTCGTGACGAGTCCGACAGAACAGGGATGAGGATAGTAATAGATGTAAAGAGAGACGCAAACCCTAATGTAGTGCTAAATTATCTATTTAAACATACTCAAATGCAAGACACTTTTGGTGCTATTATGCTGGCTTTGGTAGACGGCCAACCTAGGGTAATGAATTTAAAGGAAATATTATCCCATTACATTGCTCATCAAAAGGATGTAATAATAAGAAGAACCAAATATGATCTGAATAGGGCAGAGGCAAGAGCCCATATACTGGAGGGTCTCTTGATCGCCTTGGATCATATAGATGAGATCATAAAGATTATACGTGCATCAGAAAACGATCAGGTTGCCAAGGAAAATCTTATAGAAAAGTTTGCCCTAAGCGAAAAACAGGCTCAGGCAATACTGGACATGAGATTAAGACGGCTTACCGGATTGGAAAGGGAAAAGTTATTAGAGGAATATGAAGCCCTCTTAAAGACTATTAGGGAATTAAGAAGTATCCTGGCAGAGGATCATTTACAATTTGAAATAATCAAGGAAGAATTGCTTAATATAAAGGATAAGTATAATGATGAAAGAAGGACTGAAATCACGTCTGCTCCCGGTGAAATAGATCTAGAGGATTTAATAGACGAGCATGATGCTGTGCTGACCTTGACTCATTTAGGATATATAAAACGTATCCCGCTGGATACCTACAAGAGTCAAAGGAGGGGGGGCAGGGGTATTACGGGTCTCCAGACCAGACAGGAAGATTTTGTTGCTAACCTGTTTGTAACCTCTACTCATCATCGTCTGCTGTTCTTTACCAGCTTGGGCAAGGTATATGAACTAAAGGGCTATGAGATCCCCGAAGCGGGAAGGCAAGCCCGGGGGACTGCTATAATAAATCTAATTCAGTTGATGCCTGGGGAGCGGATACAGGCTGTTATCCCTGTTAATGGCTCTGAAAGCGAAAAGTTTTTATTGATGGGTACGAGAAACGGGCTGGTGAAAAAAAGTCCCTTAAAGGAATATAAAAACATTAGAAAAGGCGGCCTTATTGCCATAAACTTAAGAGAAGGTGATGAGGTCATAGGAGTTTCTTTAACCGATGGAGATAGTGATATAATGCTGGCTTCTCACAAGGGCATGAGCATCAGGTTCCATGAATCACAAGTGCGCTCTATGGGTAGGGCATCTATGGGGGTTAAGGGAATGCACCTTGGAAAAGGTGATTATGTAATTGATATGGAGTTAGCAGACAGTGACAGTCAAGTTCTGGCTATCAGTGAAAACGGGTACGGGAAAAGGACTCCGCTGGAAGAATACCGACCCCAAAGAAGAGGGGGCAGAGGTATTATTACCATGAGAACCACTGACAAGACAGGTAAATTGGTAGCTCTTAAGATGGTAGATGAAGATGATGATCTGATGATAATAAATTCCGAAGGTATAATTATCCGTATAGGAGCCAAACAGATCTCTACCATGAGCCGTAATACTCAAGGGGTTACCCTTATGAGAGTGGAGGAAGGAATGAATGTAATATCTGTAGCAAAAGCAGAAAAAGACGGGGATGACCCGGAAAAGGAAGACGAAGAAATATAAAAAAGGCAGACATAAATTTTAGGGGGAATATCCGTTATGAGAAAAATAGAGTTTATAAAAAGGGAAAATTTAAAGCCAAAGCCTAAAGACGATGAATTGGGATTTGGACAAATATTTACTGACTATATGTTTACAATGAAATATACCCGGGACGAAGGATGGGGTGATATGAAGATCGTGCCTTACGGGCCTTTTTCTATGGATCCTTCTTCTATGGTATTACACTATGGACAAGCTATTTTTGAGGGAATGAAAGCTTACAGGAAAAGCGATGGCGATATACTGACCTTTAGGGCTATGGATAATTTTGATCGGCTTAACCGGTCGGCAAGAAGGGTATGTATGCCGGAAATCAATCCGGATCTGGCATGGAAGGCTCTTGAAACCCTTTTGGATATAGAAAGGGATTGGGTGCCTTCTTCTAAGGGTACTTCCCTATATATAAGGCCTTTTATGATAGCAACTGACCCATATCTTGGGGTGCGTCCATCTGACACATATAGGTTTTTTATAATACTGTCACCTGTAGGGGCTTATTATCCCGAAGGATTAAACCCGGTGAAAATTTATGTTGAGGATAAGTTTGTAAGGGCAGTAAGGGGTGGCAC
>JAAYSJ010000055.1 GCA_012518395.1 Clostridiales bacterium
GGGGACTATTGGTGTAAATTTGCCGGCTTAAGGGCATTACGTTTATACCATATGTGTCATCCCGGCAAAAAGCTCCTTTTTATGGGCGGCGAATTCGGCCAATTTATAGAATGGAGATATTATGAAGAATTGGAATGGTTTCTCCTTGAGTATGAATCCCATAGAAAATATAAGGATTTTGTTAGAGATCTGAATAGATTGTATCTAAGGGAAAAAACTCTTTGGGAAAATGATCTTAATTGGGATGGATTTGAGTGGATCGATGTTAATAACGCAGAACAAAGTATTATTATTTTCTTGCGTAAAGATAAAGAAGGAGACTTCCTGTTGGTGATTCTGAATTTTAAACCGGATTTTTATCCGGAATACAGGATTGGGGTACCAAAGAAAGGAAGATATAAAGAAATATTCAATACGGATCTTCAAAGCTATTGGGGCTCAGGCCAGGTCAATCAGGGGCTCATTGAGACAACCCCGGTGCCTTTCCATGGATATGAGCAGTCCATTTGCATTAAGATCCCACCCTTGGGCGGGGTTCTAATTAAACCCGCAGGGGAATATATTAGGTTGGAGGCAGACAATGCTACTAAGAGTTGATGACTTTTGCGAGGCTTACAGGGCAAAATTCGCTGAGACCCAGGGCAAAGTCCTGGAAGAAGGAAGCCTATGGGATAAGTACCAAGCCCTGGTATCTTTAATAAATGGTTATCTCGCACCGAAATGGGTAGAGAGCAAGAGACGGGACTATATAGAAGAGCAAAAACAGGTATATTACTTTTCCATGGAATTTCTTATTGGAAAGCTCCTGCCCCACTACCTATCCAATTTGGGTATAAGGGATGTGGTGGAGGAAGGCTTAAATAAACTGGATATAAGTTTAGAAGAGTTAGTAGAGACGGAGAGAGATGCCGCCTTGGGTAATGGAGGTCTGGGGAGGTTGGCAGCTTGCTTCTTGGATTCCATGGCATATCTGGGGATACCGGGTCATGGAAACGGGATCAGATATAAATATGGTCTTTTTAAGCAGAAAATGATAAACGGGTTTCAGGCTGAGGTCCCCGATGGCTGGCTTGACAATGGCTACCCCTGGGAGATAAGAAAGCCCGAAAAGGCAGTGATGGTAAGATTCAAAGGGGATATCAGGACTGAAAATGTGGATGGGAGATTGACCTTTATCCACGAAAACTATGAGCCGGTAATGGCAGTGCCCTATGATATCCCGGTAATAAGTTACAATAATATGGACAGCATAAACAACCTTAGGTTGTGGAGTGCAGAGCCTGTAGCCGAAGAGTTCGATTTAGAGAGCTTTAACAGGGGAGATATTAGACAGGCAGTGGGATATATGTCCGAGATAGAGGCCATATCCTATATCCTCTATCCCGATGACAGCACCCACGTAGGCCGTGAACTAAGGCTTAAGCAGGAGTATTTTTTCGTCGCCGCTGGGCTTGAGTCTATTATCCGTTACCACAAGCCAAGGCTTGGCTCCCTAAAGGAATTGCCCCAAAAAATATCTGTTCATATTAACGATACCCATCCGGCTCTTTGTATCCCGGAGCTTATGCGAATCCTCATAGATGAGGAAGGTATGGATTGGGACGATGCCTGGGAGATTACCCAAAGAACAATCTCCTATACAAATCATACCGTGATGCCTGAGGCTCTGGAGCGTTGGCCTATAGATATATTTAAGTATCTTTTACCTCGGGTGTATATGATCATTGAAGAAATAGACAGAAGATATGCTATAGAGATGAACCTAAGACACCCGGGATGGACAGATATGGCACGGAATACGGCCATAATCCAGGATGGACAGGTTTTTATGGCTAACTTAGCTATTATAGGAAGCCATTCGGTAAACGGTGTGTCTCAGCTCCATACGGATATCTTAAAGAATTATCTTTTAAAGGATTTTGACAGGATATATCATTCCAAGCTGAATAATAAGACCAATGGAATAAGCCATAGAAGGTTTTTGATGGAGGCAAACCCAGGTTTGTCGGGCCTTATAACTGAGGCTATTGGTGATGGCTGGATAGAAAGGCCGGAGGAACTGGAAAACCTATTGGACTACAGGGATGACGGTACCTTTCTGGGGAAACTTGCCGGATGCAAGTATGAAAACAAGGTGGCCTTATCAAACATCATACGAGATAGGATGGGTATAAAGGTGGATCCTGCTTCGGTCTTTGATATACAGGTAAAGAGGATCCATGCATACAAAAGGCAGCTTCTGAATATTATGCGGATTATGGATATCTATAATCAATTGAAAATAAACCCAAACTTGCCCTATGTGCCCCATACTTTTATATTCGCCGGTAAGGCAGCGCCTGGCTATCATTTTGCCAAGACCATAATCAAGCTAATAAACACCTTAGCCGATAAGGTGAACAATGATCCTGATATTAAAGGTATAATAAAAGTAGTATTTCTTGAGAATTTTAACGTGACCTTAGCAGAAAAGATTTATCCTGCGGCAGATATAAGCCAGCAGATCTCAACTGCCAGCCGGGAAGCTTCAGGGACAGGTAATATGAAATTTATGATGAATGGTGCCATAACTTTGGGAACCCCTGATGGTGCTAATATTGAAATAGCGAAGCTGGCGGGTGAGGAGAATATCTCCATATTCGGTCTGACAGCTGAGGAGGTAATGCACTTTTATCAAAACGGCGGCTATGATTCCTGGGAAGAATACCATAACTGCATGAAGGCAAAAATAGTAACAGATCAGCTGATAAATGGTTTCTTTAACGGGGGGGAAGGGGACTTTCGTGATATCTACTATTCCCTTTTAAGGGACAATGACGAATTTTTTGTACTGAAGGATTTTTGCCCCTATACCGAGGCCTGGTTCAAGCTCAATCATAGCTACAAGGACTCTATAAAGTGGAATACTATGGCCCTAATCAATATAGCAAAGTCAGGGGCTTTTTCCAGCGACAGATCTATAAGGGAATATGCCGATGAGATTTGGCATGTATCCCACAAGGGGTAATATAGGGGATTAAATATTTTAAGGGGTGATGGGATGGATAAGAAATCTATTATTGCTATGTTGTTGGCAGGGGGTCAAGGCTCCAGGCTGGAAGGCCTGACCCGGGACATAGCCAAACCTGCAGTATCCTTTGGGGGCAAATATCGGATTATAGACTTCAGCCTCAGCAACTGTGTAAACTCAGGTATCGATACTGTAGGAATCCTTACCCAATATAAACCTACGCTGTTGAATTCCTATATAGGTATAGGTACAGCTTGGGATCTGGATTTCCCCCAGGGCGGGGTTCATGTTCTGCCCCCTTATATGGCAGAGGATGGCGTTAACTGGTATAGGGGGACGGGGAACGCCATATACCACAATATGGATTTTATAGATAGCTATAATCCGGAATATGTAGCAATACTGTCCGGTGACCACATCTATAAGATGGATTATGCCAAGATGCTCAGATTTCACAAAGAGCGGGAAGCTGACCTGACCATAGCAGTGATTGAGGTTCCCTGGGAAGAGGCTTCCAGGTTTGGCATCCTTACTGTGGATGAAAATGATATGGTTATAAGATTTAGTGAAAAACCCAAACAACCCGATAGCAACCTAGCATCTATGGGTGTATATATTTTTAATTGGCCCGTACTTAGGGAGGCTCTTATTGAGGATGAAAGGGAATCCCAATCCCATAACGACTTTGGAAAGGATATAATCCCTATGCTGTTTAGGCAGGGTAAGAGCATTTTTGCCTACAGCTTTAAAGGATATTGGAAAGATGTTGGCACATTGGAGAGCTATTACGAAACGAGTATGGATCTTTTAGAGGAAGAACCGGAGCTTGATATATTCGATAAAAGTTTCAGGATTCTTTCTAATTTAGATATATTAGCACCTCAATATATTGGGCATGAAGCTCGGGTATCCAATAGCATAATAAGTAATGATTGCACCATTTTAGGCGAAGTGGAGAATTCTATTTTGTCTACCGGGGTATTTATTGGCGAAGGAGCCTCGGTAAAAGATTCTATTGTGTTACCCAAAGCGGTTATAAGTAGAAAGGCTCATATAAGGAAGGCAATCGTAGGAGAAAATTATCATGTGTTACCCGGTACAATGGTGGGGGGCGGGATCTTTGGTGAACCGTCTTCAAGGGTGACGCTTTTATCCCATGGATACTAGAATTTTAAGAAAAGTTTCAAGGAGGGGATATACATGAAAAATGTTGTGGGGATAATATCCGGTATATGTAACAGCGCTGCATTAGAGAGTCTGACAAAAAGCCGGCCTATTTCAACGGTTCCCTTTGGCGCCCGTTACCGGCTTATTGATTTTGCATTATCTAATATGGTAAATACCGGTATTCGTACTGTGGGGATTGTAACACCATATAATTATAGATCTGTTTTAGACCATATTCGCTCAGGAAAGGATTGGTTTTTAGACAGAAAGAGTGGAGGGCTATTCTTCCTGCCCGGAAATGATAGGGAGAATGGCGGTTCAGGTTCTAATTTCGTGCTTAGGGATTTATTGGAGAATATGGACTTTCTTAAGAAGGCACGGGAAGAATATATAATAATTAGTTGTTCGAGCATTGTCATGAATATAGACTACAGGGAGGCTGTTAGTTTTCACCAGAATAACGATAACGAAGTGACTTTCATATACAAGGACGAAGGTTTTAAAGAGGGTGAAAGTGAAGGCGTATTCTTTATAGAACAATCCGGAGACAGGCGGGTAAAGGAGATAATACCCGGAAAGCAGAGAAGGTTTAATGGTTCGGACAAGGCGCTTTTAAATATAGTCATAATAAATAGGGAGACCCTGACCAGGATAGTTGAAGAGTATGGTGAGAATGGGGACTCTGATCTGTTTGATATTTTAGGTGAGATGATTGACTCACTCAGAGCCTACGCATTGGAATTTAGGGGCTATGCTGCCAGAATTTCATCCCTTAAAAACTATTACAATCATAGTATGAAATTGCTGGATTCCAGGGTACGGAATGAACTATTTATGAGGAAGAACAAGATCCATACCAAGATCACTGATAACCCGCCCACCCGCTACGGTGAAAAGGCTGAGGTAATAAATACTCTGGCAGGCAGTGGCTGTATTATTGACGGTCATGTTGAGGGCAGTATCATATTTAGGGAGGCTCAAATAGAACAGGACGCCTTTATTAAGGACAGTATTATTATGCAAAGGAATGTTATAGGCAAAGATGTATTGCTGGAAAACGTTATCCTGGATAAATTCGTTACCATTAAAGACGGCACTGTCTTAAGGGGCGAACCGGGAAATCCCATAATAATAGAAAAAGCGGCCGTTATAGGACCGGAGGAGGGGGATAATGAAAAATATAATCTTCGTAGCGGCTGAGGCCGTACCCTTTGAAAAAACAGGGGGTCTGGCCGATGTGATTGGATCCCTGCCTGCCGCTATAAAGGAAAAGGGCGGGGATGTAAGGGTCATAATGCCGAAATACGGAACCATACCTGAAGATCTCTTGGAGAATTATAATCATATCACAGATTTTATAGTACAGGTGGGGTGGAGGAATCAGTTCTGCGCTCTGGGGGAGGTAATATACCAAGGGATTTATTATTATTTTATCGACAATGAATATTACTTTAAGAGAGACAACCTTTATGGATATGATGACGACGCGGA
>JAAYSJ010000056.1 GCA_012518395.1 Clostridiales bacterium
CTTCCATCTTCGTTATAGTTGTTTTCCAAAAAGGCAATAAGCATCCTGGGCGGCGCCACTACTGTGTTATTAAGAGTATGAGGATGATAATTTTCTTTGCCCTGCCCTCTTACGCGTATACCAAGGCGTCTTGCTTGAGCATCTCCCAGGTTGGAGCAACTGCCCACCTCAAAATATTTTTCCTGTCTGGGGGACCAGGCTTCTACATCTACGCTCTTCACCTTAAGATCCGCCAGATCACCCGAACAGCACTCTAAGGTTCGCACGGGTATATCCAGGGTTCGGAAGAATTCAACGGCGTATTCGTATAGCTTTACAAACCATTGAGGGCTGTCTTCCGGCTTGCATACCACTACCATTTCCTGCTTTTCAAACTGGTGGATCCTATAGACCCCCCTTTCCTCTATGCCATGGGCTCCAACTTCTTTACGGAAACAGGGTGAATAACTGGTCAAAACCTGGGGCAGAGTTTCCTCGTCAATAATGGTATCGATAAACTTCCCTATCATTGAATGCTCGCTGGTACCTATAAGATAAAGGTCTTCACCTTCAATCTTATACATCATATCCTCCATCTCTGAAAAGCTCATAACCCCGCTGACCACATTGCTTCTGATCATAAAGGGCGGGATATAATAGGTGAATCCTTTATCGATCATAAAATCCCGGGCGTAGGTCAATATAGCCGAATGTAAACGTGCTATATCACCCTTTAGATAATAGAACCCGCTCCCGCTGGTCCTTCGGGCGCTGTCCAAATCCACGCCATCCAGTTTTTCCATTATATCTACATGATAGGGCACCTCGTAATCCGGCACATGGGGTTCACCGTAACGCTCCACCTCTACATTTTCTGTATCATCTCTGCCTAAGGGTACGGTAGAATCAATGATATTTGGTATAACCATCATCCTTTTTTCGATCTCCCCAGAAAGGTTAGTAATCCTTTCATCCAGTTCTGCCAGTTCGTCAGCCATAGCAACCACTTCTGCCTTGACCTTTTCCGCCTCCTCCTTCTTACCCCTAGAAATCAGTGCGCCGATCTCTTTGCTTATGGTATTTCTTTGGCTCCTCAAATAATCCCGTCTTGTTTTAGCTTCCCTGTTTTGGATATCAAGCCCGATTACTTCGTCCACAAGAGGGAGCTTTTCGTCCTGGAATTTCTTCTTAATGTTATCCTTTACAAGCTGGGGTTCATCCCTTAACAATCTAATGTCTAACATGGTTTTCCTCCTAAAATAGTTCTCTGCATTTTCTTATGGGCTGAAAAAACAAAAGCCTCCCATCCCATATAAAAATATGGGACGGAAAGCATATCCGCGGTGCCACCCAAATTGCCGATATAAATCAGCCACTTAAAAGCATGCTATAAAGGGCATACCCTTCGGCTCATCACCGACAGCTACAAAGGTGGAGAGGTTTAAAATCACACCGGTTTACACCAGCCACCGGCTCTCTTCTGAGATTGAAAAACCTTAGCCTTTATCATCGCTATTGAATATAGTATAGTTATAATAACAGAGTATGCAGGCTAAACTACATACAATTCTACCATAACATTTTCATATTGATATTATTATATCCACCCTCAAGGAAAAATGCAATAAAACGCACCAATTAGCTTACTATATCACCATCATCAAAGGGATCCCCGCATTCAGGGCAGAATTTGGGAGGTTTAGTAGGATCCTTGGGCTCCCATCCACACTTATCGCATTTATATTGAAGTGCATCTGCAGGTTTGGGTTTTCCACACTCGGGACAGAATTTACCCTTGTTTGTCGCCCCACAAGAACATTGCCAGCCCTCAACAGTTTTGGGTTTGGGTTTTCCACATTCCGAACAGAATTTGCCCGTGTTCCCCTGTCCGCCGCATTCACAGTTCCAACCTTCCTGAGCGGGTGGAGTTTGTTTCTGGGGTGGGGTCTGCTGCTGAGCCTGTTGGGCTTGCTGTTGTTGCTGCTGACCCATGGCAAAGAGATCTTGGGTATTGGCGCCTCCTGCCTGGCCTGCCATACCCATTCCCATAAAGCCCATAACAGGGCCTGCACCCTCGTTGGATGCCGCACTCTGCATAGCTGCTGCCTGGGCGCCTACCAAATGAGCTGCTGCCATATTGGGATTGCGAAAAGCTGCATTTCTCTGGAGCTCCTTGATCATCTTCTCGTCTTCTTCGCTGGCTTTTACACTGGATACCCCGAAGCTTACTATCTCTATCCCCCTAAGGTCTCGCCATTTACTCGATAACACTTCATTTAGAGCCTCTGCAAGCTCCATAGTATGCCCCGGTAAAGAACTATAGCGAATCCCCATATCCGAAATTTTTGCGAATGCGGGTTGTAATGCTGTCAATAATTCGGTCTTTAGTTGTCCATCTATTCTATCCCGTGTGTATTCGTCGGTCACATTACCGCTAACATTAGTATAGAAAAGAATAGGATCCATGATACGATAGCTATATTCCCCAAAGCATCTAATGGCTATATCAATATCCAGCCCCACATTGTTATCCACTACCCTAAAGGGCACAGGGCTGGGAGTACCGTATTTATTACCAATGAGCTCCTTAGTATTGAAATAATAGACCCTTTGATCCTTGGGAGGCTCCCCTCCGAAGGTAAACCTCTTGCCTATATTCTTGAAGGTATCGACTATGTTCTTACCCAGACTACCATAAAATATACTGGGCTCCGTTGATGTATCGTAAACAAATTCTCCGGGTTCGGCACAGATTTCGGCTACTCTCCCTTGATCGACTATTATCATACACTGTCCGTCTGCTACAGCTATGACGGAACCATTGGAAATAATATTATCGCTGCCCTTTCTGTTGGAGGAACGCCCCCCTACCCGTTTCTCGCCCTTTACTACCATAACATTTTCACGAAGGGAATCACTGTAAAAATACTCTCTCCATTGATCGGCCAGCACGCCCCCCGCTGCACCTAGTGCCGCTTTTATAAGACCCATGTTCTCTATCCCCTTTCCTTAAATGAAACTATCAAATACCCGGTTTAAATTTGATATAAACTTTAAAGCCTTGTATACAACAATTCGCCTAAAATCTATTAGCGCATAGGAAATATATTAAAACTTCCCTGATTTGCCGGAATATCCCCTCCTGTCCACAGATGTCCCGCCCTTGGAGCTCTTATCTTCAATCACCCTGCGGGTTACATTCCTAAAGAGAAAGGTATCGCTTTTTCTGATCAGGGTAAACCCGCCCTGGGGTATATAGCTATCTGCCGCCCTTTGGGGCACAGCGGTTTTCATCTGCTTATAAAAAGCAAAGGTAATAAGACCTGCAATTATCAACGGCACAAGAAAAGTTATGCCTAATTTTGTCCATAGCTGTTTCTTTGCCTCTTCATCCGTATATCCTTTGTCGGTATCTATATCAAAGGGCTTACCTTCTTTTGCCATCCTCAAATACTCGTCTGATTCATTAAGGTAAGCATTAAAGGCCTCATAGTACTTATCCTTTTTCAGCAAGGGCAAAACGTGTCTATCCAACAAAACATCCTTACCATGATCTGTAAAAGCCGTGTTGCCAAAACCATGGGCGATAAGAGCAAAATCCCTATCCTCCATGCCTAAAAGCAGCATTAGCCCACTTTTGTTATCCCCATATCCGTAATTATATTCTTCATAGATGAGTTTCGCATATTCATAAGGGTCATTACCGTCTACGTCATTTAATATGACTATGGACACCTCAAATTGATGCCTGTCTGCGATACTTTGAGCCAATTCGTTAAGGTTTGACCTCTCATCCCCGGTCAAAAGGCCTATATCATCATACACCAGATCCAAATCCGCTGCCTTAATCGGGATCACGACAGCCAGTGTGAGAAATACTAAGGCTGATAATAGTACCAATTTTCTCTTCATCTCATTACCTCCCTATAACAAAAAACATTAAAATAGCCATTATCGCCATTAAAGGCAGGGATATACCGCCGAACCAAGCCCAAAACCTGCTCCAATCAACAGGTAGATCCCCTATCAACCTGCCTGTCTGCCCATTCATGGCAAATAGAAAATCCTTGCCTTTCCATTTGGTATTCATCATCCATACAGGGAGGAGGGCATATTTTACATCCCCTTTTTTAATGTTTATATTAGAAGATTCTGTGACCAGAGTTGCATAGGCTCCCACGGTGGAAGCCAGGGCGCTCTCTGTGCTACTGCGCATTCTTTTATCCACACGTTCAACACAATCATCAGCTTCCACATCATATTTATCAGCCATATATCCCGGCAAATAAGCAGTGGAAAATGGTGCCAGATCTGCATAATCATAAGGTTCTATAGCGTCCATATGAGCATCGGGCATTTTGGTGGAGGCATCGGCAGGTACCCTTTGAAAGGCTACCTTCCCTTCCCTCACAATATGGAAATGATCTGTGGTAGTAACCATTTCGTTTCTTACCCTGCGAGAATGAACAACAGTGCCACGATAGCTTATATTAGCGTGGCTTTCTCCATTGAAGAGCCAAAACGGAACATATATACCCTTAATTTCTTCTATATGATTCTCTGTCAAAAAGGATTTAGGCAATAGTTTTTTGCCTTTATAGTGATGGCGCAAGGCTTTTTTGGCTGCTTCTTTATCTAGTCTGAAGGGAATAACAAAATCAGGTTTAAGTTTATCTGCAAATTGACCCGGTACAATAGTCGGGTTGTTGCAATAGGGGCAGGAAGTGGCAGCAGTGGTGTGATCACATATTAGTTCTGCTCCACAGGAAGGACAGGAATACGCCCGCATATTGGCGGCTTCCTCATCGCTCCAAAGTTCCGGCTCCATTGTGTAATCCGCCTCGCTTTGGGCTTCCGCCGCCAAACGATCCTTCTCGGCATAGAGCTCTTCAATAGCGGCTACCTCAAATACCTTATCGCAATACTCACATTCCAACTTACCGCTGGCACTGGAAAAGTGCAAGGGTCCTGTACACGCAGGACATTGATAGTTTGTTATCTGTGTTGCCATATGTATCTACCCCCATACCCAAATTTCAACCCTGTGGCCGTTCCCTACGTTTTCGCATTTTTCCACTTTAGTGTTATCAAAGACAATACTAAAGAGGGTTTATAATAGATACCCAAAGGCAATACTCTTTAAACAGGGGTGTTGCTAAATGTTAACCTTTTTAAGGGAATATTCCCTTCCCGGCATCAAAACGAAATTTATTCTGCTCTACCTGCTAAACGTAACAGACATCATCTTTACACGTCTGCTACTTGGCACAGGTGTCTTCGTTGAAATAAATGCCCTGATAGCAAATGTTGTTTTGGACTCTGTTGTCTGCATATTGTTGAAAATATTGTTACCAGCGGTTCTTCTTACGATATTGTATCAAAGAATGCATAGGGCTACAGAAAGACAGCTTAAAATATCTAATATCATATTGAATCTGGCGGTTGCTTTTTATCTGCTTGTAAATATATCCCACCTGGCATGGTTATGTGCCTATTATTTCTATTTCATCAATGCCTGAATATTACCAATTACAAAGGGTCTTTGCCCTGCTATTCCATTATGACCGCCCTGCAAGGAGCAGAACTCGTACCGTCAATCTTTAAGGGCAATACAGTCAACTTTACCTTAGGTTTCTCTATATTAACCAAATCAACGCATGGCCCCATCATCAGAATATCCGCATTATAAAACTCAGAAAAGAAGTTCTCACTTTTATTTATGTTGTCCCATCTCGCAAAATCTGAGCCCATAAGAAAAGGTTTTTTCTCAATAAGCCATCTCATGGCCTCATAAGTAAAATATGGGGACTTTTTTAGATATTTATCTTCCATCCAATATTTATCCCAACCGGTAGCAACAAGAATAGCACCCCCTTCGGCAATAGAAGCCGCGGCCTCACAGCTTTCCAGGTCTTTTACAGTAATGGAGATTCTCCCCATATCGTCTTTCGTATGATTATCCATAAGGTTTAGGACTACACAGTCAATATTTATCAGTTTTTCTACGGGAATATCTATCAATAAATATGATTTATCATTACCAAAGTAATGGGCCGGGGTTTCAAGATAAGTCCCGGTCTGGGAATGCATTCCCTCAAATATCTCACAATATACCCTGCTCTTAACCCATGGTACCCTTGGTAAAGGTTTAATTTTAATTTTTGGGAAGGGGGGCTCATAATTCCACATACCTTCCTTTATAATGCCAGTAATATCAACAGTCTTCCTCATTTAAGAACCTCCTTAGCCTAAATCCAACAATAGTTACACATATTCTTATAATACAAATCATAAAAACCCATTGGCTTACAGTTATACTATATCTTTCAGGATCTTTCCTAATGTAAAATTTGCTATAGCCAATACCATATCTCCGGTTTTTAGTTTGGCCTTTTCTATAGAGATGGTCCTGACAATGATATCGAATATCCTCTTTTTTACTTCTTTAATAGCAGTATCATATACGATACTGCCCTCTTTTGTTAAATCTCCCGATACAATGATCTTATCAGGATCAAAGCAATTGATAATATCCGCCAAGGCAAAACCCAGATATCTTCCTGCTTCCTCTAAAAGGTGACGTACTTTTTTATCGCCCAATTGATGGGCTTGGAAAAGTGAAGCTATATCCAGGTTTTTAAAATCATCGTCTATTATACTTTTAAGGATTGGACTTTTGCCGTCCTTTAAAAACCTTTTTGCACTTTCTATTAGATTGTTTTCACCGCAATAGAGCTCAAAACAACCCCTGTTCCCACAATAGCATTTTTCCCCGAAATGATTTAATGACATATGGCCTATCTCCCCGGCTATTGAATGCTTGCCCTTTATCAATTTGGAATCATAAAAGTTTACCATACCAATACCAGTCCCCAAAGAAAGATAGACAACATTTTTATCAATATCCTGGTCTATAAAATTAACCTCATATATTGCCTTGATCCTGGCGATATTCTCGAGGAATGTAGGTATATTTAAGGCTCTTTCGATGCTCTCCTTCATAGGTATGTTATCCCATTTAAATAAGGGCGAATAGACCGATTCATCAAAGCTTACCACTGCAGGAATCGATATCCCAACGGCAATTATACCCTTCCTATATACTTCATCTAGGGATCCAATAAATGCCTTTATCACATCTATAATATTGTTGACAAAAGTTTCTTCACTATTGTCAACATTTATTTCAAAATCAATATACTTCTCTTCACTTTTTATTACCCCGCCTAACAAATCGGAAAGGTAAATACTAATGGGCAACGAAGCTTCTAAGTTAACGTTTATAAAATAGCCATACTTTTCATTGAACTTAAGAAGTGTGGCCTTTCTGCCAAAGTCAGAATCCTGCTTACCACTTTCCATAATAACCCGCTTTTTCAAAAGCTCTTTAGTTAAATTAGTTATGGTAGCAGGGCTAAGCCCGGTCAATTTTACAAGGTCAGGTCTTGAAAGGGGACCCTTTTTTATAACCAGCTCGGCAATATTATTCAAATTATGAGCTTTTTCGCTTAATAGTACGGGATTCATTCAAATTATCTCCTAATGTTGCAAATTTTTTATTCATTGTTTTATTATAATCTATCATTATTGCTTTGTAAAACTACGCACTTTCTACCATCGGGGAATTACCCTTGACTATACAAGTTGCAAAAAAGTCTTATCATATATACATCAGCTGGATCGTTTTATTTTGTACTGAATCCTAATAGAAAGGGGTGCAGCTACTGCTGCAGCCCCTATAGCTGTTACTTAACATAGAGTTTTATCTATGTTTTCTACAATCAGAAATCAAACTCATCCACATTATCCTCTGTAAACACCAGTGTCTTCCAGAAGTATACATGATCACCTTCTCTGGTGGCATCGGGGAATCCGTCAATATTAGCATTACCCTCAGGTATCTCTATTCCCTCTACCAGATTTATAGCGATAGTCGTTGCAAAAGCAGCCCAATCGCCGGGATCCCATAGAACTGCGCTTTTAGCTGCACCGCTCTCAAATACAGGTTTTGCTAAATTAGGCGTGGACTGACCACAAGCATAGATCTGACCTATCTTTCCCTCCTGCTCTATTGCCTTTCCAATAGGTCCTAAACCCGTGGAAACATTACTCATGATAGCATCCATATCGGGATATGCTGCAATAAGATTCTGAGCTACGGCAAAACATTTTTCGGGGTCTTCATCCATACCCTCAATAGCTACGATGTTTAATTTAGGGTATTTCTCTGCAATGTATTCTTCGATCCTGGCGATCCTGGCCTGCAAAAATTCATTGGTCAATACGCCTGTTACAATCGCAAAGTCCCCTTCGTCTCCAATATCCTTCACCATTTGCTCCACCATAGGAACAGCTAATTCTGCTAAATCCATGAGGCCGGCATATAGATCCCTGGCATCTTCTTCAACATCCAGGTCCCAGGAAACAACTTTTATCCCCTTTTCCCTGGCTTCTCTTAATACAGGTGCCACTGATGTAGAATCACCGGATGCCAATACTATAGCTTTTACGTCCTTTTGAATCATATCCTGGATCAGTCCGATCAATTTAGGGGTATCAACATCCGGGGTTCCCGTATAAGTGACGTCGTAGCCTGCCTTCTTGCCTGCCTCTATTGCTTTTGTCTCTCCTGCAGCAAAATATGGTGCGCTAGAAACGTAATTAAGTACGGCAATTGTTCCCTTTGATCCAGCTTCTTCCCCAGTAGGTTTTGCTCCTTTTCCACAGGCTGTCGTGCCTAACACCAATACGATTACCAGAGATACGGCCAATACAAGTCTTAACCTTCTCATCTTGCATCCTCCTTATATTTTTTCTTTCTACTTATATGGATACCAGATTCAACCCAATTGCTTGAACCTGTGCACCCCATAAATAAATATTATTGACCCTGTTCAATATACATCTATCCACAATAATTATTTCTTAATTGTGCCTTTTGCTAATAATCTGTCTGAACATAAGGACTATCAACAGAATTGACCCAATGATGATCTGCTGCAAAAACTGGGAAGCCCCAATCATATTCATGCCATTTGATACTAATGTAAAGATTACAACACCGATCATCGCACCTAAAACATTTCCCGTACCGCCTTTTATGCTTATTCCGCCGAACACTGCAGCCGAAACACTTTGTAATACTAGCGGGACTGCGACATCTGCCCTGCCCCCAGATATTCTTGATGCAATAATTATAGCGCTGGCAAAAGACATGATTGCAGAATATATATATACCAGCATAATATTTCGCTCCAAGTTTATCCCCGCAAATTTTGCGACTTCAGTGCTGCTGCCTATTAGATAGACCCGCCTACCCCACCTCGTTAGGGAAAACAGAACATAGGATAACAAAGCTACTACGATTAAAATTATAGTTTGAAAAGGTAATAATCCGCCTATTCGTCCTTGACCGAAGAAAAAGAACTTTTCATTGATACATTGGATGGTCACACCCTTGGATATCACAAGCCCTATCCCTGTAAAAAGGGCTTGGGTTCCTAAAGTAGCAAGCATAGAATTTATTTTGAGATAGCCACATAGAAACCCGTTAAGGGCACCGCACAGTATCGCTATCCCTAGGGTCATTAAAATCGCTGTCCACATGGGTATTTCCATAACTCCCATAAAGATGGCTAATAGAACAGTAAACAGGCTGGCCATGGCCCCTATTGAAAGATCCATACCCCCTGAAAGAATGGAGGCCGACATAGCAAGGGTCAATAGACCAAGCTCCACCAATTGGGCTGAAACCTGCATCAAATTACTCAGCTTGAAAAAGTACGGGCTTGAAAAGGAAAACCCTATAAACAATAGCACAGCAAAAAGGGCTAAGACCGCCTCATTATTATTTATAATTCTATTTAACCTTTTCACAGCGAATCCCCACCTTTCGCAGTTTGCTTTTGTCCTTTCACTAGTCCATCTTTTCCTTGATATGCAGAAGAAGCTATGGCTGTAATAAGAACGATGCCCGTAGCAAGGCTCTGCCAATATACAGGAACCTGAGTCAGAACCAGAGCGTTTTCTATAAGCCCAAAGAGGAGCGCACCTAAAAAGGTTCCCAGAAGTGATGCTATCCCCCCCGAAAAAACCGTTCCGCCTATTACAGCAGCGGCAATGAGCTTCATCTCCAGGCCTGCACCTGCTGTAGGTTGTGCGATAGCGAGTTTTGAAACATAGAGGGTAGATGCTACGCCAGATAGTGCCCCCATAAACCCGAAAGAAAACATGTAAACAAAGAATTTGTTGATGCCTATCCGCTCTGCAGCGTTTTTATTGCCCCCCACAGCAACAATGTTTCTCCCAATTCTCGTGTGGTAGAGCATAAAATATGTAAAAAGTATAATAAGAATCCATACATATACGGAAACAGTGAATATCCCCAATTTATAATTGGCCAGCTTAATAAATGGGCCTTTAAGATCTGATATCCACGCGCTTTTAGTAATAAGCAACAACGCCCCCCTTATTATGCTCAGGGTGCCTAATGTGACTATTATCGCGGGTATGTCAAATTTAGCTACAAAAAATCCGTTTAGCATTCCCAGTAAAATTCCTGCGGCTATAGATATTACAAAAGCCATAAAGGGATTGGCGCCCCCTGTCATATCCACATATAAGGCTGTCACCATTGAGCAAGCAGCAAACTGTGCGCCTACTGATACATCAATATTTCCCGTTACGATGATGATGGTCATGCCAACAGCCATGATTCCAATAATGGCGTTGTTGTTTAAAATATTGGTAAGGTTTCCAACGTTCAAAAATCCTTCCGAGAGAAAAGATACTATAATGGATATTGTCAAAATAACTAGAATAAGAATAATTTCCCTAAGCTTAGACTTTACAAAACCCCTAAATGAACTCATCCTATCTCCCTCCCCGAACCCATAAGACCTTTTTCAATAACGCTTTCCTGCGTTGCGGCAGTAGATATTGTTTCATAAACTATTTCACCCCTGCGCATAACTAATATGCGATCTGAAATAGCCAATATTTCCGGAAGATCTGAAGAAATAAGAATTACAGCTACACCTGATTTAGCTAATTGCCTTAGTAGCCTGTGTATTTCCAGCTTTGCACCAACATCAATTCCGCTTGTGGGTTCGTCTACAATCAAAACCTTTGGATCCGCTTCCAGCCATCGACCGAAAAGTGCCTTCTGTTGGTTTCCTCCGCTCATATTCTCTATTTTGATTCTTGGAATATTGGGTCTTATACTGAGCTTGTCTATATTGGTTTTTGCAGTTTTTAGCTCCTTTTTCTTAGATAGGAGCCTAAATTTGTTTAAATGCTTATCCAGGGTCACTGTCGAAATGTTACAAACCATATTCTGACCCTGGAAAAGCCCTTGTTTTCTTCTATCCTCAGGCAAGTACCCAATCCCTTTGGAAATCGCATCATTAGGGGATTTAATATTGACCTTCTCCCCATGAACGAAAATCTCACCGCTCTGAGGTTTTGCCATCCCGAATATAGTCTGAGCCAATTCGCTTCGCCCTGCTCCTACCAGACCGGTTAGACCCAATATTTCATGCCTTTTTAATTTAAAAGAGATGTTCTTGAAGTGGGGCAGGTGGGTCAAATTCTTGACCTCAAATATCGTATCATCTGATTCCTCTTCTTCGCTATGCATAGCAATGAACCGCAGCTCCCGTCCTACCATAAGGTTTATAAGTTTTTGATTGTCAAATTCGCTGACATCCCCGCTGGCCACCATATCTCCATCCCTTAGGATAGAGATCCTATCCGCAACTGTGAATATCTCCTCAAGTTTATGGGATATATAGATAATGCCTATGCCTTGAGCCTTCACCGCTTTGATAATCTCATACAGCATCTCGACTTCAGCAGAAGAAAGGGCTGCTGTAGGCTCATCCATTACAATAACTCTGGATTTAAAGGTTATCGCCCTGGCTATAGCCACCAATTGCTGCTTGCCGATACTAATATCGCTTAATTTAGCCCCTAAATCCAATTGTACGCCCATAGTATCAAGGGCTTCCTGGGCTATTTTTTTCATCTCTTTACGGTTCACAATTGGGGAATTGCTTTTTCCCATGAAGATGTTTTCAGCTACAGTCAAATTGGGGAACAGGCTAATATCCTGGTAAATTACCGTAATCCCCAGCTGGATGGAACGAGCTGCTGTAAGTTTGGTTTCCTTTTCCCCATTAATGTAGATCTCGCCACCCTCATCAGGCTTTTCGACACCGGCTACCAATTTTATCATTGTAGTTTTACCAGCACCATTCTCGCCTACAAGACCGTGTACCTCCCCGGCTCGCAGATCAAATGATACTTCATTTAATACTGTTATTCCCGAATAGGTTTTGCTAAGATTCTTGACTTCAAGTATGATGTTGTTCAATCCCCTTCCCCCC
>JAAYSJ010000057.1 GCA_012518395.1 Clostridiales bacterium
AAATATGGTCTATGTCAGGCCTTTCCTCCCGGTCTACCTTAATAGATACAAAGTATTTATTTAATACTTCAGCTACTTCTTCATCTTCAAAGGATTCCCGCTCCATGACATGACACCAATGGCAAGTCGGTAAAATAAACTATGAATACCCAATAGACAAAAATATAGGTTTGTCCTCTTTTTTGGCCTTCTCAAAAGCCTCATGAGACCAAGGAAACCATTCCACTGGGTTATATGCATGTTGTAGAAGGTAAGGACTCTTTTCTTCTATAAGTCTATTAGGTATATTCGTTGTTTTCATGGCACCACCTCCTTTATCTCTCTTACATAGTTATTTGGTTTTTTGCACATTATACGCCTAGCGAAAATTTATGTGAATATCTATATTATCTCCTTCCCTTTGATAATCTATCCTGTCAATTATAGTTTGCAGGAATTGGTTTCTTTGCTCTGATGATTTTGATTTGCCCCATTTATCCCGAAATTCTCGTATGTTTTTTAGCTTTCTTTCATTTGTAGTCTGTTCTCTTTGATTTATGCGATCTTGCAATTCCCCAATTTCGTTCCTCAGCTGGGCTATATTAAATTCCCGAATCTCTTTTCTTTCTAAAAATTTTTCCCTTGTTATCTCCTGCTCTTCTCGCATTTCTATAAGTGTATCTAAGGCCCCTCTCTGTTTTTCAATCTCCTTATGCTTCTTCGTTAATGCTACTTTGAGAAGCCCAGTCTCATTTGTGTCCATATCCTCGCCTCTCTTTTTAATCTCCCTTTCATATTCATCTAACTGCTGAAAAATCCCTTTTACAATAGCATAGGAATTTACCCCTGGATTGTTACAAGTTCTATTACCAAGTGAATCCCTAGTCTGACACTTTTTCAAAAACTCCTTCTTACTTATACCATTTCTGGTGTTTCCCATACTATATCCACAACTTCTGCAATAAACCAATCCAGATAGTACAAAAGCACCACTTCTTGCCGCCTTCGGCACAATCCTCCGCTTAGCCAACAATTCCATAATTTTACGGTGTTCATCTTGTGTCTTGATTGGCTGATGCAACCCATCGATTACTATCCATTCATCTTCCGAAAAAGTTTTTAAGGGCCTAGTGTTCCTGTTTTTATGGCCAGAGCCTTCCTGTTTTGCGAACACTATTTTACCAAGATGTGTTTTATCCCTTAGAAGACGGTATACTGCTACATTAGTCCATTTTTTCCCCCTTGGGCTTGGAATCCCAAGCCTGTTTAATTCCCAGGATATTTTATTGGCTGGCACACCTTCTAACGCCATTTCCACTATTCGCCTATATACCTTATATTTCACATTATCAATGTCTAATTGTCTAGTTTGTCTGTTATATGTGTATGGGTATGGCGGAGTTCCATTGGTCCAACGCCCCTGTTTAGCGCCCATTATCTTGCCCCTGCGCAACCGCTTTGTTGTTTGTTTGTATTCCATCCGAGCAATAAACTTCCGAAAATCCAATTCCATTTCGTCACTCTCATCATCCCAATTAAATACTTTTTCAGGGGTTATAATATAGATTTCTTCATTGCGGAATATTTCTTCTATAAGTGCCCAATCCTTATCCCCGCCACGGCCTAAGCGGTCTATATCTGATACTGCCACTGCATCGAAAAGATTTAACTTTATATCCTCTAAGAGCTCCATAAATGCAGGTCTATCGTCAATACTGTCGGAAGTCCCTATTTCCGCATATTCTACATAATTTGCCCCAATATCCTTGCATCTTTCTATTAATAGAAGCCGGTGTTTCTCTAAATCTATATCTATATCTCCCCTTGATTTTCGGAGATATATGGCTACATCTTCAATTCTCATTTGCCTTTTGCTATCCATTACATGTCACCCCTTTCATAGCTAAATTGTACCACAAAAATCCGACTTGAAATCCATAAAAATCTTCTTCTACCCTCTTAAGTAACAAATATTAAAGGGGGTATAGCTTGGATAGAAAACGTATTCGTGACATGTATGACATAAAAAGATTCTTTATTATCCTATATAAGCCAGTTATAGGTTCGGGCGGAAATTTAATTGAGAACCAACATATCCGCATTTTCCAGCAGAATAGTGAAGCTAGCAAAGTAAAGTATTTTAACAACATAGACGATTTGGTAAGGTTTGCTACCAGCAAACAGGTATATAACTATAACACGTATTTCACATTATCTACTACAAATGGGGAAGGCGGCACCCTCGAAGACTTAATGATTAGAACCTGTATAGGTTTTGATTTTGATAAAAAGACCCTAGGATCGGATTTCAATCACAAAGATATAGTAAATCGATTTAACTCATTAAACCTATGGTTTCATGCTCTGGTAGACAGCGGCAACGGTTATCACGCATATATGGCCGTAGAACCTACGAGTGATATTGAACGGATTGTGGAGGTCACTAAAGCCATTGGGAAGAGATTAGGAGCAGATCCCCATGCTACCAAAGCTACACAAATTTTACGCATGCCCTTTTCTTATAATATCAAAGATACCAAGAGACATAAATGTGTTAACTTAATTCATTTTTTTGATCCACGAACTGTAAGGAGATATGATATAGAGAGGTTGTACAACCGATTCTGTGGCTTCGAAAAGTATAAAGACAATAAAACTGTTCAATATACTATCAGTAATATAAATTTACCTCCTTGTATAGAAAATATCCTCTCAGAAGGTTCCCAGGAATCCACAAGGTATTTCGATCTTCAAAATATAGTTGTTGTTTTACGAGAAAGGAATAGAACTTTAACCCAAATCCAACAAATCTGCAAGGAATGGGGCCATAAGAGC
>JAAYSJ010000058.1 GCA_012518395.1 Clostridiales bacterium
ACCCGGGAAGGAAGAATAATCTACGATAATATAAGAAAATTCCTTAGATATCTTTTGGCATGCAATCTGGGTGAAATTTTAGCTATGGCTGTAGCATCTTTCTATGGAATGCCTGCTCCATTAGTACCCATTCAAATATTGTGGATAAACCTGATCACCGATGGGCTCCCGGCATTGGCTCTGGGTATAGATCCACCTGATTCGGATATAATGAACAGGCCGCCAAGAGCCAGCGGTGAGGGCATATTTTCAAGAGGTCTTGGTACAAAGATCCTTATTTCAGGGATACTCATGGGGGGAAGTACGGTTACGGCATTCATTTTGGTAATGTTGCTTTCCGGGGGAGACATCGCAAAAGCCAGGACAGTAGCCTTTGCCACATTGATAATAACTGAGCTGGTATACGCCTTTGAAAGTCGTTCCGAATATGGTAGCCCCTGGGAGGGTGGGTTATTTGCAAACAAATACTTGGCCATAGCAGTGCTGGCTTCTTTGGCTCTTCTGCCTCTGACTATTTATAATCCTTTTTTATCAGCAGTTTTAAAAACCCATGCCTTAGAATTTTCCGATTGGTTGATAGTTTTGGGGTTTTCCCTGGCTGAATTAACTGTAGCGAACATGATATCATAAAAAAATCCATGGTGCAGAGAAACTGCCGCCTGGCAGATCAATGGTTTACTTCATATACTAGATACTGTATAATAACGTCAATGCTTTGGATCAGTATAGGTATCCAGGTTTAAGAAATGAAGGGCAGACGGATTAATACAATATACAGCAGAGGGAATTGATAAAATGGGTAGAAAAAAGGTTCTGGCATTATTTACAATATTGTTCTTACTGGTATTATCGATTATGGGATGTGGTTCCAACTCCAGTAATAAAACGGTGGTAGCCCGGGTAAATGGCGAAAAGATCACCAAAGGGGAATTTGATAAAATCTATAATCAAATGAAACAGGGTTATGGAATTACTGAAGAGATGGAGCAGGATCCCGAGCGAAAAGAGATGTTAAAAGAGTTTAAGGCTGAAATCCTGGAGCAAATGGTAATGGAAAAATTAATAACACAGAACGCCAAGAAGGCGGGTTTTGAGGTGACCGATGAGGTCTTAAAGGATGCTCGCACAGAATTTCAGGGTATAATATCTGATTTGACCTTTCAGATGGAAGCTATAGACGATGGGGAAGAAGAAAAAGATTACTTGAAGGAAGCAGAGTCCTATATAGACGAACAATTAAAGGAAATAGGACAAACCCGTGAAGAATTTATCGAATCAATAGCCCAGCAGATAGCAGTGGAAAGATATATAGATACCCTTGTAGAAGACGTAAGAGCCGATGATGACGAGGTCAGGGAATATTATGAAGAAAAACTTAAAGATCAGCAGGAAAACCCCTCCGGTATACACTATGATGATATAGAATTGTACAAGCCCGAAGAAGTGAGGGTGAAGCATGTCTTAGTAGGTCTGTCTCCAGAAGACAGGGATGAATATAATGACATGGTGAAGGAAGGCAAGGAAGAAGAGGCGAAGAAATTTTTGGAAGATAGTTTGAAAGCCATTGAACCCAAGGCACAGGAAGTCTTGGATATGGCAAAGGCTGGCGAAGACTTTGAAAAGCTAGTGGAAGAGTATGGCAGTGACCCTGGTATGGAAAACAATGATATGGGTTATATAGTGCCCAGAGGCGGGGATTTTGCCCCCGAATTTGAAGAAGCTTCTTTTAAATTAACTGAGGGTGAAATTTCAGATATAGTGGTTACGGATTTTGGGTATCACATTATAAAGCTATATGAAAGATACCCGGAAATGATATATTCCATGGAGGATAAGCAGGACGAAATCAATGATATATTAACCAACATAAAAAAAGGCGATGCGTGGGTAGTCATTCTTAAAGATTGGCAGGAAACCGCCGACATTAAAAAATACGAAGACAAACTTTAATGGGATATAAGATGAGTTGAAGCGATTGAGACCTATTCTGCCAGAGGATAGGCCTTATTGTTATAGTAAAGGATACGGTTGCATGAAATACGGCATATTGGGCTTTCCTTAGCGACTAGTCGATTTTTAGGCAGGAAGCGTTTGCCTGGATAGGGTCTTACCCCGGGAAGACCCAAAAGCTGGGGAATAGTAACTATCTCATATCCCTCCCCCTGAAGAAATCCTATGATTTCGGGCAAGGCGGCAAGGGATTTTGGTATACTATCTTGGGATCCTGCACTATGGAGAAGAATAATAGCCCCTGGGGCAGTATTTTGTTTTACATTATCCAGGATGGCCTTTGGAGATTTGCCTGACCAGTCCCAGGGATCAACTGACCAATATATATTGTAGAAACCTTGTTCTGCTATAGTCTTCAGGGTTTTATTATTGTAATCCCCATAGGGAAGTCTAAACAAATTATTGGATCTTCCCGTAACCTCTTTAATTACTGCATTAGTTCTTTGTAATTCTAAAATTGCCTTCTCCTTAGACAGCTTTCTAAAGCTGGTATGGCTCCAGCCATGGCTGGCTATAGTATGGCCTTCTTCATCGATTCTTTTTAGGACATCTTGATTAGTCTTGGCAGCGGCGCCAAGGACAAAGAAGGTAGCCTTAATACCGTGTTCCTTTAATATATCCAGTACTTGGGGAGTAAAGTAGTCATCCGGTCCATCATCAAAGGTGATTGCAACTTGCTTTAATTCTTTATTGGCGGATCTACGAATAACCTGAGCGGTTATGGCGGTGGCTGTTGGAATGGATTTTTGCGCAGCCTTATTAGTCTTAGTTCTGTTATATCCCGGTTTTTTTAGGGTTGTCTTTTTTGGCTTGGGCTTTCTACGCTGGATAGTCTTGTCCTTGCCTTTGCTCTTTTCGAAGTTCTGTTCTGTACCGAAACAGCTATCTGTGTCTTCATGAGGGATGGGTGATTTTAAAGAGGTGGCCTTAGCGTATTCTACATTAGTCCCCATAACGAAACTCCACATTAAAACCATTATAAATAAAAAGACCTTTTTTATATAAAAGATTTTTCTTTTTTCTTTAATATTCACATGAATGACCTCGCAATACATCTTTTAATATAAGGATGTTAACGGCAAACAAAACTGATTAGAAACCTTATAATAATATGCTATATGCTGCCAAGAGATCTATCATGCCAAATTAGCGGCATCATCAAATTTCGGCTAGAAAAGCACTTTGATGACATATAATTAAGGCCAATAATGATTCGCCTGATCCTATAGATACAATCTAAACTACACATTTATGTAATAAAACAATATACGATAATTATATAGAAAAATGAGGAAGAAAGGTTACAAAGGCATTACAATATGGTGTAAAATGTATTAATTGTGGGAAATGTGGCTATTGACTTTTTGGTGCGTTTTATATATATTATATAAAAGCCTTTAGGGGGCTTTTTGAGAAGAGATGAGATTAGATTAGACGAGAGGAGAATAGCTATGTCATTGTGTAAAAATGGTTTTTACGGAGAATTTGGAGGAAGGTTTGTGCCCCCGGAATTGGACGGGGTGCTGGAAGAGGTAAAGGAGGCCTTCGAAAAATACCGAAATGATCCGGAATTTATGGCTGAGCTCAAGTATTATCACCAACAATACGTGGGCAGGCCCAATCCACTTTACTTTGCGGAGAAGCTTACCAACAAAGCAGGGGGCGCAAAGATTTACCTAAAGCGTGAAGATTTAAATCATACGGGAGCCCACAAGATCAATAATACTCTGGGGCAGGTACTACTTGCAAAACGTCTGGGGAAAAAGAGGGTAATTGCCGAAACAGGGGCAGGACAACACGGTGTAGCCACAGCAACTGCCTGTGCTCTTTTTGATATGGAATGCATTGTTTACATGGGCGAAATGGATATTGAAAGGCAGCGGTTGAACGTCTTCAGGATGGAACTTTTAGGTGCCAAAGTTATCTCTGTCACCGATGGGCTAAAGACCTTAAAAGAAGCGGTGGATGCCGCATTAAACGACCTTATAGAGAATTATAAAACCACCTATTATATGCTGGGTTCTGCAGTAGGCCCGGATCCCTATCCTGCCATGGTAAAAGCCTTTCAGTCCGTTATCGGTATGGAGGTCAGGGAACAGATGCAAAAAGCAGAAGGTTCCTTACCGGATTACCTGGTTGCCTGTGTAGGCGGAGGCAGTAATGCCATCGGGTTATTTTCTCCCTTTTATGAGGACAAGGATGTAAAAATGATAGGGGTGGAGCCCGCTGGAAAAGGCTTGGTGCCGGGTATGCATGCAGCCTCATTGACTTTAGGTAGGCCGGGTATTATTCACGGGTTTAAATGCTATGTATTGCTGGACGAGGCTGATGAAATCATGCCGGTACATTCCATATCTGCCGGGTTGGATTATCCAGGCGTAGGCCCTGAGCATAGTTTCTATAAGGATTCCGGGCGGGCAGAATATGTAACTATTACAGATGCTGAGGCATTAGATGCCTTTTTTGAACTGTCAAAAGTAGAAGGTATTATCCCGGCTTTGGAGAGTGCCCATGCCGTGGCTTATGCTATCAAGCTGGCGGGGGAACTGCCTCCGGATAAAAAAATCGTGGTGAACCTATCAGGACGGGGAGACAAGGATGTGGCTCAAGTCTGTGATATGATGGCAAAACAACAAGTTTAAATTATATAGAATATTTTAAAGGGCAGACTATTTAAATGGTTCTGCCCTTTACTGTTAAAGGGCGGGAAACCGTGGCTTTTAATCCAAATAACTGGTATATTGATCCTATTTACTGTATAATAAAAATGGAAAATCCAATATGGGCTGTACGTGGGATGTTGTTTCTTACAGTCCGAGGTGCAAGGCGTACTTAAATATATAGCAATTGAAAGGAGTTTTTTAAATGCCGGAAATTTTTTGGGTTGTTTTGGTAGTAATAGCCGTCATCATATTCCTATCGGTGTTTTTGACTTTTGTACCCATAGGGCTTTGGATTTCTGCCCTGGCCGCAGGTGTCAAGGTAGGGATTTTCAATCTAGTGGGAATGAGGCTCAGGAGGGTAGTACCCTCGAGGATTGTCAGTCCAATGATCAAGGCCACAAAGGCCGGGCTTGATATATCCATCAATAAGCTGGAAGCCCATTACCTGGCTGGCGGTAATGTAGACAGGGTGGTCAATTCATTGATTGCAGCTCAGAGAGCAGAGATACCCTTGGAATTTGAGCGGGCGGCTGCCATTGACCTAGCAGGGAGAAATGTATTAGAAGCTGTCCAGATGAGCGTTAATCCCAAGGTTATCGAAACACCTAGTGTGGCAGCGGTTTCAAAGGATGGTATCGAAGTTATTGCAAAAGCCAGGGTAACGGTTAGAGCAAATATCGATCGGCTGGTAGGCGGAGCAGGGGAAGAGACCATAATCGCCAGGGTTGGCGAAGGCATAGTTACTACCATTGGTTCCTCTGAATCCCATAAGGACGTTTTGGAAAACCCCGATAAAATATCCGAGACAGTTCTAAACAAAAGCCTCCATGCAGGGACTGCCTTTGAGATTCTATCAATAGATATAGCTGATGTGGACGTAGGTCGAAATATAGGCGCCCAGCTCCAGACCGATCAAGCCGAGGCCGATAAACGTATTGCTCAGGCAAAAGCCGAAGAAAGACGCGCCATGGCCGTAGCCAGAGAGCAGGAGATGGTAGCCCAGGTACAGGAAATGAGAGCCAAGGTAGTAGAGGCTGAAGCTGAAGTCCCCCAAGCCATTTCAGCTGCTTTTAGGGAAGGTAAGCTGGGTGTAATGGACTACTACAATATGCAAAACGTCATTTCCGATACCAAGATGAGAGAATCTATTTCAGGGATGGATCATGCCAGCACCCAAAAGGAAGAGAAACCGCCAATAAAATAGGCATAAATAAAAATCTTAAAACTTTATAGGGGGTTGTGCGGTGTCTACAAATAATAAGGATTTAGCAAGGGATTCGAACTATAACAAAGCAGGGGTCGGGTGGACAGCCTATCTTGTAGCCCTCCCCGCTTTTGTTTTTTTATTTATTTTTAAAATCATACCTTTTTTCAATTCCCTCGTCCTTCCCCTTAGGGAATTTGATGCGGGTGATGGAATTAAGGCTGTTGCCTGGGCAGGGATGAAAAACTTTAAAAGCCTTTTTGGTACCGGGTGGTTTCCCAAGGCCTTGGGAAATACGATCCTTTTCAAATTGGAATTTATTTTATTAAGTTGTCTGACTGCCTTTGTGTTAACCTTAGTCTTAGGGTTTATTCGGGCAAAGTTTTGGCAACGATTTTTTTCGGCCATATTTCTTTTGCCCTATTTTATACCAGCTGCAGTCTTTGGGTACTTCACCCTATATGCTATAGAGAATGCAGGGCTATTTTTTCTATTTTCTGCCCAATCCATGGCGGATCCAGGAATCTTCAGGCTGGTTTACCCAATACTTGAGGTAATAAGGAATTTGGGAATACCCGTTATAATGATTTTAGGAGCAATAAACTCCAAGAGGGAATCGGACGATGGAACCGGTGGTTTTTTACATATTCAACTTATACCGGCCTTAAAGGCTCTGGGACTATTTGCCCTCGTTCAGCTATCAGCCCTTCTAACTCTGGATTACGAAATATTCTCCTACCTTGCAGCCCCGGGGTTGCATGAGGGAATAGGCACTATTGATGCTTTTATTTTTAGGGCAGGATATGAGACCATGGATTTTGGAGCAGCAAGTGCTGCCTGGTTGATTAGGTTTATAATCCAGCTGGGTCTTTCGGTTTTGGCTTTTAGCCTTATAAAAAAGCATATGGCTCCAAGCTTTTTCGGGACAGGAATTAAGGTAGAGAAAACTAAAAAGCGATGGGGTACCTTGGCGGGGGTTGTGGCAGGGCTCTTTCTATTAGAGATCTACCTTCTTTTTACAACAGCCCCTCTGGCCATATCAGTTATAGAAACTTTCCAGGGCAGCGCTCCGGCTGCAGGCAGTCTTATATCGGGGCTGCCCCTGTCAAGAGCCTTTGCTGTCTATTTGCCTGCCATAGCTTTTGCGGTGATCATAAACGCTGTCTTTACCATTCTTCTTGCCTACCCTCTTACAGTTAAAAGATTATCCGGAAGGCGTTTGTATACCATGGCGCTGATAGTGGTTATGAATCTGGGGATAGGCGGGGTTCATGAATATTTGTTCTTTAAAGGCAGGGGAATGTTAAATACAATATGGCCATACCTGATTATGGGCTTTTTCAGCCTGATAAACGTATTTGTTCTGAAGGAAATATATAATACAAAATATACTTCTATAGAAGACAGAACTGTAAACGGTATAGAAGGAGATGCAGGCTCTTTCGCCCGGAGGTTTCTTCCAAAGGTATTGAAACCTGTTTTTGGGCTTTCATTACTCCAATTTGCTCTGATGTGGAACTCCGTTTATCCGGGGCTATTGATATACCAGGCTAATCCTGATAAATTTTCCCCGGCTCTTATGTTTAATAACATAACGGAATCGATGCAAGGGCATGGAATTACCCTTGAAGTATTGAAACTAGCCGCTATTGTCTCTATACCCGGTATAATTATCTTGCTGTTGCTTATGATATTCAGCGGTCACGAGGTTTTCATAGGACAGGCAAGAGAATAGGCATAGTAACCATTCCATACATGAAGAATAATATATTATCAGCCCACAAAATAGAATGGGGTGGTAATATGTTAGAACCGATTCTTCTTGTTATGGCTTTGTCCATTGATGCCTTTGCTGCCAGCATAGCTTATGGCGCTAATAAAATTAAGGTGCCTTTTAAATCTGTAATTGTAATCAACCTTATATGTACAGGTTTTTTGGGCATTTCCCTCCTTATAGGCTCGGGGATCAGGTTGATAGTGCCCCCGAGCCTTCTTACGCTCATAAGCTTTCTAATCCTATTATTGTTGGGTACCTATTATCTTTTCGAGAGCTTTATAAAGACGTATCTGATCAGGGTCTCAAATATTAATAAGCAGTTTAATATAAAACTTTTTGATATCAAGTTTATTATTGATGTCTATGGTGATAAAACCAAAGCGGATCTTAATTCTTCAAAGGATTTAAGCCCTATGGAGGCTATTTATTTAGCAACAGCCCTGTCCCTAGATTCCATTGTTGCAGGCTTTGGGAGCAGTATAGTAAATATAAATTGTATACAGGTAATGGTACTATCCCTGGTTTTCGGTACTGTTGCAATTTGGATCGGTCTTGTCATTGGTAAAAGGCTGGCCGCAAGCCTAAAAGCGGATTTATCCTGGATAGGTGGAATAATATTGATAATGTTGGCAATAATGAAACTGTTTTAATATACTCAAGATGGTTTACCTGGCTTTCCTATTACATTTAAATATTAATCGTTGCAGTAAATTCACAAAATGTTTATAAAACGGTCATAATTCTATGCTAAAATGGGGAAGTCAAGGGGGTATAAATGTAATGGAGGCTATAGCAGCACAAAAGAAAGAAAAGGATGCAACAAATAAAGGCAGACGTATATTCAAGTCGGCAGTGCTGATTGGATTGGCGGTCTTCCTTGTTGTTGCCTTTTTTGGGATAGGCGCTATCAAATCTATCATCGATGGCGCACCTCCCCTGGATTTAAATAAGATTAACGACCAGAGCCAGACCTCATTTTTCTATGATCAGGACGGCAACCCTGTAACAGAATATTTTGGCCTTGAAAACCGTGTATGGGCAACCTTAGACGAGATCCCAGTCAAGCTTCAAAAGGCCTTTATAGCTGTAGAAGATAAAAGGTTCTATGATCATAAGGGGATAGATGTAATCAGGCTTGGCGGAGCTTTTATAAATAATATAAAAGGTGGACACGTACAGGGTGCAAGCACAATCACTCAACAGTTAATTAAAACTCTGTATCTGACCCCGGAAAGAAAATATGAAAGAAAGATTCAAGAGGCCTGGTTGGCCTTTAAATTGGAAGATGAATTCTCCAAGGAAGAGATCCTGGAGGCTTATCTTAATACTGTTAATTTCGGTGAAGGCAACTATGGCGTGAAAGCCGCCTCTACGGACTATTTCGGGAAAGAGGATATGAACGAACTGACCATAAAGGAAATGGCGGTTTTGGCCGGGCTGGTAAGAAACCCATCCTCATATAATCCCAGAAGGAACTATCATATTGAAAAAGATCGAAAACATATAACAGAAGACAGAGCCGAAGTCGTATTAAAGGCTATGTTGGAAAACGAGTATATTACGGAAGAGGAATATCAAAAGGCTGTAGACGAAGAACTCTATGTAGTAAGGGATGCTGCCAGGTTAAAGCTTTATGATGCGGCACCTTTCATTGAAAATGCCATCTATGAAGTAAGGGATGCCATAATAAAGCTTAAGGGGTGGGAAGAGGACAAGGAAAGCCTCCAAAGAGCCGATCAATTTATATATTCTAATGGGCTGAAGATATATACGACTTTAGATATGGACATACAAAAAGCCGTGGAGGAGACTCTTTACACCTGGGATGGGTATCCAGAGATGCCCGGTGATGAAACGGATCTGCCCCAGCCCCAGGCTGCAGCGGTAGTGATGGACAATAGCGGGCATATAAAGGCCATCGTAGGCGGTCGTACTCCACCTGCCGGGAAACGTGAATTAAACAGAGCCAGAATGCCTCTTATGATGGGATCTACTATGAAGCCCATCGCTGTTTACGGGCCTGCCTTGGAGGGGGGCAAATCTCCTGCTACGGTATATCACAATATTCCGGTAAAAATTGAGGGTTGGAATCCCCAGCAGGATTTCCCTAATAACTATGGCGGCGGGGGCTATACCGGACCTACGACTATGAGACACGGGCTTAGAAAATCCTTAAACGTTGTAGCTGCCCAGGCTCTGACCTATGATGTGGGTTTTGAAAATTCTAAAACCTATTTGGAAGGGCTGGGGATAGATCCCGACCATATTCAGGTGAATGGCTCGGGTCTGGCCTTGGGGACATCTGCCATCAAACCCGTGGAGATGGCAGGAGCCTACAGTGCTATTGCCAATGGCGGGGTATTTAATGAACCTATATCGGTTTTAAAGGTAGTCGATCGGGACGGAAAAACTATCATAGACAGAACCCAAACCAGGGTGACCCGAAAGGTGTTTAGTGAATCCACCTCATGGCTTTTGATAGATATGATGAAAGATGCCGTGAAGAATGGAACGGGAGATAAAGCCCTTATACCCGGTATGACAGTAGCAGGTAAAACAGGTACTAATACTGAATTTAAGGGTGTGGCTTTTGCAGGCTTTACCCCCTATTATACGGGGGTGGTATGGATCGGCCATGATGAAGGGAAATCTCTTGGAGATAATGTCCAGGGTGGCAAATATGCGGCTCCCTTGTGGCAGGCATTTATGGCAAGGATCCACGAAGAAGCAGGACTTCCTGACAAGGATATACTGGACAAAGACCCTGAGGAGCTGGGTTTGGTAAAAAGAAGAATCTGTAGAATATCCGGCAAGTTGGCAGGCCCGGATTGTCCTGCAGACGAAATAGTTACCGATTGGTTTAGCGCAAAATCAGTTCCCCAGGAAGTGTGCGATCAACATGGTGTGATACGGATATGTAGTGAAACCGGGGAATTGGCCGGACCCTATTGTCCCGAAGAAGGTATAGTTTCAAAATCCGTTTATTTTCTGGAGGCGGGTTCTCCGTATTGGCAACTGTCCAAGGATCGGATAAGAAAGTATATACCTGGAGTAAATTTCAATTATAGCAGTATGTGGGATATAAATGGCCTGGACTATGACAATCCCGAACACCAGGGCTATTTCTGCCACCTGCATACCCAGCCCCCGGAACCGAACCCCGAAGATTTTTGGGATGATCTTAAGGACTTTTTTGAGGGTTTAATACCGGGGCAAAAAGACGAGGTTGATCCAGGAAATAACGGAGATCACAATGGGGATAATGGTGAAGATCCCGGCGCCGGAAGGGATGAAAACGGTGGTGACGATGTCAGCGAAAATGGGAATAGCGGTGAAGGCGATATTAACGATTTAAACGGTGATTAGGTGACAGGCTATTTCAGACAGGTTTGCCTCGGAATCCAACTAAGGGGTTCCGGGGCTTTTGTTTTTGCGGTTCAATGGCTTAAGCAGGGCTCTAACATTTTTTGCAACTTTGTGGTATTAGACTTGCAGAAATCTTGACATTACCCTATTGCAAATATATAATTAGGGTTAAAAATAACATTTTATCAAGGAGAAGTTTCACAATCTTGTTTTATTGGCTATATACTGTTTTATAAGGCAATTTGTTGTTTAGGTATTGTGGATTCTTCAAAGACGGAGGGAAAGACATGGATAATGGTTACAATCCCTATGGGGAAATGCTGGAGGTCTTAGATAGGGCTGCCGGCATGCTTGGTCTGGAAGAAAAGGATTATATTCGGCTGAAATATCCCGAGAGGGAAATGAAGGTTTCCATTCCAATGGAGATGGATGACGGATCTGTTGAAGTATTTGAAGGATATAGAGTGCAGCATTCGGGAGTACGGGGACCCTATAAGGGGGGGATACGATTCCATCAAGATGTCAATATGGACGAAGTAAAGGCTTTGGCAGCATGGATGAGTTTTAAGTGTGCAGTTGTCAATATTCCTTATGGTGGCGGTAAAGGAGGAGTAGCTGTTGATGCTACTAAGCTGACCAAGAGGGAACTGGAAAGATTGACGAGAAAATATGTCACTTTACTCTATCCTATAATAGGCCCGAAGATCGATATCCCTGCTCCGGATGTAAATACCAACCCGGAGATTATGGGTTGGTTTATGGATACCTACAGTACCCTAAAAGGACAACTGACCCCGGGAGTGGTGACAGGAAAGCCAGTTCCTATTGGGGGATCCTTAGGCAGAGGGGAAGCTACCGGCCGAGGTATTATGCTCATGGTCAAAGAGATTGCAAAGAAGATGTCTATACCCCTTAAAGGGGCGAAGGTTGCAGTTCAAGGTGCAGGCAATGTGGGAGGAACTGCTGCAAAACTCCTACATAGGGAGGGTTGCAAGATCGTGGCATTGAGCGATGTATCCGGGGGCATCCTTCTGGAAGACGGCTTGGATATGGAGGAAATAGTAAGCTTTTTAACTGCTGAAAGAGGCAGGCTTTTAAAAGACTATGATGCTCCGGGCTTGAAAAGAATATCCAATGGGGAATTATTAACCCAAGGGGTAGATTTTCTTATACCCGCTGCTCTGGAAAATCAAATCACTGGGGAAATAGCTCCTGATATTAAAGCAAGGGTTGTGGTCGAGGGGGCTAATGGGCCTACCACGGTCAATGGGGACAAGATACTTGAAGAAAGAGGTATAGTAGTAGTGCCTGATATATTGGCCAATTCAGGAGGCGTTACCGTGTCTTATTTTGAATGGCTGCAAAACCTCCAGTCCACTAGCTGGGAGGAAGAGGAGATCAACAAAAGGCTTGAAAATATTATGGTAAAAGCCTTTGGCAGTGTATGGGATACGGCGGTAGAAGCATGCACGACTCTCAGAATGGGTGCATATATGGTAGCCGTTGACAGGATAGTTACAGCCAGTAAGTTGAGAGGAATATCCTAGATCTTTTTGAAATTAGGTTTGCATTATATAAAGCAATTATTAAGCACGAACATTATATCATGCGGGGCATAATATGAGCTTTTGAATAAATGGGATGTATGGATAAAAGCCGGTGTCCCGGCCTCGGGGGTGGAGATCGCCGCCCTTTTTTGCAGGGCTTTCCTGCTTATGTCGGTTATCGCTTTGTAATCAATATTAATTACCAATTATGATAATAAAAAAAGAAGCAAAAGGAGTTATTCCCTTCTGCTTCTTTTACTATGTTTGTTTTATGCCAATGTGGTCTCTGACATTGCCTTATAGATATTATATCTTTCCTTGGCATCGCTTTCAGCTATCTGGAAGAACTCTTCTGCAACTTCAGGGAAGGTCTTGGCTAATGAGGAATAGCGAACCTCTGTCTTGAGAAAATCCTGGAAGGATTTTGTAGGTTCCTTGGAGTCCAAGATAAAGGGGTTCTTGCCCTCGGCTTTAAGCTGTGGGTTGTAGCGATACAGGTGCCAGTAACCCGATTCTACTGCAAGCTTTGTTCTGTTGGAACTATTGGTAAGGCCACCCCTCATGCCGTGGGCGATACAGGGTGAATAGGCAATAACCAGGGAAGGTCCTGGGTAAGCCTCAGCCTCTTGGAGTACCTTAAGGGTATGGTTCATATTCGCGCCCAATCCTATTTGGGCTACATATACATAACCGTAGGTCATGGCCATACGCCCTAAATCCTTTTTTCGGATTCTCTTACCGGCAGCTGCAAATTTTGCTACAGCAGCCCTGGGAGTAGATTTAGAAGCCTGGCCACCGGTATTGGAATATACTTCGGTGTCAAATACTAATACGTTAACGTCTTCTCCCGAGGCGAGAACATGATCCAGACCACCGTAACCTATATCATAGGCCCAACCATCGCCGCCTAAAATCCACTGGGACTTCTTTATTAGATATTGCTTCAGATCCAACATAGAAGCAACTGCAGGATTATCATCATGATTTTCAAGGATGGGAAGAAGTTCCTTGGTAGCTACTAACGATTCTTCGCCTTTATCCTTGTTATCCAGCCAATTAGTCAAGGCTTGGTTTAATTCTTCGCTGATATTGGTTTCAATAACTTCATTAGCCAAGTCTACCAATTTGTTGCGATTCTGCTCTACGCCCAAATGCATTCCAAACCCGTATTCTGCATTGTCTTCAAATAGCGAGTTGGCCCATGCAGGTCCCCAACCTTCTTTATTCACTGTATAAGGGCTGGAGGGGTATGAGCCGCCCCAGATAGAACTACAGCCTGTGGCATTGGCTATTAACATACGCTCACCGAAGAGCTGAGTGATAAGCTTGGCATAAGGGGTTTCACCGCATCCTGCACAAGCCCCGGAGAATTCAAACAGGGGTTCTTGGAATTGGCTGCCCTTTAGTGTAAATCTGCCCATCAAGTCCTTTTTGGGTGTTACCTTATTTATGGCATAATCCCATAGAGGTCTTTGTGTTTCGACCTGGGTATCGATAGGTTTCATTATCAAGGCTTTTTCTTTGGCGGGACATATATCGGCACAAACACCGCAACCGGTACAATCTAATGTGCTTACCTGTATACGGTAGCCAAGACCCTTAGCTGTACGGCCTATAGCCGGTTTTGTCTCGAAATCTTTAGGGGCGGCAGCCATTTCTTCATCGTTTAAAACGAAGGGCCTGATAACTCCGTGAGGGCATACCAAAGAGCATTGATTACATTGTATACAATTAGCTATCTGCCATTCGGGAACCTCGATAGCGATGCCCCTCTTTTCATAAGCAGCAGTTCCGGGAGGCATTGAGCCATCCTCTGTACCTATAAAGGCACTGACAGGAAGATCGTCCCCTCTTTGTTTTGCAATAGGATCCAGGATATTCTTGACAAACGCTGGCCTGGTATCTTCTGTTACAGTTTCATCGTCCACAGCCTCAGCCCAATGGGCAGGGACTTCGACCTTAACTAGGGCATCCAAGGACTTGTCAACACCAGCATAGTTCATATTTACTATATGTTCGCCCTTTCTGCCGTAGGTCTTCTGGATTGCATCTTTCAAATAACCTATGGCTTCATCAACGGGGATAATATTGGCCAGCTTAAAGAATGCAGTCTGCATTATCATGTTAATTCTGCCGCCCAAGCCTACTTCTTCAGCTATGTGGACAGCATCTATGATATAAAAATCTATGTTGTTGAGAGCCAGGTAACTCTTTATGGAAGCAGGGAGTTTTTCTTCCAATTCTTCCGGACTCCATGTACAGTTTAAGAGGAAGGTGCCGCCTTTAACCAGTCCTTTTATCAGATCAAACTGGTGAACATAGGCCTCATTGTGGCAGGCAACAAAATCCGCTTC
>JAAYSJ010000059.1 GCA_012518395.1 Clostridiales bacterium
ATATGTTGCGAAAAATACATTACTTTTGTCCAAAATCAGATGGTCCTACTGGTTTTGAAATGATAGTTCTTTTTCGCAACATATATAGGTGATTCATGTAAGTTGACGATTATCCGCAAATCATATAAAATGATTCTGTCCTGTAAATTATATAGTATTGATAACTGCATTTACATAGTTAAACGCTAATATATTTATTATAAAATGAAATATGGAAAGGGGCGTCTGGCATAATGGCAGAGCTTATACCGTTTAAGGGGTTAAGGTACAATTCAAATATGGTCAAAGATATTTCCGATGTAATAACCCCACCTTATGATATTATATCCAAAGCAGAGCAGGATTCTTTTTACAATTTAAGCGAGTTTAATTCCATCCGCTTGGAACTACCTAAGGAGTTTGAGGAAGATAACGAAGAATCTAATAAATACACCCGAGCCGGTGAAACCTTAAGAGATTGGATGGATAGGGGGATCCTGATTCAGGACGACAAGGACTGTCTGTACATAATCCAGCAGGAGTACCAATTATCAAGAAATAAAACCCATACTAGGACAGGCATAATTGGATTGGTAAGACTAGAAGAATTTGATAAGGGTATTATACTACCCCATGAGAATACCTTATCCAAACCAAAAGCAGATCGCCTGCAACTTATGCAAGCATGCAATGCAAACTTTAGCCAGGTTTTTGGTCTTTACGACGATACCCGACAGGTTCTTGCCAACCCCATTAGGGACTATTGCGATAAAACCAAACCGGCTGTGGTGTCGTCTATAGAGAAACAATCCGAAAAAATAAGAATGTGGGTTGTTAGCGATCCAGATTTTATCCGGCAAGTAAAAGAGGTTTTACAAAACAACAGAATATATATTGCCGATGGACATCATAGATATGAGACTGCCCTAGCATATAGAGATGAGCAAAGGGCAAAGAATCCTAACTATACCGGAAATGAATCTTACAATTATGTAATGATGACTCTTGTGGATATGGCAGATCCGGGCCTTATTATAATGCCCACCCATAGACTGGTTAACAAGATCAAAGAATTTAAGCCTCAAAACCTTATAAGCGAACTCAATGAATATTTCGAAATAGAGAAGTATGATATCCCCGATAGCGAAAGTCCTTTGAGATATGAGATTGTTCAAAAAATACTTGATGAAGCAGACCCCCATACCTTTGTTATGTATATGGAGAATAATAAACTGTTATATAGTTTATCCTTAAAATCCATAGATGTAATGAAAACCTTGCTTCCCGAAAGGGACGATTCATACCTAAGTCTAGATGTATCTATTCTCCATACCCTTATTTTGGATAAACACCTTGGTATTGGAAGGAAGAAGCTGGCCAATCAAGAGAATTTGGAATATACCCATAGCATAAAAGAAGGTATAGAAGAAATAGAAAATGGAAATTACCAGATAGCATTCTTTATATCCCCTACTGCTATCAAGCAAATCCAAGAAGTTTCTTTAGCAAATGAAAAAATGCCGCAGAAGTCCACTTATTTCTATCCTAAACTTATTACCGGATTTGTTTTTAATAAAATCAGCTAAGATCCCATTTCTTACATGTTCAGATATATAAGAGGTGACGGCAAAATAATTTGCTTGTCACCCTTTTATTTATAACTAAGCTTGTTTTAAAAGAGTCCTGAATAAATGATTAGTTTTTGTGTAACCTAGAATTATAATCCGGTAAGGTTTTCTTAAAACATCTTTGGGCAGGTGAATCTATGAGGATAAATAAAAATAATAAAAACCCCAAAAATATGGAAACATTAAAAGAAAGTGATCCGCCCCAGCTAAAATCAGAGGAAAAGGTGGATATGACCCTTTCAGATAACGTAGAAAAGAATTTAGACATATTCAAGGCTTTTCTGGAAGACAACTTCGACGCTGTATTCAGGGAATTTAAGTTGGGTTCCCAGAGCATTCCCTGTGCCCTTGTCTATATCGATGGCTTAGTTAACTCAACGACAGTCCATGAGAACATACTAAAAGGCCTAATGTATGAAATTACTATGCTAGAAAGAGCAAGTAATAAGATTATCGAAGGGGAAATGGCTTATGAATATGTAAAAGAACATGCCGTCTCTGTCGCGGAGATTCAGGAAGCTGATACATTGGATAAGTGCATGCTTATGGTCATGTCAGGTGAAGTAGCCCTTATGGTAGAAGGGTCTTCAAAAATCCTAATAGTCAATGCTAGGGGATGGCCCGCCCGGGGTGTTTCAGAACCCGATACAGAAGGCTCTATTCGCGGCCCAAAAGATGCGTTTAATGAGACCCTTTTAGTGAATACCGCACTCATCAGGAGGAAATGTAAGGATCCTAATATGGTAATTAAGACTATACAATTAGGACGGAGAAGTAAAACCAATGTTGCCTTCGTGTATATAAAGGGTATAACCGATCCGGGGCTTATCGAGGAAGTGAAAAAAAGACTAAACGAAATTGATGTAGATGAGGTAATGGAAACCGGACAAATAGAACAATGGATCCAGGATAATTTTTTATCTCCTTTTCCCCAGGTCCAGGTTACCGAGAGACCGGACACTACTACCTCCAATATAATGGAGGGAAGGGTGGCTATTCTAGTAGATAATAGTCCCTTTGCCCTAATTGTCCCCAGTGGCTTGAACCAGTTCATGCAAGCCCCAGATGATTATTATGATAGATGGATTATAGGCTCCTTTTTGCGTTTTATACGCTGGGGAGCATCTTTGATAGCAGCATTTGCCCCTTCGCTTTATATTGCAATCATTACCTTCCACCCAGGGTTTTTGCCTACCCCATTAGCCTTAGCAGTAGCCGCCAATCGAATAAATATCCCTTTCACAGCCTTTGTAGAGGTCTTTTTAATGGAAATAACCATAGAGCTTTTAAGGGAGTCTGGGGCCAGGCTTCCCAAAGCAATCGGGCAGACCATAGGAATAGTAGGCGGCATAGTGATAGGCGATGCTGCAGTCAGGGCAGGTATTACCAGCCCATCCATGGTTTTGTTAGTATCAATTACAGCAATAGCATCCTTTGTTATTCCATCCTACAGTGCAGCTATAGCCCTTCGTCTAATTCGTTTTCCATTAATGATATTAGCCGCTGTTTTAGGCCTGTATGGTGTAGCTTTGGGATTCATCATAGTCAACATCCATCTTGCCAGCCTTAAAAGCTTTGGTTTTGATTATATGACGCCCCAGGCACCTTTTGTACCTAAAGACGCCAAAGATTGGATTATTAGATTGCCCAGGCACTATCTATGGAGGAGGCCTGTAAGCGTTCACCCCGTTGATATCGACCGGATGAACCAGGATCTCTATAAGGAGTAAATTTATGATTAAAAGAAGCGATAGATTAAGTAACTATCAGTATTCTGCGCTAATTATATCCACAATAATAGGTGTAGTTGTTATTGGGTTGCCAAGGTTAGCTGGAAAGGCTGCAGGGAAAGGTGCATTATTAGCAACATTTCTGGGGGGCATTCTAGCTGTAATTATGGCTGCCTTGATTGCTCTTTTAGGCAGGCGTTATAAAGATAAAACTATAATAGAATATTCTGTTATCCTGCTTGGAAAGATTCCGGGAAAGCTTATGGGTGCGCTTATCCTATTATATTTTGTTTTGGCAACCAGCATCATTCTTAGGAGCTTTTCTGATGCATTGAAAGGTCTGCTGCTGAAGAACACCCCTTTAGAGATAATAATGATCACTATGTTGCTAACATCAATCTACTTAGCCTTAAATGGGGTCAGTACAATAGCAAAATTATCTGAATTATTCCTTCCAATAATAGTATTATCCCTGCTTTTAGTTATTGGTCTAAGTATAAGTAATTTTGATTATATACGTTTTATGCCTGTGCTAACTCCAGCCATGATCCCTGTAGTCAAAGGTATACCCGATTTGATGACAGCCTTCCAAGGTTATGAAATTATCTTTCTTGTTATTCCCTTTATGTATAGCCACAAAAAGATAATTCCTTTCACCATTTTAGGAGTCGGAATTCCAGTAATCCTGTATACTTTATTAGTAGGGATTTCCGTCGGTGTCCTTGGGTTAAAGGCTATAGAGCAATTAAACTACCCAGCTGTTACACTTGCAGAAAAGATAAACTTTCCCGGAGGATTTGCAGAAAGATTCGACATTTTCTTTGTTTTCCTCTGGATACTCGCCGCCTTTTCGTCTCAAGCCAACTTCTTTTATATGGCATCCTTGACTACGGTTCGGATTTTTGGTTTAACTAATTATCAGCCATTTATCTATCTTCTTGCCCCAATAGTATATATTTTGGCCATTCTTCCGCAAAACCTAATAGAAATGCAAGCAGTTACCAAATATACAGGGTATATGGGTATAGGCATTTCAATTCTGACTGTTGCGCTCCTCCTCTTAACCCTGGCGTCTAAGAAAGGAAGGAGTAGGGATGTATAGAAAAACCGTTCTACTTTGCTTAATCAGCGTATCTTTGATTATATCTTCAGGATGTTGGGATCGAGTTGAAATTGAACGAAACGCATTTATCTTGGGCTTGGCCATCGATCTAAACGAAGATGAGGATCTGGTGCTAACATATCAAGTGGCTTTACTAGATGCCTTTAAAGGGGAAGATGAGGAGAAATCAAAATCGACTCAAGAAATCAGCATCACCTCTGGCAGCCTTTCACAGGCCACTAATTCTTTGTTAACCTACCTTGGTAACGTTCCTAATTTTGCACACTGTAAACTAATTGTTTTTGGGGAAGAATATGCAAAGAAAGGGATAAAGGGTAGCCTGGATTTTCTCTTTCGTGAAACGCGAATGCGAAGAACAACTACCGTCTGTATATCCGAGGGCCAAGGTAAGGATATCTTTAAAATGGAGTCCAAGATGGCACCTTCACCTGCTATGGAGATAGACCAAATAATAACAGAAAATTTTCCACTAAATAATAGCATATTTCCCTTCCATGACATAGGGTATCTGTATCGGAATTTTATATCTGGCTCTGATGTCTGTTTAATTAGAGTAAAGCCCAACAAGGAAACTGTTTCCGTTTCAGGGGCCGGCGTCCTTAAGGATTTCAGGCTGATAGGATGGTATACAGAAGATGAGATTCAGGGGCAACGTTATTTACTGGGAGAGCCAGGCAAGGGGACCATGGCAACAAGTGTTCCTTGGGAAAAGGGAGGCGAGATCACCTTGAAATCCCTGGATATAAGTAGCTCCGTTACCCCGAAGATGGAAAACAATAAAATGAAAATAGTAACTACAATAATGGTAGAAGGTGATATAGACGAAATAGAAAATTCTAAGCTTGGAGACGATATTAAAACCCCCTTAAAAACCTGGGAAAATGCCATAGAAGATAATATACGACATATTGTACATTCTTGTTATGAAAAGGGGCGTGATATCTACAATGCAGATACTTTTGGCATAGATAAAAGAGTCGAGGCCTATTACCCTAAATTTTGGGAAGCTAACAAAGGGGATTGGGGCAATGCTTTTAAAAATATTGATATTGATTTGACCGTAGACGTAAAGATTCGAAGGCTAGGGGTAATAGGATCATAATGTGCAGGGCTTGTTATTTTAGTCAATAAAGAACTTTGTGACTATTAGTATAATACTAACAACTATATATGTTACTGATCCATATCTGCCGATGGTCGCTTCTTTTGTAAATTCTTGATCAGATTTATCCTTTCTGTAGAATAGGAACAATCCTATGCTTGAAATAAAAAAAAGTAGTGCAGTAAATCCTGTGGTTATAGACTTTATATAATCTATTAGGGGCGCTGTAAGCATATGGTTATCTGCCTTTCAATTTTGATCTTCATATTTTAGTAGTTATTCTATACTCATAAAGAAATAATATTCCCTTTTCCCAATCCTAGAAACACTCTATTATATACTAATCCAGAAGGGGGATTGTTTTTTAAACAGCACTTTTTTTGCAATGAAGATATCTATACAATCAAGGAACTATACCTATAAATCTTAAAAAAATTGGACAAAATCCGTCTGCCCAACTATAATTATGTTTATTAAATTATCAAAATATTAACTTAAAGGCAGGGAAAACCTTGATGAACAGACAAAACATCGATATACCCCAAACCAGCATAGAAGATCAGCGGAGATATATCGCTGAAATAAACGAAATTACTTCTAAAAAGGATCTCAAATATCATATTATCACCTATGGATGCCAAATGAACGTTCATGACTCCGAAAAATTAGCAGGTATGCTCAACACTATGGGGTACACTGAGACTTTAGAACAAAATAAAGCTGATCTCATCCTTTTTAATACCTGCTGTGTACGTGAAAATGCTGAACTTAAGGTATATGGTAATGTTGGATCGTTATATACGTCTAAACAGCAAAATCCTAATATGATTATAGGAATTTGTGGGTGTATGATGCAGCAAGAGGATATATCCCATTATATTGTTAAAAAGTTCCCCTTCGTGGACTTGATCTTTGGAACCCATAATTTGCATCATTTCCCAAGGCTTTTATGGGGGGCTTTGCATTCTAGTCATACAGTAGTTGAAATTTTGGATAAGGAAGGTTTAATTGTAGAAGATATACCTTTAACGAGGAATCTAGGGGTGTCTGCCTGGACTACTATAATGTATGGGTGTAATAATTTTTGTAGCTACTGTATTGTACCCTATGTAAGGGGTAGGGAGAGAAGTAGACAGCCCATTGATATAATTAGTGAAATCAAGCAGTTGTCAGAGGATGGGTATAAAGAGATTACCCTATTAGGTCAAAATGTTAATTCCTATGGCAAGGATCTGGGTAAACATTACTATTTTTCTGATTTATTAAGGGAAATAGATGATATTGACGGCATTGAACGAGTCAGATTTATGACCTCGCATCCAAAGGATTTATCAAAGGATTTAATAATGGCGATGGCAGAATCGGAAAAGGTATGTGAACACCTGCACCTGCCAATCCAATCAGGCAGTAATAATGTTCTGAAGACCATGAATCGTGGCTACACCAGAGAGGAGTATATGGATCTTGTAAACCTCATAAGGGAGAAGATCCCGCAAATAGCTGTTACTACAGATATTATCGTAGGTTTTCCTGGTGAAACCGATATTGATTTTGCCCATACTCTGGATGTGGTAAATAAGATGGAATTCGATTCCGCTTATACCTTTATGTATTCCCAGCGTACAGGTACACCCGCAGCTAAAATGGATAACCAAATAGACAATAAAACGATGAAAGCCCGTCTTCAAGCCCTTATGGAACTCCAGAATAAGATTAGCAGAAACATCAACAGCCGAGCCCATAACCAGATTGTTGAAGTTCTGGTGGAGGGTCTGAGCAAGAATAGGAATGATATGTTCTCAGGCAGAACTCGTAGTAATAAACTGGTCAATTTTGCTGCACCATATGACGTAACAGGGAAGATAGTTCAGATCAAGGTGAACAAAGCCAAGACCTGGACATTGGAAGGGGTTATGGTATAATAATAGATAGATTGTACACAACTAGGAGAGTTTTATGTCAAAATTAACCCCAATGATGCTACAGTATATGCAAATTAAAGAGCAATATAAGGATGCTCTTCTTTTTTTTAGGCTAGGTGATTTCTATGAGATGTTCTTTGAGGATGCTGTTGTGGCCTCGAAGGAATTGGAGATTACCTTAACAGGCAGGGACTGTGGTTTGTCTGAAAGAGCTCCCATGTGTGGCGTGCCCTATCATGCGGCGGAAGGTTATATTTCCAGATTGATAGAGAAGGGATATAAGGTTGCAATCTGTGAGCAAGTACAGGATCCCTCGGAGGCTAGAGGTATAGTCGAAAGAGATGTAGTAAGAATTATTACTCCCGGAACGCTGATCGAAGCCTCTATGCTCAATGAAAGGGAAAATAATTATATTCTGGCTGTTCATAAAACTAATAACGCCTTCGGCCTATCTTGGGCAGACATATCCACCGGTGAATTTTATACTTGTGAATTTAATGATAGTAACAAATGGAACAATATTATAGATATATTATCAGGGATTGCCCCCAGTGAAATAATTATACAAGCTGATGATCAAAAAGATAGGGAGGTCATTGAAGGGATAGGGGATCGTTATGGCTCTATTATAACACCCTATACGGTAAGGGCCTTCGAATATCGGACGGCAAATATAACCCTTCTAGAACATTTCGCAGTAAATTCCCTGGATGGATTTGGAATAGGGGATATGAGTTATGGAATTAGTGCAGCCGGTGCTTTGCTTAGCTACCTGAAGCAAACCCAAAAAACTTCATTAAAGCAGATAACATCAATAAGACCTTATCATGCTTATTCCTATATGATGCTTGATATGTCCACTAGGAGGAATCTGGAGCTAACTGAAACCATGCGTTCCAAGACTAAGAAAGGCTCCCTGCTTTGGCTCTTGGATAAGACTAATACCGCTATGGGTAGCCGCCTTTTAAGACAATGGATTCAAAAACCCCTTACAGTAGCAAAAGATATAATCGACAGGCTTGACGCCGTAGAAGAGCTGACTAGGAACCCTGCAGCAATGAAGGAGCTCGAACTGCTGCTAAAAAAAGTTTATGATTTAGAAAGGTTGGTAGGCAGAATAACCTATGGAAATGCCAATGCTAGGGATCTGATATCATTGGGCCAATCCTTGGAGACGCTACCTAAAATAAAGAAGTTATTGGCATCCCTAGAATCAAAAATCAACAGTGATTTTCATAACCGACTGGATTTATTGACAGATGTTCATAATCTTATTAAAAGATCCATAAATGAAGATCCTCCTGCTTCTTTAAAAGATGGTTCCATAATTAGAAAAGGTTATAACAGCCAATTGGATGAGCTTCTTACCGCCGCTGCTATGGGAAAAGATTGGCTTGCAGATTTAGAAAAACAGGAAAAGGAAAGAACCGGTATTAAGAATTTAAAGGTAGGCTTTAATAAAGTATTTGGATATTACATAGAAGTCACTAAATCCTATTATGATCTTGTACCCGGAGATTATACAAGAAAGCAGACCTTGGCGAATTCGGAGAGATATATTACACCAGAGCTAAAAGAAACTGAGGAAACTATATTAGGTGCCGAAAAAAAGAGCATCAACTTGGAATATAAGTTATTTGTCGAAATAAGGAATACAATCGCTGAGGAAGTTGAAAGAATTCAAAATACAGCCCATATAATAGCCACCCTTGATGTTCTATCCTCATTAGCAAAAGTAGCCCTTATAAATGGATATATTAAGCCATCAATTGATGAGGGTGATATAATTGATATTATAGATGGAAGACACCCTGTTGTAGAGAAAACCTTGCCCCACGAATTATTTGTTCCTAACGATACTTATCTTGATAATTCTACAAATCAGGTCACTATTATAACAGGACCTAATATGGCTGGTAAAAGTACTTATATGAGGCAGGTGGCTATAATTGTCCTAATGGCTCAGATAGGCAGCTTTGTTCCCGCCAACAAAGCCCATATTGGCGTTGTTGACAGAATCTTCACCCGGGTAGGAGCCTCCGATGACCTTACGGCAGGCCAAAGCACCTTTATGGTGGAAATGAGTGAATTGGCTAATATCCTCCATAACGCTACCCCTAAAAGCCTCCTAATCCTGGACGAGATAGGCAGAGGCACAAGTACCTATGATGGCCTTAGTATCGCTTGGGCTGTAGTTGAATATATCTGCAACCAAGCTAATCTTGGTTCCAAGACACTTTTTGCAACCCATTATCATGAGCTTACTGAACTGGAAGGGAAGTTGGATGGGGTAAAAAACTTTTATATTACAGTTAAGGAACAGGGCAATGATATCGTCTTCTTAAGGAAGATAACCAGGGGTGGCGCTGAAAAAAGCTTGGGAATACAGGTTGCTCGCTTGGCTGGTTTACCGCTGGCTGTTATCGAAAGAGCATCAAAAATATTAAATAATTTAGAAGACATGGATATTAATAAAGATAAAAGTACTTCTTGTATAAAGGAAGAGGATCCACAGATTTCCTCTTTTGATCCCGGTCATTCGCCTATTGAAAAGGAATTGGGGGAAATCGATATTCTAAATGTGACGCCTATGGAAGCGATGAATATATTAAGCCGACTGATAGAAAAATCAAAACGAAAATAGGAGGCATAATATGAGCCGAATTCTCATCTTAGACGACAACACCATAAATCAGATAGCTGCTGGGGAAGTAGTCGAGAGGCCGGCATCGATTATTAAAGAATTGGTCGAGAACTCCATAGATGCACTATGCACCTCTATCACCATTGAAATTGAAGATGGTGGTTTGAGATATATTAGAGTTACCGATAACGGTATTGGTATGAGTCATGGAGATGCCTTAAAGTCTCTCGAAAGACATGCTACAAGTAAGATTGTCTCCTCCAATGATCTTAATAATATAGTAACCCTGGGTTTTAGGGGGGAAGCCTTGGCAAGCATAGCTGCAGTAACCAAAATGGAGATAATAACAAGGGAAAAAGACAGCATTTCGGGAAGCCAGATAATTAACCATGGCGGTGACCTTGTTTCAAACAAGGAAATTGGATGCCCGGAGGGTACGACCATCATTGTCCGGGATCTCTTCTTCAATGTTCCTGCCAGGCTAAAATTTGTCAAGTCCTTCAGGGCTGAAACAGCACATATTAGCAGGCTTGTCGAAAAGCTTATTCTTGGCAATCCGAAAATATCCTTTAGATATATTAATAATGGAAGAATTGTTTACTATTCACCAGGGGATGGTCAGCTCAAAAATTCAATCTTTAGCGTATATGGAAGAGACATAATTGATCACATACTTCCTGTCCATCCAATTGGTGACTCCCGCAGTATAAGCTTATCAGGTTTTCTTGGTAAACCCGCTATAGCCAGAAAGAACCGTATCGGGCAATCCTTTTTTGTCAATCATCGGTTTATTAAAAGTGGATTAATCGAGGCATCCATTGAATCCGCCTACAAAACTTACCTTACTGCAAATCTTTTTCCCTGGGTAATCCTTAATATTAACATAGCTCCCAACAAAATAGATGTAAACATTCATCCGGCGAAAACTGAGATTCGATTTAAGGATGAAAAGGCTGTAAGCGAATTTATTAGACAACAAATTGGGAGTGTCTTGGCAGGAACCCCCTATATTCCAGCTTTGGGGAAAGACTCCTTTAAACCCCATATTGGGAAAAACGATAAAGACCAATGTGATGATATGGAAGAAGGTTATCAAGTTGAGGCCTTTTCATCAATTTCGTCAGAAGAATCAATTACCGACGATGTGACCGGTCAATCTGCTGATCCAAAAAAAGAAGTAGGGAAGGCAGAAAGTCCTTCAAAGATATTTCTAGAGGAGGAGCCAACCAAAGCATATATTGCATCACCCATTGAAGACCCAGAGAATGGAATTAACCGTGCTAAAGAAACAGAATTTGAACTCAGGGATAGTTATCAAAAAGAGAATGCAACTTCACATTATAAGGTAATTGGGAGAATTTTTACTACTTATATAATTGTGGAAAGGGATAGTGAATGTTTCCTTATAGACCAACATGCTGCACATGAACGCATACTTTTTGAAAAGTATAAAAATATGTTCTCTAATCAAGCTATTATTACGCAAAGGCTCCTGCCCCCCATAATTGTTGAAGTTACCCATGGGGAGCAGTTAATCCTGAATGAATCCATGAATTTATTCCAATCGTTGGGTTTTGAAATTGATTCCTTTGGGGGTAGAACCTATGCCATAAGGGGCACGCCGGTTGTATTGGGGGTCAGCAACCCTAAAGCATTTTTTCATGGGCTCTTAGATGATGTGGATAGTTTCACACAGGGGTCTAACTATGAGTTAATGATTGAGGATATCATTAGAATGTCCTGTAAAAAAGCCGTAAAAGCAGGTGATATTCTGACAAACGCTGAAGTGTATGCCTTATTGGATGCATTAATGGAGGACAGAATTCCCCTTACCTGTCCACATGGAAGGCCGATCATGATATCCCTCACAAAAACGGAATTAGAAAAAATGTTTAAAAGGATACAATAAAGAAAGCAGACCCAAGGAGGTGGCTTATGTGGATAAAAACTCTATAATTATTGTCCTAGGTCCTACGGCAGTAGGAAAAACAAGTATATCCATTGATCTAGCCAAGGAACTTCATGGGGAAATCATATCCGCTGATTCCATGCAGATCTACAAATATATGGATATAGGGACAGCAAAACCCAATATGGAAGAGAGACAGGGGATTCCCCATCACCTTTTAGACATTCTGGATCCTAGTGAATATTTTAACGTCTCCATATATAAGGATATGGCTGAGGAGGAAATAAAGGAGATCGTTACCAGGGGGAAAATACCCATTATAGTTGGCGGTACTGGTTTATATATTAATTCGCTTCTATTCCCATTTGATTTTACCGAAGCAGGGGTGGACCTTGAATATCGTCAAAATCTAAAGGAGCTCGCTCTAATTAAGGGGAAGGAATGGCTATACGGGCAGTTAAAGACCGTGGATCCTATTGCGGCTTTAAAATTGCACCCTAACGATATATTCCGTATAATCAGAGCCTTGGAAGTGCATCATATAACGGGGGAACCCATTTCTAAATATTATTCTAAGCAGCAAAGGAAGAATGGGGAATATTCTGCATCTATAGTTGGGCTTACAATGGATCGAGACAAATTGTATGATAGAATAGAGAAAAGAATAGATATTATGCTGAAGAATGGATTAGTCGAAGAGGTAAAAGGACTGTTAGAGAATGGATATAGCCGGGGTCTTATCTCTATGCAGGGATTAGGGTATAAGGAAATAGTCGACTACCTCCAAGGCAGAAGAACTCTGAAAGAATCTGAATACATCTTAAAAAGGGATACCAGACGATTTGCAAAACGCCAATACACCTGGTTCAAACGTTTAAAGGGAATTATCTGGGTAGATGTTGGGGAATTTAATAATAAAAAAGATTTATTGGCTCATGTTCTTGATAAGCTGGCTTAATACTCTTTGCATAAAAATTTACTTCCAATACTTTCTGGTGTGGTATATAATGGTCTTATATGGAGATAGTAGAGTTTAAGAAGGGTGGTTTTGAATATGGTTAACAAAGGAACTGTAGTGTTTCAGGATATATTCCTAAACCAAATACGCAAGGAGCACATACTTGTAACTATTCATTTGGTCAATGGTTTTCAGATACGAGGCCTCATAAAAGGCTTTGATAACTATGTCATATTTATAGAAAGTGAAGGCAAGCAAATGATGCTCTATAAGCAAGCCATATCTACGATAACTCCATCAAGACCCGTATCATTAGATAATGAGAGCTGATGTAAAATTTCTTTAAGGAATTTGTAATTATCAACTTTATTAATAACCGATACTTAACTATAGGAACCTTTAAGGTTCCTTTTAAAAACCAAGTATATTTAGAATACATATGGAGCGAGGGATATTGTGAGGTTAAGAGACTTTTATAAGAATGAAATGCATATTGATGCAAGAATATTAGATCTGATTGATGATTGTGAAAAAGGGTTATCTGAAAAATTTTGTGATATAGATCGAATGGTTGAATATAACCAAGTGCGACTTTTAAAATCCATGAAGGAATGCAAAATCAGTGATCGCCATTTTATATCCACTACTGGATATGGCTATGGGGACGATGGCAGAGATAAGCTAGAAGAATTATATGCAACGGTTTTTGGGTGTGAAGATGCATTAGTCAGACCCCATTGGGGTTCAGGTACCCATGTGATAAGTGATGCCCTATACGCCGTTCTACGGCCGGGTGATAACCTGTTATCCATTACGGGCAGGCCTTATGATACCTTAGGGGATACAATTGGTCTAAACACAAGTAGCGGGGCTTTGGATAACGGTTCACTTGCAAATTGGGGGATTACATATAGTGAGATAGATCTTGACTTGGGTGGCAAAATTAACGTGTTAAAGGCCCTGGAGGCCATTGGCAAAACAAATACTAAAGTAATCCTTTTGCAACGCTCTAGAGGCTACGAATGGAGACCCGCCATACCTGTAAGGGATATGATAGAACCAATAAAAGAAATTAGAAAAAGATACCCTGATGTTTTTATTATTGTGGATAATTGTTATGGGGAATTTGTTGAGGACATAGAGCCAAGTCATGCTGGAGCTGATTTAACTGTAGGTTCCTTAATAAAAAATCCTGGAGGGGGGCTTGCTCCTACAGGCGCTTATGCGGTAGGTACTAAAAGGGCTGTAGAACTAATGTCATACAGGTTGACCTCGCCTTCTGTAGGACGTGAGATCGGATCTTATGCTGCTTCCTATCTACCTTTTTATCAGGGACTATTTTTGGCACCCCATATTGTTGGACAATCCTTAAAAGGTGCCGTCCTTACATCTAAGGTTTTCGAAACCTTGGGTTATAAAGTAACACCTAAATGGGAAGAAGAAAGGGCAGATATTATACAATGTATAAGGTTAAATAACCCTGAGGAACTCATATCCTTGTGTCAGGCGATCCAATGGACTTCCCCTGTGGATAGCCACGTGACGCCTTTTCCCTGGGAAATGCCTGGATACAACCATGAAGTAATTATGGCAGCTGGAACCTTTATTCAAGGAGCCTCCATTGAACTAAGTGCAGATGCACCCATAAAGGATCCCTATACATTATACTTGCAAGGTGGCCTGACCTACGCCCATGTAAAGTATTCTCTGATATATGCCATATCCGAGTTATATAAGTTAGGGCACATTAATCAGGAATCCCTTGGATCCTTTATATAGTCTGTTTCTGACTTGCCAGGCAGCTATTCGCTTTTTTCTTGTATCTTACGAGAATAGGCGGATCACACCAATGACCTTTCCAAGGATCTGCACATCTCTAACCAATATAGGTTCCATAGATGAGTTTTCAGGCTGTAATCTGATATAATTTGTTTCTTTATAAAATGTTTTGACGGTGGCTTCGTCCTCAATAAGGGCAACCACCGTTTCGCCATCCTCTGCATAAGCCTGTTGTCTTACTATAACATAATCACCGTCTAATATCCCGGCTTCTATCATGCTCACTCCACTGACAGCCAGCATAAACACATTACCGTTATGTAAATATTCAGCAGGAAGGGGAAAGGTATCCTCGATATTCTCTACAGCTAAAATTGGCCGGCCAGCAGTTACCCTGCCTACTATGGGCACGTTTACTAATTCCTTTTTGAAAAGGTGTTCTGTCTGATCAAGGATTTCTATGGCCCTTGGTTTAGCAGGATCCTTTCGGATCAGGCCAGCCTTCTCCAATTTTTCTAAATGATTGTGAACAGTGGAGGTAGATCTGATACCAACACCCTGACAAATCTCCCGTACAGAGGGGGGATAACCTTTCTCGGCAACCATCAGCTTTATAAAGCTTAATATTTTTTCCTGGTTTTTATTTATATAATTACCCAACCATACACACCTCCTTCCAAATCATCACCATTATAACATATTGATAATTCCAAATCAAACAAATGTTCGCCTTTTGGGAACAAAATTGTTGACATAGAACGTATGTTCTGGTACAATTTACCCAAGAAGGAGAACGTATGTTCAAGGAGGATTGTTATGACACAAAAACATAGGGGTAATAAGGGTAAAATCAGAATAGTAAATAAGGTACGTTTCACTATATTTGTTGCCTTACTTTTAGCATTCACAATCCCGTTCATAAATCGCCCCGTTAAGGGTCAATTAGCCGATACTGCAGTGTCATCTTTCAAAGAGGTTCATATTGAAACAGGTGATACGCTATGGGCCATTGCCAGGGCAAACCTTCCGCCAAAGACCGATATACGCGATTTTATCCATGAGATAAAAGAGGTGAACAAACTGGATTCAGCTCTTATAATGGAAGGTGACTATCTAATGATACCCGTTAATCCATAAGAAAGTAGATTAATCTTCCCTTAATTTTACCGCCCTTGCTGCCATTCTTCTTTTCTCGTCGCCAATTGCTGCGTAATGTTTTCTTGTAGTGTTAACATCCTTGTGCCCTAAGACATCAGCAACAAGATAAATATCACCGGTTTCTTGATAAAGGGTAGTGCCATAAGTGCTGCGCAACTTATGCGGGGTGATATTTTTTAAAGGTGATACCAGCTTTGAATACTTTTGAACAAGATTTTGTAAAGCCCTTTGGCTAATCCGTCTTTTTTGCATAGATAAAAACAATGCATCTTCATGTCCCGGTAAAGTTATAATTTTTTTTCTATCTTCTAAATAATCAAGTATGGCCCTTTTTACTTCATCACCATAATACAAAATTACTTGATCGCCGCCTTTGCGGGTAACCTTGAACCCATTATTTTTAAAGTCAAAATCTTTGATATTAAGTCCTATACATTCACTGATCCGAATCCCTGTCCCCAAAAGCAAGGTTAAAATGGCCAGATCCCTTGATCTCGTATATTGTTGATATCGAAGTTGGGTCTTCGTTAGTTTTTTACCTGTTTCAACCGTATCCAGTAGCTTTGCGACCTCATCTACATCTAACCTTATAATAGGTTTCTCAGACAGTTTTGGAAGGTCTACCAATTGGGCAATATTTCTATCAATTTCCTCCCGTTTATAAAAGTATGATAGTAGGGAACGGATGGAGGCTAGCTTTCTTGCTTTTCCCATCTCGTTGTTTTGACGGTTCTGTTCAGGATTGTTAGGATTACTGTAGAATGTAGTATATTCCAGGAATTTTTCAATGTGTACTGCTTTAATGTTATTTAATAGATCCACAGTAAAATCAGTAGGGGATAGGCCGTTAAAAGAATCGATCTCCTTTAACAGAAAGTCAAAAAATATTCTAAGATCATAAGCATAGTTGATCCTTGTCAATATAGAGGTGGTATTTTCGATTCCCCGAAAATATTCCCAGCAGAACTCGGGTAGATCCCTAAGAAGCCGGCGCAGCTTCTGGGTGTTCATCTGATATTCTTTAATATAGTAGGAACTTTTATTAGACATATAAATCCTTCCTTAACATTTCTAATTGTAATTTATAAATTTGGTCGGCAGCTATTGTTATAGAATCAGGGATCCTATAATCAATTACTTAAGCAAATTATACCATCCCTGTTGAAACTTTGCAATACTCTGCTTAAAACTTGTCTTTTGCGCATAGTTATAATCAACCCTTCCCCGGGAGATATACCTAGATAAATCCTTGAGTTCATTTCACCGTAGATTTGATGATATTCTACTTTACTTCACTGCTTTTAATTTGATTAGTGATTTTAAAATGAACCTTTGCAACATTAGATAGTGCATCTGTGCTATAGGAATTTATAAATTCTTTTCCGGCATTTATAACAAGATCAGAAGCTCCTTTTGGAAATTCCATTTTATATAAGGATTCCAGACCACTAATCCTAGTAATAAATTCATTTCTCGCCACAACGCTTGCTGCTGCTACGGCTATATTTTCTTCGGCCTTAGTACGTTGGATTAGTTGTATTCTTGAGCCTTTATCCATAAGAGCTTCTTGTATCAGCTCAGGCTTCCCAAATTGATCAGATAAGACATAATGGCAATCTACCTTCGCCAATAGATTTTCTATTACCCTGGCATGTCCCCAAGCAAGCAATCTATTTAGATTTTTTATAGAACGATATAATTCATTGTATCTGTTGTTAGCTATAACGACTATTTCATATGGGCATATTTCTTTTATTTGTGCAGCCTTTTCACCAATGCTTTTATCACTCATCCTTTTACTATCAACAACGCCAATGTCTTTAAGTCTTTCTCCTGTGATCTCGTCAGTATATACACCAGCAATTACCAAAGGCCCGAAATAATCCCCTTTTCCTGATTCATCAACACCAATTAGTTGAACTGGGTCTTTACTTTTCTCTAGATCCTTTTTAGAAGTATCCAGACCATGAATTTTATGGGGGAATTTGCTACTCCCCTTTTCATTAAAATTCAAGGGGGTATCTTTGGCGAAAATTGTTGAACTATGTATTATCTCATCTATATAACCCCTAAAATCTGGATCCTTTATCTGTGAGGAGTCAAGTCTTATACCTTTTTTGCTTTCGAATATTCTATAAATGCCCTTTTGGCCTTTCCCTGCTATTTCAAACTGAATTCCATAGTTAATTTCCTTTTTGTTATTGACCTGAATTTGGTTTAACTCAAAAAGGCTGCCAATAATGTCAAAGCACTTGTACTTATCCATCTTTAATTTCCTTCCCTAAACCGCCATTTCGGATTAGATTATCCCTTTTGTTTTAACCTGCCAGCTTTAAGGGCGCAATCCTCTACTGCCTCCATAATGGCCCCCCTAAACCCTCTTCTCTCTAATGTATATATTGCCTCGATTGTAGTACCCCCGGGAGAGCATACTTTGTCTTTAAGAACTGCGGGGTGTTCTCCTTGTTCCAAGACCATCTTTGCTGCCCCTAGAACAGATTGGGCAGCCAGCCTATATGCCTGATCTTTATCTAGTCCCATTTTCACACCACCATCTGCTAAGGCTTCAATAAACATATACACATAGGCAGGACTGCTGCCGCTTATTGCCGTTATCCCGTCAAAATATTTTTCATCTGCCTCCTCTACCCTGCCCATGGATGAGAATATGGACTTTACGATTTCCTCCTTTTCTTCGTCCAAGGTATGATCTTTATTAATAACACTCATTCCCTCGCCTACCGTTACCGGCGCATTGGGCATAACCCTTATAACAGCACACTTATCCCCTATTTTTTCTCTTATATAGTCAGATGATACCCCCGCTGCGATTGAAATGAGAAGGTGTTGATCTGTTATATCTTTTTCAATATTCCCTAACAACCCGTCCAGGACATCGGGTTTAACCGCCATTATAATAACTGAACATTTCTGCATTAAATCATTGTTATTCTCTGCCCCTAATACTGCTGTATCCTTTATCAATTGTATCTTCTTTTGAGGGTCGGTATCATAAATATATATATGTTGGGGCTCAACTAACCCGGCTCCTAATACCCCTTTAATGATTGCGCTGGCCATATTACCAGCGCCGATGATACCTAATTTCTCTTTAAACATATATATCTACTCCAATCCGGAATCTTTATGCTATATGTTGCAAAAAAGATCTATAATTTCAAATTCAGCAGAACCGTCTGATTTTGAACAAAAGTAATGTATATGTATCAATTATACCATATATAGATTAAAGTTGAATTAGCCCCATGATTTACCTTTAAAAACCATTGACTTGACCTGTCCAATGCTCTATAATATTATTTGTCTTCAAAGGGGAGTAGCTCAATTGGTAGAGTAGTGGTCTCCAAAACCATTGGTTGCGGGTTCGATTCCTGTCTCCCCTGCCAAAGAAAGGTGGAATTGCTCCACCTTTTTTTATTCCAATTCCTTGATAAAATTTTCTATTCGATTCAATCCTTTTTCTATGGTTTCTTCACTTGTAGCGTATGATAGTCTCATATGCTTATCAGCACCAAAAGCTATACCTGGAACCACTGCAACATTTTGGGATTCCAACAAGGCATCGGCAAAATCCAATGAACCATTAATCCTACGTCCTTTATAGACCCTACCTACAACACCCTCAATGTTTAACATTATATAAAATGCACCAGATGGCATAATAGATGAAAGGCCGTCTATGGAATTAATCCTCGATACCATGTATTTTCTCCGGGTATCGAATTTGGACACCATGTGGTAGACCGTTTCCTTGGATCCCTTCAATGCTGCAAGACTAGCATATTGTGCGATAGAATTTGGATTTGAGGTAGAATGGCTTTGTATGTTTGACATAACTCCGATTATTTTTTGGTTTCCGGCAGTATATCCAATACGCCATCCGGTCATGGCATGGGATTTAGACATGCCATTCACTAAAAGGGTTTTGTTTTTTATCTCCGATCCCAAAGAAGCAATGCTTATATGCTCAACATCATCATACAACAGATATTCATAAATTTCATCAGTTACAATCAAAAAGTTATGTCGTAATGCCAATTCGCCTATTCCTTCCAATAAGGGTCTATCATACACGCAGCCACATGGGTTATTAGGGCTATTGATTATAAGGGCTTTAGTTTTAGAAGTAATAGCTCTTTCCAGTTCCACCAGATTAGGGCAAAAATTATCATCCTCCAAGGTCTTAACGATTACGGGAACCCCTCCGCCCATCTTGACCATTTCAGGGTAGCTGACCCAATAAGGTGCTAAAATAATAACCTCATCTCCGGGGTTTAATATAGCCTGGAAAATGTTATACAAAGAGTGCTTAGCACCGTTAGAAACTATTATCTCGTTAGATTTATAATCCACCCCATTATCAACAGACAGCTTTTCACATATTGCCTGCCTTAGCTCAATAGTTCCTGAAGAAGGGGTATAACGAGTATATCCTTTATCCAAGGCTTCCTTTGCAGCATCTATAATAAACCCTGGGGTTTTAAAATCAGGCTCGCCGGCGCCAAATCCTATTACATCCATACCTTGAGCCTTCATCTTTTTTGCTTTTGCATCGATTTCCAAAGTCAATGATGCGGTTATACCGAGATTCTTCCTTGACAACTCCATAGAATTTTTCCTCCAAAATGAAAGTATGATGGATTCTCCCATCATTTTTCAATAATTATATCATAGTTTATAGGGTAGGTCTATTACAATATGAAGGATTAGCGAATAGATTTTGCATAATTCCACAATTCATCTATCGTTTTTCTATGGACTCTAACATCTCCTACCATAAGGTTTTGATCACCATGGCAATCGCTTCCCCCTGTGATTATCAGTCCATTCTTTATTGCATATTCAACGTATATGTCTGATTGTTCTCTTGTATGCTTACTGTGATAAGCCTCAATACCAGCAATCCCATGGGAGATCAAGTCTTGAACTATTGTGTCATCTTCCAAAAGGCCGGGATGGGCTATAACTGGAACCCCACCGGCTCTTTTTATTAGATCAATCCCCTCAGCAACTTCCACCTTATATCTCTTCTCATAAGCTATACAGTTTTCTCCAATATACTCCTTAAATGCTTCGCCTATATTCCCAACGATAGCCTTATCTACCAGAACTCTGGCTATATGAGCCCTTCCTATATTCCCCCCTCCCCCGGCTTTATACAATACATCTTCAAATCCTATCGCCATACCATATATACGTTGGAGGTTGGCCACCATCTTCTGTGCTCTCTCAAAACGTGAATTTCGAATGTTAGCTAATATATCTTGAAACCATGGCTTTTCATATTCAATAAAATAACCAAGAATATGAATTTCCTTGTTTCCGAAATGAGTATTCAGCTCAATTCCGGGGACTATTTCTACCCCGAACTTTTTTCCAGCTTCTAAGGCCTCAGGTACCCCATTTGTAGTGTCGTGATCCGTTATCCCGATACCACATAGCCCCTTTGTTTTTGCGATAGCCACCAGTTTACCAGGACTATATAGTCCATCAGAGGAAGTTGTGTGATTATGCAGGTCTACCAGTTCCATTACCCCACCTTTATTCTTTAACTAAATGTCCCAGGTTTGTATAGATCATTCTACGACTTCCTTTATGATCCGCACAAAATTACCCGAACAAATCTTTTTTATATCCGTCTCCGTATAGTTAAGCCTTAAAAGTTCATCTATTATCTTATCGTAATCCTGCGGTCCTTCTATGCCTTCAGGCAGCCTTTCAATACCATCAAAATCCGAACCGAATCCTACTGTATCTATACCCCCCAGACCGGCTATATATTCAATATGTCTAATGATATCTACTATCCCAGCTTTATTTTCTGATAAGAAATTGGGAAAAAAATTAATTCCAATAAGACCCTCGGTACTGGCTAGAGCCAATATCTGATCATCATCCAAATTTCTCGGATGGGCACAAATTGATTTTGCATTCGAATGAGAGGCTATTATGGGAGCCTTTGAAATCTCTAGAACATCCCAAAAACCTTTAGTAGAAATATGTGAAACATCAATAATCATATGTAGCCTATTCATTTCTTTAACTACCAGGGATCCAAAATCAGATAAGCCGGATTGGCTTTTAGTTTCCATAATACCATCGCAGATTTCATTTCGATGGTTCCAGGTTAAGGTCATCAGGCGCACCCCTAAATTGTAAAGAATCCTGAGGTTTGCCAGCTCCCCCTCTAATATTGCTCCTCCCTCTACTGTCAACAATGCCCCTATCTGGTTTTTACCCAGGGATTTAATATCGCTATAACTTAATATCGGTAAGAAAGCATCAGAATAATCTGATATCATTGATCCAAAACTGTCTATCAACCTTAATCCCCTTTGTAAGGGAGGGCCATATTTTTGTCTTGGCCCTATCCAAGCAGCGAAAAACTGAAGCCTGACATCACCTTTTTTCAGCCTGTAGATGTTTATATGGTTCCTTTGATCCTCTATGGTACACGGCCTATCTAAAAGATGGGTCAGGGTATCACAATGACCATCTGCTATCCATATATCTTTCATTGAATCGACCTCAAATGATTTTATATATTACATAAACGATTTTACATAAACCTATATCAAAAGCCTACCGGTTAAGCGGTAGGCTTATCTAGGTTCAACAATGAGTTTCATCGCAGTACGTTCTTCACCTTCAATTATGATATC
>JAAYSJ010000060.1 GCA_012518395.1 Clostridiales bacterium
GGTGCCCTGCAACTGGGGGCTACTGTGGATTATGGAATACTCTTTGCAGGAAGATATTTGAGTTTTCGCAGGGAGGCGACCCCAGAAGAAGCTGCAATCTTAGCCGCAAAAACTGCAGGATCGTCAATCGTCACATCAGCCCTCATATTAGCGGTGGCGGGTTTTGGTTTTGGGCTCATTTCACAGGTGGAATCCGTTTCAGGGATGGGGATACTCATTGGCAGGGGGGCATTATTGAGCGCCATAATGGCTCTTTTTTTACTCCCTGCACTTTTGATCGGGGCAGACAGGATAATATATAAGACTACCTATATGGTTACGGATTGGAAAAGATAAAAAGAGAGGTGCAACATACTTGAATAGAAAAATCATGGCCATGGTAGCCGTCCTTATAATGCTGGCATTGCAACTCCAGGTTCGCGCCGTCCCAAACGGTCAGATGGAAAATCAGTTTGGGGCGCAAATAGAAGCAGATAAGGACGAAACGGTGTATATAAGCCTTGATAGCGAAGGCAGTGTGATGGAAGTAAATGTAGTAAACCGAATCAAGACACCGGTAGACGGCACCTACATCGATTATGGGGTATATGAGAATATCTCTAGTCTTTCCAGAGAAGCCCTATATAAGATCCAGGGGGATAAGATCGCCTGGCAATTGGAGAGGGATAGCAAAGGTTTCTATTACCAAGGCAATATTAAAGGCGGCGAGTTGCCATTTGATTTCCAGATCAAATATAGTATAGATGATAAAAGAATTTCCGCATCGGAAATTGCAGGCAAAAAGGGCAGATCAAAGATAGAGATAGAAGCTATACCTAATCTTAAGGGCAATCAGAGGCTCAGAGACAAATATTTTTATCAGATACAGGCTGAAATCGATCTGGATAGGTGTAGGAATGTACAGGCGGCAGGGGCAACAAGTATAATGAGCGGGCGCACTCAGAACATTGGTTTTATGTTGATGCCCAATAAGAGGGATCACTTTGAAATCAGTTTTGATACTGAAGACTTTGCTTTTGATGGCTTTACTATAACCAGTATGGAATTCGATATAAAGAATATGATAGATTTTGATCCGGAAGAGATGAAGGATGGCTTTCAACAGTTAACTCATGCTTCTGAAAGGGTTATCCAGGGAACAGGCGAGTTAAAATTGGGAATGGAAGGTTTAGCAAGGGGAATAAAAGATCTTTCTAGCGGAGGTAAGAAGGCCAAATCAGGGTTGGATAAATTTAATGATGGCCTGACTGACTATAGTAGTGGCATTTCAGAATTAACCCGAAGCGCCAAACGGATCAACGAAGAATTAGAGAAGCTGGATCAGGGCGGACGGGTTTTAAATGAGGGTTTTGCACAGCTGAAAAGCGGGATAGAATTAGGTTTTTCCAAATTAGGGCCGATAATTCCTGCTTTATTGCCTGCTGAGCTGACAGAGATGGCAAATCAATTAAAGCAGGGAACAGGCTGGCTGGCTGAATATGAGGAAGGATTAAATAAATTTACGGCTGGTGTATCAATGCTGTCTGCGGGCATGAACGAATTCTATATGGGGATGTTGCTTTTAGAGAGATCGGGGGAAATGCTTGCGCCGGGGTTAGGTAGCATAATAGAAGGTATGGCAGTTTTGACTGACGGACTGACAGAGGCAGCCGGCAAGGTCCAAATTCTTCCCAAGGAGATAGCCAGGCTTACAGACGGGCAAACCAAGATCAAAGAGGGATTGGAGGAGACTGTAAAGGTCGTAGGGGATTTTGATATGGGAAAATCGTCGGAGGGCGGCACTCTGTCATTTGTTTCCGAGAAGAATAATCCGCGATCCTTGCAATTCATTTATAAGACAGCGGAGATAGCCCCAAAAGAACAAGTCAGACCCGAGATAATCGCCAAAGAAGAAAAGAAAGGGTTCTTTAAAAGGCTAGCAGATCTTTTTAAAAGATAATGATTATATACAATTATATTAATGATAGCGTATATTATTTAGCTGATAAAATTTGACAACATGGTAATTTTCAATAGGGCTGCTTCGCAAACCTGCTTAAATCAAGGGATAGCGGGAGTAGGGGAGAATAAAAAATATTAGTTGACATAGTATAAATGGTGTGGTAGTATAATATTCCGCGCTCCTCCAAGAATGAAACTTGAGGACCGGCGGAAAAAGATTTAAAAAAAGGTCTTGACAGAACGGATTAGATTTGTTAAGATAAGAAAGTCGCCTCAGAACAGGAAACAAGAAATTACGGCGACGTTGATCCTTGAAAACTGAACAGTGTAAAACTAAGCAAAGTCAATTCCTGCTGGAAGTTGGAAGTTGGAGGTTGGAAGTTAGAACAGCCTGGGTAATCCTATGGAGTGTTCTTTCAGTCAATATCCGGCATAGGCTTTCGGCAAATATGGATAACAAAATTTTTTGTGAGTTAAGATCGAATGATCTTTAAACTATAAAGTTTAAATTGAGAGTTTGATCCTGGCTCAGGACGAAC
>JAAYSJ010000061.1 GCA_012518395.1 Clostridiales bacterium
ATAAGCGTTTATCTGAACGCTATCTTATGATACATTAATTTCTAATGAACCGCCGTATACCGAACGGTACGTACGGTGGTGTGAGAGGACGCTGAATAAACTAATTATTCAGCTCCTACTCGATAAACCAATATAAGTCTGTGGTTATTCCCCCCTGCTATTCTTCAGGCTTGGTTTCTAAAGTAAGGGGATAGTTACCCAGGTGCTTAAGTTTAAATCCGTTGGCTTTATATTCTTCATAATCAAAAGCATCAAGTTCGTCTATAGCCAGCTTATGGAATTCATAGAAATTATGCCACCACTCATACCCACTGCCTAGTTCTGCATTTAAATAGGCTTCAGCTATGTCTATACCCATCTGTGGGGCAACATAAAAGGCGCCCATGGCAAGAACGTTTACACCATTTCCGGTAATCGCCCGAAGGGCTGCAGGAACGGATTCAACTACGCCGGCGTGCACATATGGGCATTTGCTGGCTGCTATATGGATTCCCATCCCTGTCCCGCAAAATACCAGTGCGCGTTCGAACTCCTTTTCCGAAATTAAAGATCCCACCCTCAAGCCCACACGATGGAACATTAAATCCGGATCATCATCCTCAAGTGAGCGTACTCCTACATCGGTAATTTCCCAACCTCTTCCCTTCAAGTGGGCAACAACAGCTTCCTTTAGCGGAAACCCTGCAAAATCTGCCCCCACAAGAAGTTGCTTGTCCTTAACTTTTTTCATGGATACTCGCCCCTTTCACTATTATCTGTACATTAAGGTAACCGAAGATTATGTTAAGATTATTATACTCCATAAAACTGTATATTCCAAGGTGGTACACCTAAAGCCTTGCATTATTGACATGTAAAAAGTTATCAGATATAATTTATTCAACATCTTGTGTAGATTATGGATAATACAGACTTTATAATATATACACAATAAAATCCATATACTTAAGACATAACTAATAGTACTTTTTACAGGCAATTTAGTTCTTTAATACCTAAACGGGCGGCTGGAATATCGCTAAACAAACATTATGATCCGTAGACAGACATTATGATGATCCTTCTATAATCAATCAGACAACTTTATGGCGACATTCGTTTACCCTTGACTACTTACCTTAAGAGTATATAATTTTGCCGGATAAACCGGCAGAAAGATAATAAAAGGGAGGAACAACAGAATGAAAAGAATATTTGCTATTGTCCTGGTGCTTTTATTAGTTTTTAGTACAGCTGCATGTGCAAAGACTGCCGGACCGGCCAAAGGCAAGGAATCGGATTGGGAGATCGTAGTAGTACCCAAAGATGCCACTAATCCTTGGTTCGTCCGCATGGACGTAGGTGTCAAAGAGTACGCTAAAGAATCAGGCTTAAATGTCTATCAAAAAGGTACTCCCGAGATAGATGCAACTCTGCAATCCCAACTCATTCAAGATTTGATCGCTGCTAAAGTTGATGCTATATGTGTAGTGCCTGTGGATCCCGGTTCCTTAGAGCCTGTACTAAAACAGGCCCGTGACAAGGGGATTATCGTAATTGCCCATGAAGGGGCACCATTGACCAACGTGGATTATGATATCGAAGCCTTCAGCAATGACCAATATGGTGCATTTATAATGGATAATCTGGCAGAATCTATGGGCGAAGAGGGTCTGTATACCACTATGGTAGCCCATGTAACCAATGCTTCCCATAATGAATGGGCAGACGGCGGTGTAAAACGACAGCAGGAGAAATATCCTAATATGACCTTACTTGAAGCAGAACCAAGAGTAGAATCCGAAGACAACGGGGATATTGCATACCAAACAGCCAAAGAACTTTTTAAGAAATATCCCGATCTAAAAGGTATTATGGGTACATCTTCCTATGATGCTCCCGGTGTTGCCCGTGCTATACAGGAATTAGGCCTGGAGGGCAAAGTCTTTACCTCAGGTACGGGAATGCCCGCAGACAATGCGGAACTACTAAAGGCCGGTGCTGTAAAAGCCCTTACATTATGGGATCCTGCCTTAGCTGGTAAGGCAATGGCAGCCCTGGCTGTTAAGATGCTACGTGGCGAAGAAATCAAAGATCCCGTGGATCTTGGGGTTGAGGGTTACACCAACCTGAAATTTAAAGAGGGAAGCTCCACTGTCCTTGAAGGTGAAGGCTGGATTGTTATCAATGCTGAAAATGTAGATAGTTTCGGCTTCTAAAAGTATTTACAGGCATAGGGCTGGCGTTCATCCCTTCCGATGACACAGCCCTTTCCTCATTTATATACCTTAAAGAAAGGAGCGAAGGTTTGTTGGAGCAGAATATATTAAAGGTAACGGATATTAAAAAATCCTTCGCGGGGGTGCAGGCACTTAAGGGGGTCTCACTGGAAATCAACGCAGGGGAGATTCATTGCCTGGCAGGTGAAAACGGCAGTGGTAAGTCTACCCTTATAAAGGTTATTTCGGGCGTATACACACCTGATGCCGGTCAGATCGTATTCGGTGAAAAAACATATAACAAAATAACCCCTATTGAATCTATCAGAAATGGTGTACAGGTTATCTATCAAGACTTTTCTATTTTTCCGAATCTCACAGTTATGGAAAACTTGGCCTTTAATCAGGAGCTCGCTAATAAGCGCAAACTGGTAAATCGGCGACGAATGCGGCAAATCGCTGAAGAGGCCATTGGCAGGATTCATTTTGATGTGGATCTTGATGCCAAAGTTGGTTCATTATCCGTTGCCAGTAAACAATTGGTGGCTATCTGTCGGGCACTAATGTTTGACGCCAAACTCATAATAATGGACGAACCCACTACGGCATTGACACGCAAAGAAGTTAACGCCCTGTTTAAAATTATCCTTGAACTGAAAGACCAGGGCATAGCCACCTTATTTGTAAGCCATAAATTGAACGAGGTTTTTGAGATTTCCGAGCGCTTTACCATTTTGCGAAACGGTGAAAGAGTAATTACCGGAGCCACATCAGAACTAAATAATAAAAAGTTTGCGTATTATATGACCGGTCGTGAATTTGAAGACGGGTCTTTTGAGCCAAAAGATATATCCAAAGAACCAATCCTAGAGGCACAGGGATTAGGTCTGGACGGTTATTTCGATGATGTGAGTTTTCGTCTCCATAGGGGCGAGATCCTGGGTATTACAGGTCTTCTTGGTTCAGGTCGTACCGAGCTTGCCCTGTCCCTATTCGGCATGAGACAGGTGGATTCCGGTACCATTACCATAGAGGGTAAGCAGGTTAGGCTCAAGTCACCGGAGATAGCCATGAACCATGGAATCGGCTATGTGCCCGAAGACCGCCTTACCGAGGGCCTCTTTCTACCCCGCAGTATCGGCAAAAATATTATCGTATCAGAATTAGATAGCCTATCCAGCAGATTAGGTGTCATCAACAGAACGGATAAAAAGAAAGAGATTCATCGTTGGGTTAAGGAATTATCCATTGCAACCCCCAATCCCGATAATGCCTGCAGTACACTTTCAGGTGGAAATCAACAACGGGTAGTGCTTGCCAAATGGTTGGCCCGAGACCTTAAAATATTGATACTAAACGGTCCCACTATGGGGGTGGATATCGGTTCTAAACATGATATACACCAATTACTGAAACGCCTTGCCGAACAGGGTCTGGGAATCATCATTATTTCCGATGATATTCCTGAGATACTGGCCAATTGTTCCAAGATACTCATCATGCGCAATGGGAAGATCAACGCAATGCTTTCACCTGAAGAAGCCGACGAGCAGATAATTTTCCAGCGTATGGCATAGGGGGTATAAAAATGACTAAATTTGTAAAAAACCTAACACAGCGGAACGAAACTTATATATTTATTGTTATAGTAGTGCTGAGCCTAATGATACAATTTCGTTCCGGGCAATTCTTTACATCCAATAATATTGTCGATCAGCTTTCGGCGCTGATCGTACCCGGTTTATTCGCATTAGGCGCATTTATGGTAATCGTCTCTGGCGGCGTTGACGTATCCTGCCCTGCACTGGCTTCTTTAAGTATGTATGCAACCACCCGTATTCTGGTGGATATAAACTATCAAGGGGGCATATTTTTGCCCATCATCATGTCACTTTTCTTCGGGGCCATACTAGGAGCAATCAATGGCGTATTGATAGCCTCCTTTAATCTGCCGCCCCTTATCGTAACATTAGGTACTTCAAGTGTTTTTAAAGGAATTATGCAAGGAGTATTGGGTTCTGTCCAGATTCCCGTGATTCCCCGGGGGATGTCCTCCTTTGGCGCTGCTTCATTATTTATTGCAAAGAATCCCCAGACGGGTCTTACATCCCGTATGCCGGTTGCCTTTATGGCTCTTGTTATAGTGCTGATAATCGTATATTTTTTCCTGCAACGAACTATGTATGGCCGAGGCTTATATGCCGTGGGGGGCAATGAAATCAGTGCCCACCGTGCCGGCTTTAATGTATGGATGATTAAATTTCTCCTATATGTAGGGGTAGGAATGATTTCGAGTCTGGCAGGGCTAATTCGTGTGTGCATGATGACCCAAGCCCACCCTACTAATATGCTGGGTATGGAAATGATGGTTATTGCAGGAGTAGTCCTGGGCGGTACGGCAATTACCGGCGGGGCGGGTTCTCTTACGGGCTGTATGCTGGGTACCATTTTGATAGTTGCTGTCCAAAATTCCCTGATCCTTCTGGGCATCCCCACCTTCTGGCAAGGCCTGTTCCTGGGGCTACTCATATTGGTGGGAATGGGAGTCAGCGCCCTTCAGGTTACCCGGGCGACCAAGGTTAAGGGTCCGATGATAAAGGGGGCACAGTCATGAAACTAAAGAATAACAGAACCACTCTTCTAACTAAGGATGTCCATATCAGAAGGTTGTTGGCTTTAATGATTATTTGGATGATTTTCATGGCAATCTTCCAGTTTGATAAATTTTATACACTAAGCAATTTCCAGACAATGGCCGCCCAGTTTCCTGAATTCGGTTTGATGGCGCTGGGTGTTATGATATGTATGATTTCCGGTGGCATAGACCTTTCCGTCGTAGGTGTGGCTAATTTCGTTGCCATAGCCTCCGGTCAATTATTAAAATATATCGCTGCAAACACCGGGGGATTAAACGGTTTCGGCATATTCCTGGCTATGCTCTTTGGAGTAGCCATAGGCGCAGTGGCCGGCGTACTCAATGGACTACTGGTTTCTAAGATAAAAATTCCCCCAATTCTTGCTACCCTCGGCTCTTATGAGCTTTTTAGGGGAATTGCCATTATACTCACAGAGGGCAAGGCTGTCAGCGGCCTTCCCATGTCATATGCTGAGACTATTGCCGGAAGCCTCTTTGGATTGATCCCCGTACAATTATTGTTTTTCGTAGCTGTGGTGCTCCTTTTATCTTTTCTATTAAACCGCACCACATATGGTATTAAACTCTATATGCTGGGTACCAATGAAACAGCCGCCAGGTTCAGTGGCCATCGGACAGACGAGATATTGATAAAAACCTATATGCTCTCCAGTATCTTTGCAGCTATAGGCGGCTTGATCATGCTGGCCAACTACAATTCTGCCCGAGCAGACTATGGCACTGTCTATACGTTGCAATGTGTGCTTATCGTGGTTCTTGGGGGTATAAACCCCATGGGCGGCGAGGGTCGAATCAGCGGTACGGTACTTGCTATTTCGGTTCTTCAGATGCTGTCCTCCGGTTTAAATCGGTTTCCCCAGATATCCAGTTTTTACATCCCCCTATTCTGGGGCGGTGTGTTGCTCCTGGTTATGGTGCTAAACTTCTTTTCAAAAAATAGAAATAGAACGGGTAAACTAAAGGGTGCCCTGCTCTCTAAAAATAATACAGCATAAAAACAGGATTGGCATTTTATTAAATCTTATTAAGAATAAGGATCGGGTAGGAGGTAGACGATTAGTTCGTCTACCGACCTCCCACACCACCACTCATGCGGTTCCGCAAGTGGCGGTTCCAAAGTTTACAATTATTTAGCAGAATAACATTCCAGCAGACTGAGATAC
>JAAYSJ010000062.1 GCA_012518395.1 Clostridiales bacterium
ATAAGCGTTTATCTGAACGCTATCTTATGATACATTAATTTCTAATGAACCGCCGTATACCGAACGGTACGTACGGTGGTGTGAGAGGACGCTGAATAAACTAATTATTCAGCTCCTACTCGATAAAATGAAATCCCAAAGGCCAATAAAATATGGTAAAATAATATAAATCATTGCAAAACAAAAGAGGAGGGCGAGCATATGGATAGGTTTATACCCGAGATAAGAGGTGTTTTAAGAAGACACATGGTAGAGGTACCGGAATGTATTAGGGCAGCCACAGGGATTAGAATCTTCGGGAAGCGAATCCGTTCTTTAGCCTTTACCACCGATGTTGCCATAATTAAAAACACCAACGCTGATGCAATTATTGCAGTCTACCCTTTTACCCCCCAACCGGCCATAACCAAGGCCATCATAACAGCTGCGGATGTTCCAGTATTCAGTGGCGTGGGTGGGGGAGTCACCACAGGTAAAAGAGTAACGAATCTTGCTTTAGACGCTGAATTTGAGGGGGCAATCGGTGTTGTTGTCAACGCTCCTACCGTCAACGAAACTGTAGAATCAGTCCGGGCTACCATTGATATACCTATTGTGGTAACTGTAGTATCAAAGCATACAGACATTCAGGCCAGGTTAGATGCAGGGGCTACCATTTTGAATGTTTCCGGTGCAGCCAAGACTGCCGATATAGTAAAAGGAATCAGGGATAAATTCCCGGAGGTGCCCATAATTGCTACTGGGGGTCCAACAGAAGAAACCATAATAAAGACCATAGAGGCAGGCGCAAACGCAATTACCTATACACCACCCACCTCAGCGGAATTATTTAAGATCTCCATGGAAAAATATAGAATGGAACTGGGCTGAGCTATTGATATACTCAACCCATATATTAGAAAGATATTTATAGTTGCTGATTAAGCCTGCTCTAAAACTATCTCTCATGGATTACTTCATTCAGGGCATGGATAAAGAACTTATTCTCTTCCATGGTGCCGATAGTCACCCTGATCCAATCATCCATACCAAAGATGTCACCGGATCTTATGATTACCCCTTTTTTAAGAAGGGATCTGAAGACTTTATCACTGGGGAGATTGACTTTAACCATCAGAAAATTTGCATAGGTGGGTATGAATTTAAGCCCAAGATTTTTAAAGGCGGCGTATAGGTATTCCCTTCCTTCGATATTAGTTTTAATACTACGTCTTACGAAGGCTTCGTCGCCAAGGGAGGCTATGGCCGCTATTTGTGCTGCTGTATTGGTATTAAAGGGACCCCGTACACGATTGATATAGCCTATTGTATCCCTATTTGAGATGGCATAACCTATTCGCAAACCTGCCAGGCCATATACCTTTGAAAAGGTTCTAAGTATTAGAAGATTAGGATAATCATTTAGGTACTTTATACTCTCCGGGTAGTCACCCCCGGAAGCATATTCATAGTAAGCCTCATCTAATACAACGAGCACATCCTTCGGGACTTTATTGAGAAAGGCTCTTTGTTCACTGTCTGTAATTATGGTTCCAGTGGGGTTGTTAGGGTTGCATATCCATATAACTTTTGTCCTATGGTTTATATTGGCCAAAAACGCATTTAAATCCAGACAGTGGTTAGCAGTCAAGGGGATCCTTATAACCTCTCCATCCATCACTTTGACTACAGTTTCATAACGGGGGAAGGATGGATGTCCCATTATGGAGTTGTCTTCTGGATTTATATAGGTTTCTGCTATATATTCTAATATTTGGTCTGTCCCTGAACCTAGAAGAAGTTGATCAGATTCCACCCCCAATGCCCTTGATAGGTTTTCCTTAAGTCTTGTGCTATTTCCATCGGGGTATTGGGCCATATTTTTAGCCCATTCCTCTACAGCTTTAGATGCAAGGGGGGAGTTGCCCAAGGGATTTTCATTAGATGCCATTTTGATTACTCGATCAATTCCCTGCTCCCTTTGCACTTCATCTATTGGTTTTCCCGGTATGTATGGACTGAGACTGTTAATGATATTCCTTTGTCTGACCATTTAGATTCCTCCCTGTAAAATTCATAAAATATATTATGAGCCTTCCTTTTGCCCATATTATCAAACGATTCTACTTTATTAACATCGTACTGTCAGCTAATTAAGATGCAAATAACACGGTAATGTTTTGTCGCCAATTATCAGTATGCATAGAATATGGATTAATTGGTAAATCTAGTTTTATATTTAGTGAATCCATAAGGTGGATATCTCCTTTATTGGCTATACTGAATATACAATATCTTATTTGGTTGGTTTAATGTACTTAAAGATATTGTTTGCGATTTGAATTAAACTTGATAGCCTGACGATAATCATAGAATGATATTTGTTAAATTCTATACCTTTGAATATTGAAAGTCAAGAAAAACAAGATTGGGGCATCCAAAAATCATTAGTGCGCTGTATAGAAATATATGTTACAATATTAGATGTCATTGCAGTAAAGCCACGGATTGTTCTGTTAACAAAAAATATTGTTAACTATCATATACTTTTCCCGGAATCAGGGATACCGTAAAACATAAAGAGGGGGATTACGCATGAAGAATTATGAGACGAATGAGATCCGAAATATTGCCATAGTTGGCCACGGTGGTGAAGGAAAGACCACATTAACAGAGGCTATGCTGTATAATGCCGGGGAAACAGATCGTTTGGGCCGCGTGGAGGACGGAACTACCACAACTGACTTTGATCCCGAGGAGATAAAGAGACAGATCTCCATCAGCGCTGCCTTGGCTCCGCTGGAATGGAATGATCATAAAATAAATGTAATCGATGTACCAGGCTATTTTGACTTTGTAGGTGAAATGCTCGGTGCTCTAAGGGTAGTGGATAGCGCTGTATTGGTTGTTGGAGCAGTGTCCGGTTTGATGGTAGGCACAGAAAAAGCTTGGGATTATTGTGAAAGCCATGTAATACCCAGAATGGTATTTATCAATCAAATGGATAGGGAACATGCCAATTTTGCTAAAGTACTGGATCAATTAAAAGAAAAATACGGTACATCCATTGCACCATTTCAGATACCTATTATGGAAGGCGGCGAATTCAAAGGTTTTGTTGATGCCCTAGGAATGGTGGCTAAGATCTTCGATGGTAAAGAATTAAAAGAAGAATCTATTCCCGATTCTATGATGGACGAAGTAGAGCCTATACGTACTATGTTGGTAGAGGCAGCGGTTGAGACCAGTGAAGAACTGATGGAAAAATACTTTGAGGGTGAAGAAATTACCAACGATGAGCTGACTGCAGCCATACGCCATGGTGTCTTGGTAGGGGATATAGTGCCGATTCTATGCGGTTCTGCTGTGAACAATATCGGTGTTAAAGTATTGTTGGATGAGGTGGTAAACTACCTGCCTTCCCCTTGTGACAGGCCTTCCTTTAAGGGCAAAAACCCCAGTACCGGGGAGGAAGTAAGGCGTGAAATGGTGGCTTCGGAACCTTTTTCGGCTTTGGTATTTAAGACTATTGTTGATCCCTTTGTTGGGAAACTCTCTATATTTAAAGTATTTTCAGGGGAATTGGATAGCGGTGCCACAATCCATAATGGGAATAAAGGTGTTAATGAAAAGACAGCTGCGCTATATACACTGAAGGGTAAAAAGCAAACCCAGGTAAATAAAATTACTGCCGGTGACATCGGTGCATTTGCCAAGCTCCAGCGGACGGAAACAGGGGATACCCTAAGTGACCTGTCTTCACCTATAATATACAAGGGCATAGAATTCCCTGAACCCGCCATATCTTTGGCTATTGTTGCTGAGCAGGAAGGGGAGGAAGACAAGGTATTTGCAGGGCTTAACAGGATGGCAGAGGAAGATCCTACATTCCAGATAGAATCAAATGCAGAAACCAATCAAACCCTTATAAGTGGTGTTGGCGAGATGCAATTAGATGTTATTGCCAGCAGGTTAAAGAGTAAATTTGGGGCAGGTGCTGTCTACAAAGAGCCTAGGGTAGCCTATAGGGAGACTATAAGAAAATCTGTAAAAGCTGAGGGAAGGCATAAGAAACAAAGTGGCGGTCATGGACAGTTTGGCCATGTATGGATCGATTTTGAACCATTGCCAGATCCCGATGTAAAGTTTGAATTTGTTGATAAGATAGTAGGGGGAGTTGTTCCCAGACAATATATTCCCGCTGTTGAGAAGGGCTTGTTAGAGTCATTACCTAATGGAGTATTAGCTGGTTATCCCGTAGTTGGTTTGAGGGCCACCTTGTATGATGGTTCCTACCATAGCGTTGACTCTTCAGAGATGGCCTTTAAAATGGCTGCCTATCTAGCTTTTAGAAAGTTAGAACAAGCGAACCCGGTTTTGCTCGAGCCCATAATGAAGGCTGAAGTAACAGTAAACGATGAATATATGGGGGATATCATCGGGGATCTAAATCGGCGCAGGGGGAGAATATTGGGCATGAATCCCATGGGTGGTGGACTACAATGTATTGAGGCTGAAGTTCCCCAGGGTGAAATGTTCAGGTATGCAACGGATCTTCGCTCTATGACCCAGGCTCGGGGCAGCTTTAAACTAACATTTTTAAGATATGAAGAGGTTCCTGGCAATATAAGTGCAAAGGTTATCGAGCAAGCTAAAAAGGAAGCAGAATAGTATCAAGCAATTGCAGGCCGGATACCTTAGGGTATCCGGCTTTAATACTGCGCCCAATATGGGTTGTTATTATACCAGGAGGTTATAAATGATCACAACTGTAACCCTGAATCCGAGTATCGATAAGACTGTTGTTGTAGACAGTTTTATCTATGGAGGTACTAATAGGATAGTGGATACCCGCATAGATGCAGGTGGAAAGGGCATAAATCTTGCCGTCGCTTTCAGCCAATTGGGGGGTAAAGCCCGATGTCTCGGCTTTAATTATGATGGGGGAGGTGAAGTGATTCTAGCTGCCTTAGAAAAAAGGGGGATTAACAACGATTTCATTACCCTTGATGGTGATATAAGGATAAACCAAAAAATATACGATCGCTCCAAGCAAGTTGTCACCGAGCTTAATGAACTTGGGTTGCCTCCCAATATAGATGATCTGTCTATACTAAAAAAGAGGGTTGTAAGGGACAGCGAAGGTAGTGGGATCTTGGTATTGTGCGGTAGTATCCCTGAAGGTGTACCTAAAACGATATACAGGGAATTATTTGAGGCGGTTGCCCATCTTTCAATCACTACAGTTTTGGATGCAGAAGGTGATTTATTAAGGGAGGGTTTAAAGGCAAAACCTTATCTTATAAAACCTAATCTGTTTGAATTGGAAACAGTCTTAGACGAAAAGATAACTTCCCCTTATGAAGCTGCTAAAGCAGCAAAAAGGCTTTTGGATGATGGGATAAAAATAGTATGCGTATCTTTGGGGAGTGATGGGGCCGTTATTTTGGATACAGATGAGGCTTATTACGCGCCAGGTTTAAAAGTGAAGGTAAGGGGTACTACCGGTGCCGGTGATTCAATGCTGGCGGGGCTCTGTTTAGCCCATGAGGAGGGTCTGGGACTGGAGGATATGCTAAGGTATGGTATAGCTGCCTCTACCGCTTCAGTAATGAAGGAGGGGACCTTGCTCTGTACCAAGGAGGAATTCGATGGTATGTTGCCTAAGGTGCGGATAAAAAGGCTACCAGCATAGACTATCGGTTTGCCTGTATATGGTATAGGTGTGCAAAAGTAAGCAAACCTTAATATTTAGTTAATAACCATGTCACAAATCCGTAACAAAATCCTATAGGGGTTTCTTACACTCTTGACCATAAATAGATATTCTCGCTATAATGCATTACGTAAACTTAACATAATGCATAAATAGAGGGGGATTTTTGTGGTTAAAAAGGGAAGGGTAGCTGTCTTGGTTTTAGTATTAACTATTATGCTGGTGGCAGGGCATATACTAACATCGGCAACAACTGCTCAGGCGGCGACTTATCCCCTGCTAAAGTTGGGGAGCAGGGGTCAGGCAGTATCTAGGCTGCAGCAGGCTCTAAAGAATAGGGGATATTTCACTTACCATACGATTACGGATTATTACGGCCCAATCACCAGGGATTCCGTTATAAGATTTCAAAGAAATTATGGCCTGCAGGTCGACGGTATTGCGGGGCAAAAGACCCAAACTGCTTTATATAACGGTGCATTGTCTTCTTCAGGCAGCGGATCCGTAATGCTATACTTCGGGATGTATAATGAAAGGGTCAGGGATCTCCAGAACGCATTGAAGGCTCTGGGATATTTCAAGGGAACTGCTACCGCATATTACGGGCATGTTACAGAAAATGCAGTTATAGCTTTTCAGATAGACTACCGTCTTAGAATCGACGGGATAGCCGGGCCTGAAACACAAAATGCCCTATATAACAACAAACCATCGTCAAGCGCCGGGGCTTCAGATAGGGGCACAATTACAGCTAAACAAAGAGACGATATTTATTGGTTAGGACGAATAATCGAAGCCGAGTCAGGGGGGGAATCCTACCTTGGTAAGGTTGCGGCAGGTAGCGTAATAATGAACAGGGTAAACTCAAAACAATTTCCAGACACTATTTATAACGTTATATTTGAGTACTATTATAATATTCCCCAATTCAGCCCTGTAGAGGATGGAACCATTTATAATAATCCCAGCTCTGAATCTATGAGAGCTGCAGAAGAGGCCTATTGGGGGAGCAAGCCCGTAGGTGACGCTCTATACTTCTTTAACCCTAAGAAGGCAGCAGGAAGCTGGATAGTAAACACCAGGCAATATGTTACTACAATAGGGAATCACGCCTTTTATAGATAAGCAATAGAATCGCCTCCCGGCTTAAAAGTTGGGGGGCTTTTTTCATTTTTGGGGTTTTCATGGATTGTTATTGGGTCTAAGGAATAGTGAAGTAAAATACCTTATCTGTACCTGTACAATACTTACAGCATTTATTATAATGAAGAATGTATAGCAATGATGGTATTTTGTTAATTATTTGTGGTTGTCCATAAGGATTATTAGTCTTATATTAGCTGAAATTAAAGATGGGCTGCATAAAGTAAGAAAACAGGAGCAGAAATATAATCATGGGGAGAAAAGAGCATGCGGGATAATATATTGGGGATGCTGCTAGATAACAAGGAGGGGTACCTATCCGGCGAGGAGATCAGCTCTGTCTTGGGTATTACCAGGGCAGGCGTATGGAAGCACATGAAATCCTTACAGGAAGACGGCTTTCAAATAGAGGCTAAGCCCAGGCTGGGATATAGATTGGTATCAATTCCGGAAACTTTGGATTCATTGACGCTGCTTGCAACCATGAGAACTCAAGCTATGGGAAGAAATATAGAAATCTATGAAACTATTGGCTCTACTAATACCAGAGCCAAGGAATTGGCTTTAAAAGGTGCTCCCGAGGGAACCTTAATAATCGCTGAAACCCAAACGGTTGGCAAGGGCAGACTTGGGCGGGGTTGGCTTTCCACCAGGAAGAAGGGAATTTGGATGTCCCTGATATTAAGGCCAGACATCCCCCCAGTGCAGAGTCCAGGTATTACTACTGCTGCTGCGGTGGCGGTTCGGGGTGCCTTGGCTAAGATATCAGGACTTGATATCGGGATAAAATGGCCTAATGACATTATTTTAGATGGCAAGAAGGTATGTGGTATACTCACAGAAATGCATGCGGATTTGGATAGGATTCACTACATAGTGGTGGGGGTAGGAATAAATGCTAACCAGGAGCGGGATGATTTTCCCGAGGGGCTTATATCCACAGCGACCTCCCTAAAGATAGCATTAAACCATAAGGTAGATAGAAGGGAGATAATCGCCCTTACTATGGAAGAGATAGAAAGACTCTATTTTAGTTACATAAAGAACGATAATTTTAAGGATATCCTTGAGGAGTCCAGGCTGTTCTCCGTGACATTGGGGAGAAAGGTAAAGATAATAGGGAAGGATACCGAATTTGAAGGATTTGCTTTGGACTTTGATGTTGACGGTTCATTGCTGGTAAAAAGGAACGATGGTATTATTACTAAGGTTATGTCGGGGGATGTATCGGTAAGAGGTGAAGAAGGTTATGTATAACGGTCAAATAACTGATATAAGTGGGATAGAAGTTGGGCATGCTCAAAACAGGGAAGGCGGCACGGGATGCACTGTGGTATTATGTAGACAGGGTGCAACGGCAGGTGTAGACGTAAGGGGCTCAGCGCCCGGGACCAGAGAAACTGACCTTATGAGACCGGGAAACTTGGTAGACAAAGCCTATGCCATTCTATTGGCCGGAGGCAGCGCCTTTGGGTTAGCGGCTGCAGACGGTGTAATGAGATATCTTGAAGAAAATGCGATTGGGTTTGACACAGGTGTAGCCAGAGTACCCATAGTAGGTGGGGCGGTATTATTTGACCTTGCATATAAGGATACTAAGGCAAGACCCGATGGGGCAATGGGCTATGATGCTTGTAAGAATGCGGCTTCAGGGGATATCATGCAAGGAAGCATAGGCGCAGGCACAGGGGCGACTGTAGGAAAAATTTTTGGAATGGTATCTGCTTCAAAGGGAGGTATCGGGACGGCTTCCATAAAGCTATCAGGTGGCCTGGTAGTTGGTGCTATTGTAGCTGTAAACGCTTTTGGGGATATATTGGATTATAAAAGCGGAAAAATTATTGCAGGAGCCAGAAACCCCAAAAAGGGGGATTTTATTGATACTGTGAATACTATCTTATCTGCTGAGCCAATGGGAATTAGTTCAACAGGGGCGAATTTTTCTGGGAATACTACCATAGGCGTAGTGGCTACAAATGCGAAGCTGACAAAGGAGCAGGTTAATAAATTGGCTTCCATATCCCACGATGGTTTAGCTCTTGCCATCAGACCTGTACATACCATGGCAGACGGAGATACTATGTTCGCATTGTCAGGGGGCGAGTTAGAAGGGGATTTTATGGCCATAGGCTGTGCGGCTGTTGAGGTTACGGCAAGGGCTATAGTTAACGCAGTAACTAATGCTGGAGGAATGGAATAGTTTGAATTTATATATTTTGATTATTTATACAAGGAGGCATTAATTTGAAAGCATTATTGATAATTGATATGTTACGGGACTTTATTTATGAAGACGGAGCCTTGACGGTAGGGCAGGTCGGCAAGGCAATAATTGAGCCCATCAAGGCTAAAATCGAAAAGTTCAGGGAAGAAGGTAATCAGATATTTTATATCTGCGATAATCATGCTAAAGACGACAGGGAATTTGATATGTTCCATCCCCACTGTATTGCTGATACACCGGGTGCCAAAATAATTGATGAGCTTGAGGTTAGGAAAGAGGATAAAATAATCAAAAAAAGGCGATACAGTGCTTTCTTCGGTACCGATCTGGATCTTAATTTAAGGGAAAAGGATGTCGAAGAATTATATCTGGTAGGGGTGTGTACGAATATATGTGTATTATATACGGCAGCCGATGCAAGAAATTTGAATTATCCGGTGGCTATTTATAAGGATTGTGTTGCTTCCTTTGACAATGAAGCACACGAATTTGCTTTAAAAGAGGCGGGGACGACCCTGGGTTGCACAATACTGTAGTTTATCCGGGGACAGAATTTTCTTGAACTATTAAGATATTTTTGATAATATGTCTTTAGATCTAGGGCTGATATTCATATGAAATCAGACCTTGGATAAGAATAATCTTATATGTCGGTGCTGTCAGGTATCCACATTAGGAACTTGAACGGAGGTTATACAAATCATGAAAATCACTACTCGAAAGTTGGCCGTAATCGGGATGTTGGGGGGCCTGTCGGTGATGCTGGAGGTTGCCGGAGTCGGGATTATCCAGCTTCCATTTTTGCCTGTACAGGTGACGATTCTTCACATTCCCACGATTATAGGTGCAATCATTGAAGGACCCATAGTAGGGTTGTTTATCGGGCTAATATTTGGCGGCTTTAGTATGTACAGGGCTTTCGCCCAGCCCGCAAGTCCCTTGGCAATAGCTTTTATGGATCCATTGGTGTCCATACTTCCGAGACTGTTAATCCCCTTGATATCCTATTATGCTTTCAAAGGTGTACAAAACACCCTAAGACTGGATAATCAGCACAAACTGGCTATTAGCTCTATGACCGCTGCTACATTGGGCACCTTGACTAATACAATCGGCGTGCTGGGGATTGCGTTTTTAAGATATAAACACATTTTTGCAGAACTGTTTAATGTAGATCAATCAATAGTGGGGAAAACGATCCTTTTAGGTATTGCTATTCCCAATGGGATCCCGGAAACGATCTTTGCTATATTGATTATTACACCAGTGGTTCAGGCTTTAAAAGCATTGTATAATAGGAAATAGTGACATTTACTTCTATGGGGCAGGTCGGTTATACCTGCCCATATTTTTAATACGAAGGAGATAAGCATTATGATTATGGTAATGGACGTCGGGAATACCCATATGGTTTTAGGTGTCTATAGTGAAGATAAGTTGTTGACAAGTTGGAGGTTAGCTACTGATCAGAACAAGACCGCCGATGAACTTGGTATATTGATATTGGATCTGTTTGGCTACAGCAAGGTATCAAGCCGAGATGTTGCAGGGATCATTATTTCAACTGTGGTACCAAATATGATTGATGCACTGGAGCTTTTGTGCAAGAAATATTTCAGGCTAGTGCCTATGATAGTCGGGCCGGGAATTAGAACCGGCATGAATATCCGTTACGACAATCCCAAGGAAGTGGGTGCAGATAGGATAGTAAACGGTATAGCTGCTTTTGAGCGCTATGGTGGCCCCTTGATAGTTATAGATTTCGGTACAGCTACCACCTTCGATGCTATTTCAGAGGATGGGGAATACTTGGGTGGGTGTATATCCACAGGGATTAAGACTTCAACTGATGCATTGTTCTTGCATGCTGCGAAGCTTCCCAGGGTGGAGCTGATAAAACCTGCCCGGGTAATTGGAAAAAATACCGTGTCCAGTATACAAGCCGGGATAGTGTACGGGTATGTAGGTCAGGTTGACTATATTGTGAAACGGATGAAGAAGGAACTTGGTGCGCCTAATGCCAAGGTAATAGCCACAGGTGGTATGGCTCCATTGATAGCAAAGGAATCAGAAACCATAGACGAAATTAACGAGAGCCTGATACTGGAGGGTTTGAAAATCATATATGGACGAAACCAGGACTGAATATGAATGAACAGGGGGGTCGGAATATGCATATTTAAAATTTATCATATGTAGAAATTAGTAGAACCCTATAGCAGTAATCCATAACAAACTAAGGGGTGGTTTTTTTGTCATTACATATCATCAAGGAATTCTTAAACGCAGGTAAAAACATACGTAAACAGCCCATGATGAGAAGGGTACTCTTTTCACTTTTACCTATCATTCTATTTTCCATTTATCTTTATGGATGGAGGGTGTTGGCCTTACTAACGGTAATTTCTATATCCGGCGTCATAACTGAACATTTCTTTGAAAGAACAAGAAAATCAAGACCATCGGATTCGGTATTGGTAACATGTTTTTTATTCTCTCTGGTTTTGCCTATCACAATTCCATTTTGGATAGCCATAGTTGGCATTGTCTTTGCCGTAGTCTTTGGCAAACAGGTTTTTGGGGGTTTTGCACGTAACGTATTTAATCCAGCTTTGACAGGTAGATGTTTTATCTACATATCTTTTCCCGCATTTATGACTAACGAATGGGTCAAGCCTTTTTCAGGGTTTCCCGGAGGTTTTATAAAATGGATGCCGAATAAGATAGACGCAGTTGTCCAAGCCACACCCATGACTATGGCCCAACTGGGGGAAAGGATCCCCTACAGCATAGGTCAGATGATAGCTGGAAATATTCCCGGATCTATAGGTGAGTCGGGGGTTATTCTAATAGTCCTGGCAGCAGGGTATCTGATCTATAAAAAGACAGCATCTTGGCAGATTATGGTCTCAACCTTAATCGGTATGTTAAGCATGGAAAGTATTTTCTTTATTCTGGGTATTTCCAGCTTTGACAACCCATTGATGGCATTGATTTCGGGTGGATTTCTCTTTGCTATGGTCTTTATGGCTACAGATCCTATTTCCGCCCCATCACAGGCTAAGATAAAGATTATATTTGGATTATTGGTAGGAATGATAGCTACAGTCATAAGAAACTTTTCAATATTCCCTGAAGGGATTATGTTTGCGATTTTGATTGTCAATTCCTTTGTTCCGCTAATGGATAGTATGGCAAAAAGAGCTAAGGTGGGGGTAAAGGAGGTGGCCTCATGAGAAACAGCCCTTGGTTTAATTTATTGTTTATGCTTATAATAACTGCTGTTCTCACCGGCATTTTGTCTGGGGTATATGAATATGCAAGACCTGTTATCAGATCAAACGAAGAACTAGGAATTAAACAAGCACAACTCTATGCCTTCAATATAGACATTCCGACGGATATATCAACCGATGTGATTGAAAAACTATACGATGAAAAAATAAAAACAGAACAATTTGACGGAGAAACTATATATATCTCCAGAACCGCAGATGATCAACCCCAGGCCTATGGGTTCTCCTTCGCCGGCGGGGCCTTATGGGGGGAGGTAGAGGGGGTTTTGGTTTTATCCCCTGATCTAAACAGGATTATAGGAATCGCCTTTACAGAGCAGAATGAGACCCCGGGCTTAGGGGGAATGATCGATGAACCTGAATTTAAGGAACAATTTAGGGGTGTTGATCTCAATAGCGAAGGGGATGCATTAATCTATAGTACATCCACCAGACAAGGGCAGGTAGATGCTATTACAGGAGCAACCTTAACTTCCAATTCGGTATTGAGCATTCTAAATAATAAGATAGAACAGATAAGAAAAGCCATGGGGGGTGTTTAAAAATGAAAAGTGAAATACGAACAATCACAGAAAAGGATATATGGTCGGAAAACCCTGTAATAAGACAGATACTTGGAATTTGTTCGGCTTTAGCTGTCACAAACCTAATGAGCAACACCCTCGTTATGGGGGTGGGGGTTACCTTTGTAACAGCGCTATCCAGCATGACAGTCTCTATATTAAGACATATTATTCCTATTAGGATAAGGATGATGGTACAGACCCTTATTATTGCCTTCTATGTTATTGTGGTGGATATAATCCTTAAGGCTACCATGCCGGAGGTCAGTAAAACCTTAGGACCCTATGTTGGATTAATTATAACCAACTGTATAATCATGGGACGATGTGAAGCGTACGGGCAAAGCAATCCCCCAGGACTGGCATTCTTTGACGGGATGATGTCCGGTCTTGGCTATACCCTGGTTCTTATGCTGATTTCTTTTATTCGTGAGTTAATGGGCTTTGGAACCCTATTTGGTATTTCTGTACTAGGTGAATGGTGGATCAAATGGACTATCATGGTTATGCCTGCCAGCGCATTCTTCGTTTTAGCTATAATAATTTGGGTAGTCCAGGGACAACAATCCAAACAGAGCGTTTAAAAGGGGGTAGTTTTTATGGATATAAATCCAATTGTTATATTTTTTGCGTCCATATCCACTAGCAATATCGTACTGACAAATTTTTTGGGCATGTGTTCTTATCTCTCCATCTCACGGGATTTAAAAGCCTCCTGGGGTCTTGGCCAGGCAGTAATTTTTGTTATGACTACAACTACCATGTTAAATTTCTTAGTTTATAAGTATATACTCGTGCCCGCTGGCCTGGAATATCTGCGGTATATAGTTTTTATTATAATTGTTGCCGCCTTTGTTCAGCTAATAGAAATGATTCTGGAACGGTATATGACTAACCTGTACTATGCTTTAGGTATATTCCTGCCCCTCATTACAGTAAACTGCGCTATATTGGGTGTAGCCCTATTTATGGTTATTAGGGAATATACTTTTCTTCAATCACTGGCTTATGGTGCAGGCGGTGGAATAGGGTGGGCGCTGGCAATAGTAGCCCTTGCCGGAATCCGCGAAAAAGTTGACGAGACAAAGATCCCCAAAGGACTGCAAGGGGCCGGATTTGCCCTGATAGTCACCGGGATAATGGCCATGGCATTTATTGGTTTATCAGGTATAGCAAATATTCAGTAGGGGGGATATTCAATGGCTGTATTGACAACTACAACAATAATCACTGCTATAGGAGTTTTTCTGGCAGGGCTACTGACCCTTGCAGAGCGTTTTTTGTTGAATTATGGTATCTGCAAGATAGTAGTTAATGGGGAGAAAACTTATGAGATAAAGGGCGGCAATCACCTTTTAGGCAGCTTGCAGCAACACGACATTTTTATTCCTTCCGCTTGTGGGGGAAGAGGTACTTGCGGCCTATGCAAGGTGGCAGTATTGGAGGGAGGGGGTCCCTTATTGCCTACTGAGACTCCATATTTGACTGCAGAAGAAATAGAGAACCACTTTCGTTTGTCCTGTCAGGTCAGGGTCAGAAACGATTTGAATATCTTGATTCCCGAAGAGCTGTTCAGTATAAGGGAATATCATGCCAAGGTAATAAGGATTAAAGATTTAACCTACGATACGAAATACTTAAGTCTGGGATTAGCTGAAGGTGAGACAGTTGATTTTGTAGCAGGGCAATATATACAGTTGATGATTCCCACCTACGGCAAGGTAAAAGAAGAAGTATACAGAGCCTACTCGGTAGCCTCACCCCAAACCCTAAAAACACAAATAGACCTTATAATACGCAGGGTGCCCCAGGGCATAAGTACGACCTATGTATTCGATTATTTGAAGGAAGGAGATAGCATTACCTTTAACGGGCCTTATGGTGATTTCTTTTTAAGGGATAACAGCCGCGAGATTATTTATATTGCTGGTGGCTCGGGTTTAGGTCCAATAAAATCTATGCTACATAAAATGGCGGAGGAAGGAATAGATCGTAAAGCCACATTTTTCTTTGGATGTGTTAGCGGAAAGGATCTTTATTTTGTTGACGAGATGAAAGAATTCGAAGACAGGGTTCCCAAATTTAAGTTTGTGCCCGCTTTATCCAACCCCGAAGCCAATGACGGATGGCAAGGTGAGACAGGGCTTATTACCGAGGTAGTAGACAGGCATATAAAAGAAGATGGCGAGTATGAAGCATATCTGTGTGGAAGCCCCGGCATGATCGATGCCAGCATAAAGGTGCTGAAGAGCAAAGGTATTCCCGAGGAGCATATCTTTTTCGATAAATTCTAGGAGGTAGAATGTATGAAACAGACGCCGAAATTGGATAGGATCCAGAGATTAATGCAGCCGGGTGTTATAAGCAAAGAGGGCTTTTTGGGGAATGACACCAGAAAGCTAGCCGATATTATTGAAGATGATCAAAGACTGGTTGCCAGTCTGGGATTGACCCACGAAATGATAGCTGATGTCATGGAGGAGATAACAGATGCCGGGAGGGAGACTTTTGGGAGCCCAAAGATGGTGGGAAAATTTCTAAAGGTTACCGTTGAGGGTTCCATGGGCAAAATAGCCAGCCCCTTCGGCGGGTTATATAATAAAGAAAATATAACCGTTTTAAATATTGAAACTAATGAAAGTATTACTTGGACCACCCTCAATATTCACATGATTAGAGACCATGGTTTTTATCAGGGTAAAGGATCTTGTTACAGGATTGAGCCAAAAAACATTGCAAAAATATTTAAACTAAAACAAATGATTTAATTTAACCTGTTTCTAAGCTTTCGAGTCTATACCGGGGATGGGATTTGATATAATAAACATTGGTGAAATTTACAAATAGCATATTGTATGTTATTATGTTTGATATCAAAATATTCTCATCTTTGCTCATGGGTTTAAAGATGATTGGGGGGGATTATGCTTGAATAGCTTAATGCGTATTTTGTCCTATCTTTTTACTAGACTGACCGCTTTGGCTATCATAGCTATCCTAATTGTGCTAGCGGTTTTTATGGGTTACGATTGGGCTAATATAAATGTGATAATAAATGATGGTTTGGCAAAACGGGCAGAAACGATTCTTATGAACCAGGATACTACTGAACTTAATAAATTCTTTACCCAAGATTTTTTAAGCCATGACACTATTCTTTTAAAACGTCCTTACGAGGATTATACTATCAATAACTACGACCATAGCATAAAAATAAAAAAAATGTGGGTTTGGCCGTGGGAGGATGAAACCAGGGTATTCATAGAAGAGATCATAACCGGAATTGAAGGGGTCAATAAAAATGAGGAATCCAAAAGTGATGACATACCCACATGGAAAAGTGGGGAAGGCATCCTTATCATGGAGAAGGATGGTAGGTGGAAAATAGGGGATTTAATTTTAACAAAGCCTATTGCCACTGGTACAGAGGATTAGCTTATTCATAAAAAGAGGTAACTACTACTAAACTTAATGCCGCAGAAAAATGCGGCTTTTTCTAAGAGTGTGATATATGGTGGAAAAAGTACTTGTAATAGGGAACCTGGTGTTAAAAAACAGGATATTCTTGGCTCCTATGGCAGGGATAACAGATCTGCCTTTTCGTTTAATATGCAGAGAATATAATTGTGGCTTAGTTTACACCGAAATGGTTAGTGCTATGGGAATGTACTACGAGAATAAAAAAACAGAGGAATTGTTATCTGTACACCCCGATGAGCGACCCATTGGGGTGCAGATATTCGGTACGGAACCTGAAATAATGGCATTGACTGCTAAAAAAATATCGTCTCAGAAAGTGGATCTTATAGATATTAATATGGGATGTCCCGCCCCGAAGATTGTAAAGAACGGCCAGGGATGCGCCCTAATGAAGGACCCACAGAAGGTAGGAGCCATAGTGAAAGCGGTAGTGGCAAGTTCCCTCAAACCGGTAACGGTGAAGATACGTAAGGGCTGGGATGACCACAGTATAAATGCAGCCGAGATTGCCAGGATAGCTGAAAATGAGGGTGCTGCGGCGATTACAGTTCATGGCAGAACCCGGGATCAGTTTTATTCCGGTAATGCAGATTGGAGTATAATAAAAAAGATAAAAGAATCCGTAAATATACCCGTAATAGGCAATGGCGATATTTTTACCCCCCAGGATGCTAAGAGGATGTTTGAATATACGGGGTGCGATGCTATTATGGTGGCTAGGGGGGCCAGGGGGAATCCCTGGATATTTAGGGATATTACCCATTTTCTCGATACTGGCGGCATATTACCTCGGCCTTCTGTCTTCCAAAAGATTGATACTGTCTTAAAACAATTGGATTTGGCAGTGCAGTTTAAGGGTGAAAAGCTTGGAATACTGGAAATGAGAAAGCACCTAGCCTGGTATTTAAAAGGCATGAGAAATGTTAATGTTTTAAAAGATATGATCAATAAGTTGGATGATGTAAGTCAAATAAAAACTGCCATTTCGGAATATATTAAAAAAGAGTATAATTATATAGACAAATAGATTTTTATAATGATTATGTAATATACTTTACTTAGCTTCATAAACGTAAATATTAAGGGGGGGGCTATGAAAAATATCGTAAGTGTTAGTATTGGTTCATCCTCGAGAAACCATAGGGTAGAGACCGAAATCCTCGGTCAAAAACTTACAATTGAAAGAATTGGCACGGATGGTGATATTAAAAAGGCCATTCAAATAATAAGGGATCTTGATGGCAGGGTCGATGTATTTGGCATGGGCGGAATTGATATCTATCTTTATGGCCACAATAATAAACGTTATTTTTTAAGATCTGCGGGAGCTATACTCAATGCTGCTGTCAAAACACCTATAGTTGATGGCTCTGGTCTTAAAAACACCTTGGAAAGAAGGGTGATCCAATTTGCTAACGATGAATATGGTATTGCTTTAAAGAATAAAAGGGTGCTCTTGGTAAGCGGCGTAGATAGATTTGGCATGGCCGAATCTTTAGAGTCTTTCGGTGCAAAGGTTACTTATGGGGATCTGATGTTCGCGTTAGGTGTTCAAATTCCTATAAAAAGCTTAAAGGGGCTACATAGAGTAGCTGCTATTTTTATGCCTATTGTTGGACGTATGCCTTTTAAAATGCTCTATCCAACAGGTGAAAAACAGAACGAAATTATACCAAAATATCAAAAATATTATTATAATGCGGATATAATAGCAGGAGACTTCATATACATAAAAAAACATATCCCCGATGATATGGAAGGAAAGGTGATTATAACCAACACTGTGACACCAGAAGATTTAGTTTTTCTAAAAAATCGGGGGATTAAGATGCTAATAACCTCCACCCCTGAATTTGACGGCAGATCCTTCGGAACCAATGTTCTGGAAGCTGCCTTCCTAAGCATAACCGGTTTAGGGGTTGATGAGGTTACCCCGGAGATTTATACGGATCTGATAATACGGAGCGGCTTCCAGCATAGGGTTGAAATACTTAATTAAAGAAGTAGAAATATACAGGGGGGCTCATTAATAATGGAAAGGTTTGCACTCATTATGGGTGAAAACTCAGAACAAAGATACATAAACAGCCACCCATTTTTGAAACACCTGCCTCATAGGTGGGCTGGGGCATTGATACCCAGGGTTAAGACCAGGTTTACAGAAACGATATACAGAGGAGATGGTCTGGAGGAACTGGGATACATATTGGACGCTCCTGGTTTTTTTATGCCAGGTGATAAACTAACTGAGCTAAATTCTATTAAGATAATGGAAAATATCATTGCTTCCCTTAAAAAAAAGGGGATCAGTATATTAGCGTTCCCCCGTTGGCATGGGATTTTGTCAGCAGATCACAGATTCCTTCTTGACAAACATCATATCGCCTTGCTGGATGGGGAGTTAATTCGGTTAGCGTCTCTGATGGAAACTGTAGATAGGTTGCTTGCTATAATCAAGGCAAAACCGAATGAGATAAAGATAGGTATATGGGGGGCGGATAAGCCTGTAGGAAGAATATGGGCTGAATATTTAGCCCCCCATTCAAACAATCTAACCCTCGGTGGCCATAGAGTAAGGGATATGGTAAAAACAGGTGATGATATACTGTACAACACTGGCCTATCCTGTGAGATAACCACAGATCCCGGCCTATGCCTTATTGAAAAGGCCATAATCATATTATGTTCTGCCCCTGAAGAGTGGGATGGTATTGAATGCAACCAAATTACAATTCTTTCTTATAGATTAGACTATGGCGAATCTGCGGAAAGGTTCGGGGACTGTAAAGGTATAGTGATTGAATCAGGTATGCCAGCAATTCCAAAACCTTTGCAGATTTCAAACACTTTATGTCCGTGGGGACAATTGGGAGTTTTGGAGGCGAATCTTTACATTATGGAGAAAAGATATCACGATATCTTAACTGAGCCATTTCCCTTGGAAGATAGAATAAAAATGACAAGAGAAATATTAGGTCAACTTGGATCAATACCTATGGGAATGGTCTCCAATAACAGGATTTTAACATACAATGGTTTTAGGAGGCTTTATTTTAAATTGCCTTGACAAATCAAAAGGGGGTATTTTATAATAGATTCAATAAAATTAAGGGCTACTAAAGCACTGTCGCCGCCTTCGGCAGCTTCTAGTGCTTATTATATTAGGACTTCAGGCAGTGTTTATAAGAGCCATTAGAATAAATGTGAAACCTGGGCATATATTATCATCATATCTTTTCCGCCAGTCCGTCAAATACCCTAAGGTAACGGCTGCGATAAAGATTAAGTAATAAAGAGGAGACGTAAATATGATTAGTAAGGAAACATTATTGACTCCTGAGGGCGTAGCAAAATTGGAATATGAACTTAACTATCTTAAAACTGTAAGGCGAAGGGAAATTGCCGAAAGGATAAAGCAGGCTATTGCCTTCGGCGATCTAAGTGAAAATTCGGAATATGACGAAGCAAAGAATGATCAGGCCTTCGCAGAAGGGCGTATAGTCACTTTGGAAAACATGCTAAGGAATGTCCGTGTCATAGACGAGGAGGATATTTCTACAGACAGGGTAAGCATTGGCTCTACAGTCAATATTTTAGATATAGAATTTGACGAAATCTTAAGATATACGATAGTGGGCTCAGCTGAGGCTGATCCGTCCCAAAATAAGATTTCTAACGAGTCCCCTGTAGGCAGGGCTTTAATTGGCCAACAGACAGGAGCAATAGTTGAAGTTAACGCCCCTGACGGTATTGTAAAATTTAAGATATTGGAGATCCATAAATAATTAATAGGATAGTGTATCCGGAATAATATTTACTCATTATTGCTAAGTAATCCAATTTGGCATATCATTATTACTAGGCACATATACGATTGGCATCATATGAAGGCTTCGTTCCAGGAATATTGTGGTCAAATTTTAAAAACAATATTAAGCCCTGGCGTGGTTTAATTTACTTGTGATATTTTGTATGATCTAGGTTCTATATTTTTAGCAGATGGTAACCATATAATAGGAAAGGTATGAATATTGATGAATGAAACGAAGGATGAGCATATTGTTGAGGAAGATTTAAACGATATCCTCAGGGTGAGAAGGGAAAAGTTGGCAGATCTATGTAACAGGGATAAGGATCCTTTCAAGGTTACTGAATTTTGCCCAACCCATAGATCAATGACTATTATTAATGAATTTGAATCCCTGGAGGATCACGAAGTGACTAT
>JAAYSJ010000063.1 GCA_012518395.1 Clostridiales bacterium
CCACATATGGGGATTGCCGGAGGCTATTCTTGTCGTATCCCTAAAGCCACCACCGACAAAGGTCAAGTAAGATATACCCTTATCATTATCCATAAAATTCACTAAAGTCGAAGCAATTATATGGGGTAAATGGCTCATACGCGAAACAATCAAATCGTGCTCCTTCGGGGCAATCGGAACCGCATAGGCGCCTAAACTCTTTATTAAATCCTCCATTGTACCTACTGCTTCAGCGGGTGTATCTTCCCTTGGGGTCAAAAAATAGTACGCATTTTCATATAGAAATGGATCTGCAGCATTAAAGCCGCCTCTTTCAGAACCTGTCATGGGATGTCCTCCAACAAAATGTATACCCTTTGGAAGTAATTTTTCAGCCAGTTCTACAGGCTCTAGCTTTACGCTTCCTACATCTGTAACGATACAACCTAAAGCTAAAAATGGATTTATTTCATTAAATATTGTTTTATATTGACTTATGGGAACCGCTATAATTACAAGCCCTGCACCTATAACTGCTTCTTCGGGATTATCTGCCCCCATATCTATGGCTTTAGACCCCAGGGCTTCATCTACATAGTTTCTGCATATATCATAGCCCACTATTTTCCCCTTAATGCCCCTGTTCTTTAACGCTAGCGCAATAGAACCGCCCATTAAACCAAGACCGATGATACTAATTTGCTTAACATCTATCATTTGTTTCACACCCCAACCTGCCTGTCAATACTATCAAACACAATATATATGGTCCCATAGGAAGGGAAAACATGGAACCCTTTTCGAAAGTAATGTTTGACAAAAGTAATATTATAAAATATACTATAAATCAACTTAAGTAAACAACAGATTCTGGAAAAAGTCAAGAATGTTGGTTGATGGAAATGTTAAGCCTGAAATTTAAAGAAAGTAAATTTAATATCTATTATTATTTTGGCTATTACTGGGGCCTTTACTTTTTGGCGCCGGTTCTTCAGCAAACTAAATAATAGTTATGAATTTACTAAGTCGAAGACGACTACCAGATTATCAAGCTTTATAACAGAGCTTGGCAAAATACAAAATATTGCTTTTTGCATAAATGGACTCTTCCTTAGGGAGAGTCTTTTTTAATACTTAATCCAATATAAATTGCGAACTGAGTATAGGCTGGGGGATTAAAAGACCAAAGGCAAGAAAAGCAATATAGACATAGGGAGGAATAATAAATGATTGTAATTATGAAAGCTGGTGCCCCTAAAAGGGAAATCGAAAAGATTGCAAAACGGTTAGAGATAATGGGGTGTATCCCCCACAAATCCCAGGGAGACAATTATTGTATAATTGGATTAGTAGGTGATACTACAAAAGTCGATTTAGGCCAGATAGAAGCAAACGAAAATGTAGAAAGAGTGCTGAAAGTACAGCATCCTTTTAAGCTGGCTAATAGATTGTTTCATCCGGAGGACACCGTCATAGAGGTTAACGGTGTAAAAATTGGCGACGGTAATGTTATAGTTATAGCAGGACCTTGTTCCGTGGAAAGTGAAGAACAACTTTTGAGCATAGCTAAAAGTGTCAAAGCCGCCGGTGCCAGTATTCTCAGGGGCGGAGCATTTAAACCAAGAACCTCCCCCTATAGCTTTCAGGGGTTAGGCGAAGAAGGATTAAAAATCTTACAAAAGGCCAGGGAAGAAACCGGTATGCCTATAATCACAGAAGCCTTGTGTCCGGATAGCTTTGATATTGTTGAACAATATGCAGATATCATACAAATCGGTGCCAGGAATATGCAAAACTATTCCCTTTTAAAAAAGGCGGGTAAATCTAATAAGCCGGTATTGCTTAAAAGGGGCTTGTCTGCCACCATTGAAGAATTACTTATGGCAGCTGAATATATAATGGTGGAAGGAAATACACAGGTCATTCTCTGTGAAAGGGGAATAAGAACATTTGAAACGTATACAAGAAACACCCTGGATATAAGTGCCGTTCCCGCGATTAAAGAACTAAGTCACCTTCCTATAATAGTAGATCCCAGCCATGCCGCCGGCAGATGGGCTATGGTCTCCCCCTTGTCCATGGCTGCAGTTGCTGCCGGTACAGACGGTCTTATGATTGAAGTCCACAACGATCCGGAACATGCCCTATCCGATGGTGCCCAGTCTTTAAGGCCTAAAAAATTTGAACGGCTCATGAAAGAAATAGAAAGCATGATTTCAAACCATTAATATAAAGGAGTGTTTAAAATGCTAAGATATTTTACAGCGGGAGAATCTCATGGAAAGTGTTTAACAGGGATTATAGAGGGCTTCCCCTCAAATGTTCCTATTGATATTGAAATAATAAACGCAGATTTGCAAAGGCGTCAAAGGGGCTATGGCAGGGGTCATAGAATGGCAATAGAAGAAGACAAATTAGAAATTTTGTCTGGTATTAGAAATGGTAAAACCTTGGGTAGCCCAATAGCATTTTCTATACAAAACCGTGATTACAAGAACTGGGTAAAATATATGGATCCCGTTAAGATCGAAGATGACAGTAAAGGCGTAACCAAGCCCAGACCTGGTCATGCCGACCTGTCCGGTGCTATTAAATATAATTTCACTGATATTAGAAATGTCTTGGAAAGAAGCAGCGCCAGGGAAACAGCAGTACGGGTGGCCATAGGCAGTATGGCAAAACAGCTGCTACGACATTTTGATATAGATGTTATAAGCCACGTGACTACCATAGGAAGCGCCTCATTAAAAAACAATATATATGATATAGAATCAATTAGAAATGCAGAGAACTCCCCTGTAAGATGCGTAGATAGCGGTATTGAAAATCAAATGATAAATATAATCGAAGAAACCAAGAAAACAGGGGATTCCCTGGGCGGTATTTTTGAAATCCATATAACTGGCGTCCCCATTGGCTTGGGGAGCTATGTTCATTGGGATAGGAAACTGGATGCAAAGCTGGCATACAGTTTAATGAGTATACAAGCAATCAAAGCTGTAGAGATTGGCGAAGGAGTTAATAGCGGGAGGCTAAAAGGCTCCCAAGTCCATGACGAAATCTTTTATGATTCAAAAAAGGGGTATTACAGACAAACCAATAGAGCCGGTGGGATCGAAGGTGGTATGTCTAACGGTGAGAATATAATCATTCGTTGTACTATGAAACCTATACCTACTCTTTACAAGCCCCTTAAAAGCGTAGATATAGAAACTAAAGAAAGTTTTGTGGCTGCAATAGAAAGAAGTGATACATGTGCAGTACCCGCTGCTTCTATTGTAGGGGAAATGGTCGCTATAACTGTAATAGCTGATGAATTCTTAAGAAAGTATGGCAGTGATGATTTCGAGGAGATTATAAGGCGATGGAAAAAGTAAGAATAGATTTAAACGAAAATAGTTATGATATCCTGATTGGAACAAATATCTCAAATGATTTGAATGTTTTAATAGATAAAGGCTCGGAACATAATTTTATAATAACAGATAAGAATGTAGATCGTCTATATGGAAGTTCGTTGGATACTTTTGGTGGTTATGATAAAATTGTTATAGAGCCCGGTGAAGATAGTAAATCTATACATGTAGTTACAGATATATTAGAGCAGATGCTAAACAAAGGGGCATCAAGGAAATCAAAGGTAATCGCTTTCGGCGGCGGTGTAGTAGGGGATCTGGCAGGGTTTTGCAGCGCTATATATATGCGCGGGATATCTTTTATTCAGGTACCCACTACCCTATTGTCTCAAATAGATAGTAGTGTAGGCGGTAAAACCGGTATTAATCTACTCCATTGCAAAAATAGTGTTGGTGCCTTTCACCAGCCAGACAAGGTTATAATAGATATAAGGTTTCTACATACATTGCCTTCCAGGGAGCTGTTAAGCGGTATTGGAGAAATTATAAAATACGGAATAATCTATGATTATAAGTTTTTAAAATATATAATAGAGAATATAGACGAAATTAAAAAGTGCAACGATGAAATAATGCTTTATGTAGTTAAACGCTGTTGTGAAATTAAAGCCGAAATTGTTTCCCAGGATGAAAAGGAAAAAGGTTTAAGAAAAATATTGAACTTCGGTCATACTATTGGCCATGCACTGGAAGGAATAACTGGATTTTCAAAATATACTCATGGAGAAGCCGTAATAATTGGCATGTACCATGAAACTATTATGGCCCGAAGGTTGGGCTTAATTGACGAAAAATATGCTGAAGAAATCCTAAGCTTTTTGGAAGATTTAAATATCAACTTAGATATAGGTGGTTACCCCGACTCAGAGCTTCATAGGTGGATGTTAAAGGACAAGAAAAATATCGAAGGAAAGGTATCTTTTATTCTACCTGTTAGAGAAGGCCAAGTATCGGAGGTCTTATTAGATGAAGATGAAATCTTTCTAAAATAATCCCATTACATTTTTGTCAGACACGGAAATTGATTTTTTAAACAATACGATTTGACCGATAAAGGTGGCAACTATATGTTAATTAAGCCAGTGAAACGAATACGAAAAAATATTGCTATTCCAGGGGATAAATCTATTTCCCATAGGGCAATTATATTATCTTCCATAGCCGATGGTGAGAGCAAAATACATAATTTTTTAATGGGCGATGATTGTCTAAATACCATTAAGTGCTTTCGCAAAATGGGGGTACCTATTGAAGTTAACCCGGAAAATATATTCGTTAAAGGTGTCGGTCTAAGAGGATTAAAGAAGCCGGACGAAATATTGGATGTAGGTAATTCTGGTACAACCTTTCGTTTGATTTGTGGCATCCTTGCGGGACAGGATTTTGAAACTACGATTACAGGTGATAATTCCATTCAAGGTAGACCCATGGATAGAATAATAAGACCCCTTGACCAAATGGGAGCCAAAATCTCTGGTATAGATAATCGCGCCCCCCTCAAGATACAAGGCAGCAAACTAAAAGCTATAAATTATAATATGCCTGTTGCCAGCGCCCAGGTAAAATCCGCTATTTTATTGGCCAGTCTTTATGCCGATAGTGAAACTACCATAGTAGAATTAGAAGAAACCCGTGATCATACAGAACGTATGTTAAATTATATGGGGGCTAACATTCAACAAAGTGGACTGTCTATTATCTCTAGTCCTACAAAGAAACTATATGCAAAAGACATACATGTACCCGGGGATATTTCCTCTGCTGCCTTTTTTATGGTACTGGGCGCTATAACCAAAGATGCAGAAATTACAATTGAGAATGTGGGCTTAAACCCTACACGAACAGGGATTATAGATGTTTTAAAGCAAATGGGAGCCGAAATTAGAGTATACAATGAAAGGATTCTAAGCGGTGAGCCTGTAGCTAATGTAACCGTATCCAGTTCCAGCCTAAAGGGTATAGAAATCGGTGGTGGAATAATACCAAGATTAATAGACGAGATCCCTGTAATAGCCGTTGCAGCGGCTTTTGCGGAGGGGGTTACCGTTATCCGAAATGCAGAAGAACTGAAAATAAAAGAATCCAATCGGATTAAGTCTGTAGTAACCCAGCTTGCAAAAATAGGGGCTAATATTAAGGGAACTGAAGATGGTATGATTATCCATGGAACCAAAGAATTAAAAGGTGGAAAAATCGAATGTTACGGTGATCATAGAATAGCAATGGCCTTTGCTATAGCCGGTCTGGTAAGCGAAGAGGGTGTCACTATTGACGACCCCCGTTGCGTAAATATCTCCTTTCCAAACTTTTTTAATATTCTGCATGGGGTGGTTCAGAATGAAAGTTAATTTTAGCAGTAAAACAAAATTATATGCAGTTATTGGAGATCCTATAGCCCATAGCCTGTCCCCCGTTTTCCAAAACAATATTATTGAATTAAAGAATATGGATGCTGTTTACATACCTTTACAAATCACCGTGGCTTCTTTGGGATATGATATAGAACTTTTGAGAAATAATTTCTCCGGGTTCAATGTAACCCTACCTCACAAAGAAAGCATAATGAAATATTTAGACGAAATCGATCCCATTGCGAAAGAATATGGCGCAGTAAATACAGTCAAAGTCATGGGTGGTAAACTAATCGGCTATAATACTGATGGTTATGGCTTTAGAAGAAGTATTGAAGATATTGGGGTGGATCTAAAAAACAAAAGGATCCTTCTTTTAGGTGCCGGTGGCGCTGCCAAAGTAATCGCCTTTGAAATAATTAAATTAGGTGGAAAACTAACTATAACCAACAGAAATTTGGACAGGGCTCACCGTATTAAAGCTGATCTGGAAGGCTTTTATGATGTGCCAATAAAAGTAGTCCAATTAGATAAAGTGAATAAATTCTACGATATAGTTATTAACACCACCCCTGTCGGGATGTACCCTGAAATAAATAATCTGCCCATAAACCCGGATAGGTTGCCCAATGCTGAATTGGTGTATGATATAATTTATAATCCGCCTGAGACTGAACTACTAAAAACTGCAAGTAGCTATGATGTTAAAACAATAAATGGTTTACCCATGTTAATTTATCAAGGATTAAAATCTTTTGAGTTATGGACAGGTAAAGCCGCTACTACAAGAGAGATGTACGAAATCTATGGAATGCTAGAAAGAAGTATATAGTTCTTAAATGTAACGCTAACTCCAATTATATCGTTTTCATGAAAAGGTTTTGCTTGTATTGTATAGAAGAGGTGGTATCTTGAACAGTTTAGAAGAAGCAAGGGCAATTATAGACGAGTGCGATAAGAAAATAGTTGAAATGTTTGAATTGCGCATGCAGGCGGTTCTGGATGTCCTAAAATATAAACGTGAACATAAACTGCCTGTCTTTCAACCTGAAAGGGAACAATATATTTTTAAAAAAGTCAACTCTTATCTAAGGAATGCTAAATTCTCTGATGAATTAGAATCTCTATATAGTGAAATATTGGGGATCAGCAAGCGACTGCAATCCAAACATCTATTCCCCTTTAACCTTATATTCATAGGGTTTATGGGCGGTGGTAAAACTTCTGTGGGAAAGAAACTTTCTACTTTATTGGAAATGAATTTTATAGATATAGATGATATCGTTGTCCGGGATTCGGGTATGTCTATTAATAATATTTTTGACTCCTACGGAGAAGGCCGTTTTAGAAACTTGGAAACCATGGCTATACAAAGCATAAAAGGTAAAAAGAATACCATAATCTCCTGCGGGGGCGGTGTTGTATTAAATTCTAAAAATGTAGATCTGTTAAAAGATATGGGAAAAATAATCTGGCTAAAGGTCTCCCCTAAAATAGCTTATAGTCGTCTTCTGGCTGATGATGGCAGACCCCTTCTTAAAGATAGCTTTTCATTAGAAACAATAAACGAAATACTGTCTAGTAGATTGCCACTATACGAAAATGCCAGTGATATCATTATAAATACTGATGAAAAGAATGTTGATCAAATAGCCTGTGAAGTTATTGAAAAATTACTTGATCAGTGATAAAGGAAGTGATATTGTGCTGTTGTCCGTACAAATTGCGTCTAATATTATCAAAGAGGTCAATTCAGTTATCCCATTGAAAGTCAACATAATGAATGCCAAGGGGATAATAATAGCCAGTTCTGACAAACTGCGTATCGGGAGTTTCCATGAGGGTGCATATGAAATCATCAAAAACCAAATCGACGAACTTATCGTCCATTATGACGGTGAATTTGACGGTGCTTTAGAGGGGATAAACTATTCCCTTAAGTTACAAAATTATATAATAGGCGTTCTTGGAATCACTGGTAAATACAAAGAAATCTCAGAGAGCGCCTTGATTATCAAACGTATGACAGAGCTTCTTTTAGAAAATACATATTCTGTAGAGCAAAGACAAATTAGAGAAAGTGTATGCAATCGCTACCTTGCAGAATGGCTCCATGGTGATGAAAAAAATATTACTCCTGAATTCGTTGAGAGGGGCAAAGTTTTAGGATTTGATATAACCATACCAAGGCGTATATTAGTTTGTAGCTTGTATCGCAGCAACCACCAAACAGATCTTAGTACCATGCAGGTCATTGAAGAAGCAGAAGGATATTTAAAAAGGATAGTTTCAAATATAGATCCCCTGAACTTATATTACAAATCAGGTTCTACCTTGGTTTGTGCAGTAACAACTATGGACGATGCCGGCGTTAAGGCTCTGGCTATTAAACTAAAGAATCAAATCGAAAAGCTCTTCCCTACAAAACTGGCCATTGGGATCGATAGCCCGAGTGATCATTTTACCCATATCCAAACGTCCTTGATGCACGCCCAGAAAGCGAATAAATCGTGTATGCGCACCCATAAGCAGGATATTAAATTTTATAACGACCTTAATATGGAAGTCTTTATGGATGAAATAAGTGTCATTTCCAGATACGAATTCGTAAAGCGGATATTTAAAGGTTTTTCCGATGGAGAAATACGCAATTGTATGAACCTTCTGGAAACCTTTTACGATATGGAGGGCTCCCTGAAGAAAACCTCAGAGCATTTATTTATCCATAAGAATACACTCCAATACAGACTTCGCAAGATTGCAGAACGGACTGGTTACGATCCCCGTTCTATCAGACACTCCTCCCTTTTCTACATAGCTATATATTTTTATAGGGAATTATATGGTTCTGTAAAGAGCTCATAACCCCATTTTTGTAACAATTTGTTATGCGTAACAATATAACTAATAAATCTTCATGCCGTACAACATTGTTAGGCATATGAAATGAATATATAATATATGTATAATATGGCAACCCATATATTTTATGGATTGACTAAATAATATTAAGGAGGCTAATAGTATGACTGGTATACCATTAATTATTGCCTTTATCATTGCTATCGTCATTATGATCCTTGCAATCTCAAAACTCAAAGTTCATCCGTTCTTATCCATTATGGCTGTATCATTACTCTTTGCCCTTGTAGCGGGCATCCCCCTAGAGGAGATCCCTGGGGTCATAGGCACCGGATTTAGCAATACCTTTAAGAGCATAGGCATTGTTATTATTTTTGGTGCTCTTATCGGTACCTTATTGGAAAAGACAGGTGCTGCCTTAAAAATGGCAGACAGCGTGGTTCGTCTTGTTGGTAAAAATAACCCGGAACTGGCGATGCTCATCATGGGTTGGATAGTATCCATCCCTGTATTCTGTGATAGCGGCTTTGTAATTCTTAATCCCATCAGAAAAGCTCTTGTAAGACGCACGATGAAATCCTCAGTCGCAACAACCGTGGCTCTTTCTTTCGGCCTTTATATCTCACATTGTTTTATTCCGCCGACACCCGGCCCTATAGCTGCTGCCAACACCTTATATGAGGGTCTTGGTATGGAAACCAATCTACTCTTAGTTATAATCATGGGCGTTCTTGCTTCGATCTTACCCCTAATAGTGAGCTACATATTCGCAAAAGCTATCGGCAAGAAGGTAAGAGCCGGTGACGAAGCCGATATTGACACGGGCGAAGTAACCCAAAGCTACGAGGAATTGGTTGCCAGTTTTGGCAAACTCCCCAATGGTTTTCTATCCTTTGCTCCTATTGTTGTGCCTATATTGCTTATGGCCTTAGCATCCGCTCTTGCCATGGCCGGCGCAGCGATACCCTTCTTTACCTTCTTGGGGAACCCGGTTATAGCTATTGGCATAGGTGTCATCCTTGCCCTATTCCTTTTGGTGGATCAAAAGAAAACGGATGCCTTCTATGAGATTACCAATAACACCCTGCAAATAGCAGGACCTATTCTTTTCATCACAGCCGCAGGCGGCGTTCTTGGTAATGTTATCGCATCTTCCACCATGGTAGACTTTATAACAGAAAATTCAAGCGTACTAGCCCTGTTTGGTCTCATGTTCCCCTTCTTGCTATCTGCTATCCTAAAGACAGCACAAGGCTCCTCTACCGTTGCCTTGGTCACCACAGCCGGTATAATTGCGCCTATGATGTCAACCATAGGTCTTGGTACACCTGCCTTGGCCGCCCTTACCGTTATAGCTATCGGTGCCGGTGCCATGACAGTCTCCCATGCTAATGACAGCTATTTCTGGGTAGTTACCAATTTTGGGAGCATGAAGGTAGAAGACGGTTACAAGACCCAGACTCTGGGCACACTTTTTATAGGCTTAGCATCTATCATAAATGCCTATATCATATACTTCTTCGTAAGGTAAACGTTGAATTGACTGCTTAGCTGTATACCAAATCAGCGCCAGGGCATATGCTCTGGCGCCTTTATTACGAGATAAGAAAGAACAGATTGTCATTAACTTTCCGCCCAGTAATAAGGTGATCTATGAACAAGGATCACCTTTTGGTAGCGCATTCTGTAATTTTAGCCTATAATGAGCTATATCCAATTTCTAAATACTATTCCCCTATGGAAAGATTAAGGATCTTCTTGAGGTCATCCCTAGAGGCAAATGGAATCTCGTCCAACACACCCCCATTTAATATTCCTAGAAGACTTTCCTGGTCATAAGAAAAATCCGCTAACCTTAAATCCATAGAAATTCTCCCCATGAAGGCCTCAACTTCCTTGGCACAAACCTCTGCGCTTTGTTTATCATCTAGTCCAGAGTTATCCCTGTTAAGTATCCTAGATAATTTCGCAAAGCTTTTAATATCATTAGAATGTATAACACGAATAAAGGATGGTAAAAGAAAAGCCAAAGCCTGACCATGGTCTACAGTGACGATACTCCCTACAAGATCGCTCAAAGGATGTACTATATAACCCCCAACATTGGAAAGTGCAATCCCTGCAAATAAGTCAGCCTGCGCCATCATCATCCTGTAGAATAAATTATCGGGTTCGCCCATCACCTTAGGAAGGTATTCTACAATCAATTCCATAGCCTTTTCGGAGTAAATCCTAGATAGGCTGGAAGCCGTAGGCTTTAAAAATGTTTCACAAGCATGGCAAAATGCATCAAACCCTGATGATGCTGTTGTGCGGCTCGGCAAGGTCAGCATTAGTTCTGGATCAATTATTGCCTCACTTGGAAACATGGAATTATGAAAAATTCCATGTTTCTTGTTTCTTCTGGTAATAACCGCACATTGGGTTACTTGACTCCCCGTTCCCGACGTAGTAGGAACGGCGATAATAGGAAGGGTATCCTTTTTTAGGTGATCTGTATCCGCGAACGGACGATTGTATAAAGAAAATATTTTGTCCCAATATATTTTATCTTCTTTATACTCAAAAGATATCATCTTGGCTGTATCAATAGTGGATCCCCCACCAACTGCTAAAACAACATCAACTTCATGCCTAGATGCAAATTCTTTTGCTTCCTCTATGGATTCAATGGAAGGATTTACAGATACTCCATCGAAATGATAACAATTAATTCCTGATGATTCGATAAGTTTTTTTGTCCTATCGAATAAAGCATCAAGGGGAGGAACATTTTTAGTGGTCACCAAAAGGCAGTTCTCACCGTATTTCCCGATTATATTTGATAGGATCCCGAGCTTCCCTTTCCCAAAATGGATTTGTGTTGGCTGATAAAATTGATATTTTATCTTAATCACTTCCTATTCAAGATTATACTTTTTCGCATATTCGTCCAACAGTCCCCGGAATTCTTTAACTGCATAAGTTATCCCTTTCTCATGTTTGAAAATGGCCGATGATAATACAACAACGTCGGGGTTACAAGCTATAAGAGGTTCTACATTGTTGGCTCTGATGCCACCGTCAATAGCTAGCTCGCATCCAGGATTCTTTTCGTCTATCATCCTACGGGCGCGTTTAATCAAGTCCGGTACTGATGGTCTCCAATACCAGTTATCTTTTCCGTCAGTTTCTGTTATACCGTGCGTTACTATATGCAGACGATCAATATCATAAATGGCTTCTTCTACAAAGGACAAGGGCGTATAGCATCCGAGGGTAAGCCCGAATTTTAGGCCTAGTTGTTGGCACCACATCATAATATAAGCAAGATTAGAGCCAAGGAACCGCTCTGCAGGCAGAATAAGCATATCACAACCTACCCTGGCTAATTTTTCAATAAACAATCTATCACAAAATGACGTATAGAAGTGACATTCTATAGGCTTATCGGTTACGGCACGAAAACCTTCCACCACTTGATGGCCGCCCATTAACTGGAGATTGGGTAGCTCGTGCATATCCGCCGCATCGGCGTGAACTATATCAGCACCTGCATCCATAGCCTCCTTGACATCTAACGAACCCCTACTATAGTTAAGTCTTGCAATTCCTGGTGCAATTTTAATATGTTTCATTCTTGTCTCCCTTTCTAAATCTTAATTTTTTATTTATAAAAAAGATAGGATTGAGTTTATAGTGTCATATCTTTTTTTAAAATCTCTAATTATATTATTAGAAGCAGGAATCATAGGCTTCAAGCCCATCTTTTATGGCTTCTTCGACTATCTCCTTGGTGTAAAGAATCCAAGTATTCTTATAAGTATGTTTAAATGTCGATCCAACCATAGACTGCTTCTTTTCATCTTCCTCGTGATTTCTTAACAAATCAAAAATCAGTTCTAATGTATCGTCAATAGCTGAGGGGGGAATGGGTCTCGGCCCATGCGCAGGGTATATTTCTTCAACGCAAGCCTTTAGTCTCCGAAGTTTTTTAAGAGATTGCACAAATGTTTTTAGGGATGCCCTCTGCTCCCCTTTGTATAGAATCTCTGCATATGAAACGCTATCACCTGTAAAAAGCATTTTGTTTTTCTTATCAAAAAAAGCTACAGAGCCTTTGCTATGACCTGGTATTTCAATGACTTCAATTAACCTGTCCCCTAAATCAAATATATGATCTTGTGTTATGAAATTAAACTTTACATTGTCTAATGTCTGTCCCAGATAATCATTTATATCCATTTCATTTTCTAATCCAGGCAGCTTTTTAAGCCTATAGTCAATGGTAATTTCCCTCATTTCACGGGTATCAAAATCTCTTTTCAAATACTTATAATCAGCTTTATGCAAATAAACCTCATCAAAAAAATAGCTACCTAAGGTATGATCAGGATCCCCATGGGTGCATGCAACAACTAGGGGCAAATCAGTAATCCCTTTTATTTCACTACGAAAATCCACATATCCATAACCCGGATCGATGAGGAGCGCCCTTTTGTTTCCCAATATCAAATACCGATTTACAGAATCTACTTCTCTTAAACAATATAATTTTTTATTTATTCTCTCTGTAATATTGTATACTTTTCCCATCAGAGTCCCCTCCAGAATAATCCAAGGCTAGCTATAATTTTAGCCAGATAATCAAAGAATAAAAAGCAGGACGGGGTTAATCCAATTGTTATATTATTGGTAAAACATAACTATCCCCACCCCGCCCTAGGTACGTATATGTTTGCACCAAAATTGCCTAGGTTAAAAACCCTGATCTATTCCCATATAAGGTTCTGGTTTCTATTCGTGTATTGTGAATATTTCATCCCCAGGCATAACCTGATTCCGTGAGGCCATGCTAATCTCTTGGCCTTGCTTAAGGTTTATCACAACAATGGGGGTAGTTAGATCATAACCTTTTTTCTTAATAGCTGAACTATTAAACTTAGCAATAGTGTCTCCTGGTTCTATTTTATCCCCTGCTCTAACGCAATTCTTAAAGTGTCGACCCCCTAGTTCTACCGTATCCAATCCTATGTGTACAATATATTCGAATCCTCTTTCATCCATTAACCCATAGGCATGCTTGGTCTCAAATACGGTGTGTACTGTACCGGATATTGGGGAGTAGATAATGCCTTCTTCGGGTATAATTGCTACTCCTTTTCCGATAGCCCCCGAAGCAAATCCTTGATCTTTTACCTCGCTGAGTGGAATAAGTCGACCCTTTCCCGGGCTTACAATTTTCCCCAAACTCATGCTAGTTTTTTTTTGTCCTGTCCATTTTCTTCTATATCCTCAAATCCAAGGATCCAGGTTAATACGAAACTCGCCACCAAAGCCACCGCAAATACTATTATTGCAGATACAATATTTCCAGCCCCATCGGCAGCCGCAGGTAAAGCAAATACAGATTGGGGAACAGGAATATAGACTTTGTAATTTACGAAATAGGAAACGATCCCTGCTATAGCACTGCCACCCATAACCGCATATAGTGGTTTTCTGAATCTGAAACAAATCCCAAAGAGAGACGGTTCAATGATTCCACACATTGAGGATACACCACTTGAAAATCCTAATTGTTTGATCTTGGAGTTCTTCGTTCTTATAGCAACAGCAAAGGCAGCACCTGCCGTAGCTATATTACAAGCCATAAAGGCTGGTAGAAAAACGCTATCAAACCCATATGATGCTATATGAGTAATAAATATCGGGACAATAGTAGCCGAATGCATACCAGTCATAATTATATAAGGAAGTAATAGTGCAAGGATAGCTACTGCAAGCATACCAAAATTCTCGGACAAATAGATTACCAATGTAGAAACAAGATTTCCTAGCCAGTTCCCTATTGGACCTAATACAAGAAAAGTAATAGGCACGCAAACAAGAAAAACAAACATGGGCACGCCAAAAATTGAGATTACCTTCGGTATAATTCTTTTGGCAAGCCTTTCAACATATTTTACTAGTATTACTGCCAGTATAACAGGAATAACGGTATAGGTGTATGTGAAAACTGGGAGCGTAAAACCAAATAAGGATAGACCACCGTCTCCTGCAATTGTTTCGGCTAAGGGGGGATATACCAAGGCTAGTCCAATAAATATACCATAGAGTACATTAGCCCCCATTTTCTTCGCAGCACTGTATCCAACAAATACCGGCAAGAAGTAAAATGATATGTCCGCCATTTGAGAGATAAAGGACCAAGTACCCCCGGAGGTATCTATCCCAAACATCTGGGCAATAGCCGCAATAACATTTAACATTGCAGCACCTATAATTACCCCAATGATGGGAATCATAGTGTCGGACAAAGTTTCAACAAATATATCCCATATAACTATTTTTTTTGTTTTGTCGCCCTTGGTGGCTTGGAAGCCCCCAATTTTTTGCATCTCTTCACAAATTTCCGAAACCTCGGGTCCAATGATAACCTGAAATTGTCCGCCGCTTCTAGTCATACCCTTTACAACATTAATAGAGTGAATTGATTGTTCGTCAATCTTGGACTTATCCCTAAGGGTAAATCGCAAACGCGTCATACAATTTCCTAAAAAAGTGATGTTGTCAACCCCGCCCACTGCATCCAATATTTGCTTCGCTATTGTCCCATAATCCATAAAACCACTCCTTTTTTAATTTATTTATATAATTTATTAGCACCTTCACTAATAAACTCAAAGGGTAAGCTAAAAGCAATAAATTTTAGGTGTCTTCTATACCTTCTTCCGCAGATTTCATAAGCCGGTTTATGTGTAAAACCAGATACATGGCTTCTTCCTCATTTATTCTATAATTAAATTTGTGGTTTAAATGGATCCTTATTTCTTCCACACAAGCATATTCCCTTTTAAATCTTCGTTTGAAATCTTCGTAAAATTCCTGGCCAAATTTATCCCCGACATTTTCCTTTGCTAAAATCCTTTGAATTAGCAGCTTTAAATGAATCATAAAACGATAATAGCTTAGGGATTCGTGGTTTATATCAGTCATCATTCTATATTTGATAATTTTTAATATTCCCTGCATCTCCGTTATAATATAGGAAAAGTTCCCTCCCCAATTATGGCCAGCATTAACGATGTGCATTGTGATAATAGCAGCTTCGTCTTCATTGAAATCATATCCTAATTTCTCCTTAATTCTTTTGCAGCCCCACATGGCGCAATCAAATTCTTCGGGATATAATAACTTGGCATCCCATATCATAAAATTAGATAATGCTATACCATTTTCAATGCGGTTAATACCACCGTGAATGTGATCGGAAAGAGTAACCAATAAATTTGTCTTAAAATCCCTATTAAGCTTATTTTTGGTGTGTTGTACTATTTCCTCACATACCTCAAATACTTGGAAAGGAATTTCTACTATTAATTTTTTAAAGTGGCGGGAAAACTCATCTTCCTTCAAGGTAAAGATTTTATGTTTTACTGTTTTATCAATGCTGTCACCAACCTTTGAAGCAAAACCTATACCCTTTGAAACAATGATTATTTCTTCCCCTTGGTTGTTTTGTGACAATACAGCGTTATTGTTGAGAATTCCTTCTACCCTCATCCTTATCACCACCTTAATAGAATATAAAAAAGGGCAAAACAATTGCATTAATGTCTGCAAAGGTTTTGCCCGATTATCATTTCCTCGGTTACAAGCCTACGCTAAATCATATGTAATTTCTAATATACATAATTCTAACACCATCAACCTAATTTGTCAATAAAATCACCTGAAATTTTCTTCTATGGCAAATTAGGTCGTTAAATTATATAGGGGTAAAAACCTAATCATTTTTCGAATTGGTATTTCTTATTATCTTACGTAATGGTAAGATATCTGGTACAGATACAGAAAGTTCGTCTACGCCAATGGATAGGAATTTTTTTATTAAACTAGGTTCTGAACCCAATTCGCCGCATATTCCCACCCAGATATTGTTCTTGTGAGCATTGCGAACAATGGATTCAATCATTCGTATAATAACATCATTATTAGCAAACGGATATTCAGTTAGGCTGGTATGCTCCCTATCAATAGCAAGGGTATATTGAGTCAAATCATTGGTACCGATACTAAAAAAATCGACCTCTTCTGCAAGAACATCAGACATCACCGCAGCCGCGGGGGTCTCAATCATTATACCGATCTTTATATCCTCCTTATAAGGAATCCCTTCCCTTTTCAGTTCTGACTTAACGACCCCTATAACATCTTTTATGGCGACAATTTCCTCCTTAGAAATTATCATGGGAAACATAACTGATATATCACCATATAATCCAGCCCTATAAATTGCCCGTAGTTGGGTTTTAAATATATCAATCCTATTCAAACATATTCTAATCGCTCTATAACCCAGGGCGGGATTTGTCTCTTCGCCCAAGTCCAGATAATCTACCTTTTTATCAGTTCCAATATCCATGGTCCTAATAATAACTGGTTTACCATCCATTAATTCCGCAGCCGTCTTATATACATCAAATAAATCTTCTTCTGAAGGTAGGCTGTTGCGTTCCATATACAGAAATTCACTTCTAAATAGGCCTATACCCCTGGCATCATTTTTTATCGCGGCCTCTACATCAGAAAGACAACCCACATTTGCATATAATTTGATAGGTACCCCATCTAAGGAAACATCCGGCATTCCTTTAAATTTTAATAAATCCTCCTGCGCTTTGTGATATTTTTGCATTAAATATCTTTGATTCTCCTCAGTTTCCTTATCTGGATTTATAAAGAGTAACCCGTCAAAACCGTTTATTATTCCCCAACAGCCGTTAATTTTGGAGGATATTCTTTCCCCTCCATGGATAATTGTAGGTATACCCATGGTTCGTGCTAGTATAGCCATATGTGAGTTTAATGATCCCTTGGACAATACAATCCCCAAAACCTTGTACTCGTACAGCTGGATAATTTGGCTTGGTGTAAGATCTTCCGAAGCTATTATCGAATTTTGGGGTATTTTATCAAAGGATAATTCGTACCCTTCCAATATATTTATTAAAGAAGAGGATAGATCCTGGATATCCAAACTTCTATTCCTCATATAATCATCTTCTAGTGATAAAAACATTTTACAAAAAACATTTCCAGCCTGGTATACCGCATATTCCGCGGTATAGCCTTCTTCCTTTATCATACCTTCAATGGTTTCTATATAGTCCGGATCATCCAACATTGTTTTTTGTATTTCAAAGATTTCTGCTTCGTCTTTACCAACCTTCAAAAGGGTTTCCTCGTAAAGCGTGGATAATTGATCCCTGACCGTAGTTAAAGCATCCCCAAACCTTCCCATTTCACTATTTATATCTTTTGTGATTTTCTTTGCTATTCCCTCATACCGTGAATGGAAATAGAAGACTTTTCCCAATGCTATGCCTTTATTTACACATTTGCATTTAATAATTTCCATTACCCTGCCCCCCTCGATATGATATCATAGGTTTTCATCAAATAGTTTCACAAGTTCCCCATATGCTTCTTCTTCATCTTTGCCCCAAATAGTAACTTTCACACAATCATTGTATTTAATCGCTAATGACATTAATGAAAAAATCCGTTTCATATCTATTGTCTTACCTTTATGCTGTAACTCTATTTTGCTTTCAAACATAGACGCTTTTTTAGTAATCATACTTGCGGGTCTTGCATGGATGCCTAATCTATCCCTTATAGTGTATTCAAATTCTTTCATAATCCACCTCATATTCGTTAGTGATAGCATTTTTACATTATTTTAGTAGCCCATATAACTTATAAAGATAAAATTTATCCATTCCCCAATTACCATACATCGGCCAAAAGCACTAAATATTCCCTGGAATATAAGAAAGGCAAAACAGTTACACATACATGCAACGGTTTTGCCCGATAAACTTTTATCAGTTACAAGCCCAAATAAATTATTTTACATTCAATTTTGTAAAAATATTATATATCACACACAGGAATTTGTCAATATAGATTCGTTTTGGGGGCACGGTAAAAGCATGAACCCACCTCTTTCCAAATCTTCCAACTAGGAATTTTTAAAAATGCCGGGGCGGCAATTATGCAGAAGTGAAGTTATCCATTGTAAGAAATGTATTCCGGCATTGCTACG
>JAAYSJ010000064.1 GCA_012518395.1 Clostridiales bacterium
AGAAGTTTGGGCCATTAGCTCAGTTGGTAGAGCACCTGACTCTTAATCAGGGCGTCCCGGGTTCGAATCCCTGATGGCCCACCAGAAAAGGCTGGAAATATTTTTCCAGCCTTTTCTCATAGCTCTTGCTGTTTATTTATAAATGTTATACAATCTGTTTCTTCTGTGTTTTTGGCTCCAGGGGGACTGATTTCTATCGATGATGCATTACAATAGTTACCCTGGCTATTATAATAACAGCTATCCACAGTACACTTCACGTTTGATATAGGCTGATCTTCTTTTAGCACCTGTTTTTCCATCAAGGACACCTCCTCCTAAAAATATTTACTTAACGTTTATATTCTAACCTTACTACTATGGTATTTATACAAAAACTATAATCCTTTCATAGGATGCAATATAATTAAGCTGATGATATTAAAACTTAGCCCATATATTAAAAATGATTAAAAGTGGCTTCCAATCTTTTGGGAAATATATTATAATTTTCTAAAGCTTTGATAGATATTTTATAGAATTCCAAATTTAAGTTTCGGAGTATATTTAAAGATAATAAACTAAAATTAGACATATGGTTTAAATAAAAAGGGGCGTGTACAGAATCTTGATATATTGGAATAAAACCCATGAATGTATGGATCGTCGAGCCTTAAGGGATCTTCAAAAGCAACGATTGATGGAGACAGTCGAAAGAGTGTACTATAACGTCCCTTACTACAGAGACCTAATGCAAAAACAAGGTCTTATGCCCGAAGACATTAAGGAACTTAGTGATCTTAAGAATCTTCCATTTACCACTAAAGATAACTTAAGGGATAACTATCCCTATGGCTTGTTTGCAGTTCCACTAAGTGAAATAATAAGAATTCATGCCTCGTCCGGGACTACAGGGAAACCTACAGTTGTTGGGTACACTCGCCATGATATTACATCCTGGTCAGAATTGATGGCCAGAACCCTATCTTGTGGTGGGGCTACTAAGGATTCAGTTATTCAGGTAGCCTATGGTTACGGATTATTTACCGGGGGATTAGGGGTACACTATGGTGCAGAAAGGCTTGGAGCCTCAGTTATACCAATCTCTGGCGGCAACACCAAGAGACAAATTATGCTCATGAAAGATTTTGGAACCGATGTCTTAGCCTGCACCCCGTCTTATGCGCTTTACATAGCTGAGACAGCAATGGAAATGGGCATAAATAAGGAAGAACTTAAGTTAAAGTATGGTATTTTAGGAGCCGAGCCCTGGACAGAAGGGTTTCGCAAAGAGATTGAAGAGAAGCTTGGCATTACCGCTATAGACATCTATGGCTTAAGTGAAATTATAGGACCAGGAGTTGCCAGCGAATGTCTATATAAATCAGGCCTTCACATATGGGAAGATTATTTTATCCCTGAAATAATAGACCCTGTAACAGAAGAGGTACTCCCGGAGGGTAAGGAAGGCGAGTTGGTTTTCACTACTATCGCAAAAGAAGGCATACCTGTAATCCGTTATCGTACCAGGGATATTTCTTCCCTAAAATATGAGCCTTGCCCTTGTGGCCGTACCCATGTAAGGATGCGAAAAGTTCTAGGCAGAACCGACGATATGTTGATTATACGCGGTGTAAACGTCTTCCCATCCCAGATCGAAAGTATACTTACAGATATTGGAGGAATCGAACCGCATTATCTGCTGGTTATAGACAGGGTAGATAAACTGGATAGCTTGGAGGTGTTGGTGGAAGTATCTGAAAGTCTTTTTTCGGACGAAATACGTAAGCTTGAAGAATTGAATCATAAGATCACTCATGAGATCCATAGTGCGTTAGGTCTTACAGCTACAGTCAGATTAGTAGAACCAAAATCCATTGAGCGGAGTGAAGGCAAAGCAAGGAGGGTCATTGATAAACGAAAATGAAAAGGGGAGATAATATGACCATAGATCAAATATCTGTATTTCTTGAAAATAAACCAGGACGGCTAGCCCAAATTACAGATATACTTAATAAAAACGACATTGATATCAGTGCCATCTCTATAGCGGACACTACCAACTTTGGAATAGTAAGGATGATTGTCAATAGGCCGGGGCTTGCCATAAAGGCGATTAGAAATGCGGGTTTTACGGTTAATACTGCGCAGGTTTTAGCTGTTGAAGTTCCAGATTCCCCTGGTGGGCTGCATTATGTTCTTGACATATTAAATAAAGAAAATATAAGTATTGAATATCTTTACTCCTTTGTAAGGAGGCCTTCCCAAAAGGCATTGATTCTCTTTAGAGTCGGGGACATAGAAAGAAGCATAAAAACCCTGACAGAAATGGATATAAATATATTAACATCTGATAGAATATATGAATTATAGGGATTTCCTGATACCACACTATTTTAAAATAATAATCATGTGGTGCTGGAATTATGTAGGTCAGGGCATTATAATTATTTAGAGGTGATTATAATGCGACCAACAGTAGCTGAAATAGACTTGGGTAAGCTTAGGCACAATATTTTCGAAATAAAAAAGCAGCTAAGTCCCCAGACTTCATTAATGGCAATAGTTAAGGCTAATGCCTATGGTCATGGCATTGTGGACATTGCCAAGCATGCATTGAGATCAGGGGCTACTGCTTTAGGTGTAGCATTTCCAGAAGAAGGTGTTGCCATTAGACAAGCGGGAATCGATTGTGATATTCTAGTATTGTCCGGTATCGGGATTGATCAAATTGATATAGTTGTAGACTATAATTTATCAGTCTGTCTTTTCACCCTGGATATGGCGTGTCTTATAAACCAACAAGCGCAAAAAAAAGGTAAGTATATCAAGACCCATATAAAAATTGATAGTGGAATGGGTAGAATCGGTATCAGGGATAAATCCGAGGCATTGCAACTGTGTAATGCCATTGCACAATTGAAATGTTTGAGGTTAGAGGGTATATTTACCCACTTTGCCTGTGCCGAGGACTGTGATCACAATTATTCTGACATTCAATTAAATCGTTTTAGAGACATTGTAGCAGTTGTTAATAAAGCTGACCTCCAGCCAAAATGGATTCACGCAGCAAATACTGACTCTATTTTTAATTTTCCGGAATCCCATTTTAATATGGTCAGAGCCGGTATAGGTATCTACGGTTATTCGTCCCAATGCTTATCTAATGCCAGCCCGGATCTTGAACCGATACTAAGCTGGCATACTAAAATCGTGTATTTAAAAAAGCTTAAAATTGGTTCAGGGGTGAGTTACGGGAGAACTTTTATTGCCAAAGAGCCTGTAAAGGTTGCTACTCTGCCCGTGGGTTATGGCGATGGGTATAACAGGTTACTCAGCAATAAGGGTTGGGTTCTTATAAAAGGAATAAAGGCACCGATATTGGGCAATATTTGTATGGATCAAATGATGGTTGATGTTACCAATATACCCGGCGTAGGTATAGGGGATAAGGTAGTATTGGTGGGGCAGCAGGGGAATGAAAAGATTACGGCAGCAGATTTAGCCAAACTCTGTGGGACTATTTCTTATGAGATATTAAGTAACATAAACATGAGAGTGCCCAGAAAATATATAGGATAGGACATAATTATGGATAATATAGATAATATGAAATCGGCTCTTCGAACGAAATTAGGAACACAGCGCAACTTACTTAGTTCAAATGATATACTGGAAAAAAGTATGACAATTAAAAATCACTTTTTGTCCCTGGCTTTGGTTAATCCTTTGAAGAAGTTCATGAGCTACGTAAGTGTAGGCAATGAAGTAAGGACAATTGAAATTATCAATGAGTTGCTTATTGATAATAAGGAAGTATCAGTGCCCCTTTGTGTGCCTGAAACAACCCAGCTTATTGCTTCACAAATTTTTGATCTAAATGAGCTCTCACCTACACACTTTGGCCTTTTGGAACCACGAAATGCCTTCATCCGAGCAGTTGACCCCCTTGAATTAGATTTGGTATTGATCCCTGGTCTAGGCTTTGATCGGGGTTTTAATAGGTTAGGGCACGGCAAAGGCTATTATGACCGCTTTCTAAGCAAATTATCAAAGGATACCCTAAAGATTGGTTTAGCCTTTAGCATCCAAATAGTGGAAGAGGTGCCTATCGGTTCTCATGATATTCCCCTGGATATCATAATAACGGAAGAGGGGATTATTCAAAGATAAGTTTATCATCTTCCTATACTTATCAAAAAGTTCTAGTACTTCTAGATCCGCTAAGCTTATTAACTGCCCACTCAACCCACCCTGGAGTTTTTTATAAACGAAAACTCCTTTTTTATATCTGGTTCTAGAATAAATCCTTCCAAATATGAAAAAATAAATATATTGCTGTATGCCTTATACTAAGCAATGATATTAACGCTTAAATTTATAAGCCTAAATCCTTGGGTGGTGTAGATATAATATTCTCATTAAACCAATATGATTTAACCAATGTAGCTAACACTGATTGATTTATGTACTATGTCAGTACAATAGCTACAGAGAAAATATCGGACTAACCTTTAGGAATAAATTTTATGCAATATCCATAGGACGAGGAAAAATAATGGAAGAGATAATAAAAGGTACTTTAATGATAATAGGGGGAGCAGAGGATACAAAAGGTAACTGCATTATTCTCAGAAGACTTGTTGAATTAGCCAATATGGGAGAGGGCAAACTAATAATTTTGACCGCCGCAACTGAGCAGCCTGAAAAAGTTGCCCAAAAATATCTCGATGTATTCCATCGGTTAGGCTCTACGGAAATTAAAACCGTCCATATCCAGACAAGACAGGATGCAAATGGAGAAAATCAAGTCCAGGAGCTTAGGCAGGCATCCTGCATATTTATGACAGGGGGGGATCAATTGCGGATAACTGCCCTAATGGGTGGGACAAAAACAGAGGCAGCCCTTTTTGATGCCTTTAATTCAGGAACAGTCATAGCAGGTACAAGCGCTGGGGCTTCGGTAATGAGTGAAACTATGATTACTTCAGGCAATGATGACGATGCCCCTAAGAAGTGCACCCTAAAGATGGCGCCTGGATTGGGTCTCCTTAAAGAAGTGGTTATAGATCAGCACTTTGCACAAAGAGGACGAATTGGGAGACTATTAACAGCTATCGCCCAGAACCCGCATGTTCTGGGTATTGGTATAGATGAGGATACAGGTCTTGTCATCACTAACGATTCAGTTTTAGAAGTTATCGGATCCCATGCCGTCACTATTGTTGATGGCAAGAATTCCGACTTTAGTAATGTGTCAGAATTAAATCCCAATGAAATATTAGCCTTCACAAATATTAAAATGCACATTTTGCCGGCGGGTTATAAATATAATATTCAGTATCGTAGACCCATTATCAGGAGGTAGCGAATTGAACATTCTTGAGCTTAAGGCCTTCAAAGGCAGAAATATCTATAGCCACAAAAAGGTAATAAAGATGGTTATCGAGTTGGGGCAATGGGTGGATATTCCAACTATTGATATATGTGGTTTCAACCCCAATTTAATCAATTACCTTCCGGGTTTATCTGAACACAGTTGCTCTCTAGGGTATCCTGGTGGCTTTATCGAAAGATTATATAAGGGGACATATATGGCCCATGTAATCGAGCATATAGCAATAGAAATATTGAATATCTCTGGCGAGAAAGTCAATTTCGGTAAAACAAGGAGATTGGGGGATAGTTCCTGTTATAATATCGTCTATGAATATTTGGATGAGACCAGGGGAATTGAAGTAGGCAAGATAGCGGTTCAGTTGGCAAAATCCATATGTACAAAACGAAGATTTGATCTTAAAGCTGCACTAAGCTTAGCTGAAAAGAAAACATCAGTGAAACAGCTCGGTCCTAGCACCAAGGCTATAATAGAAGCAGCGGTTAAACGAAATATACCCTTTGATAGAATCGGTACTAGCAGTATCATACAGTTTGGCTATGGGAAATATCAAAAAAGGGTACAGGCTACCATCGTTGAAGATACTAGTTGTATTGCTGTGGATATAGCCTGTAATAAGTCAATAACAAAAAGAATATTAGAAGATTCAGGTATCCCTGTTCCCCAGGGAGAAGTATGCACGAGCCCCCAAGAAGCCTTAATAGTTGCTGAAAGAATAGGCTATCCTGTAGCCATAAAACCTGAAAAGGGAAATCAAGGTAAAGGAGTATCCCTAGATGTATCGTGCCCAACCGAAATAGACGAGTCCTTTCGCATAGCATCAAAATATGACAGAAATATTATAGTAGAAAAATATGTGCCTGGAAACGACTATCGGGTTCTTGTAATCAATGGCAGGGTAGCTGCTGTTGCGAGAAGGATACCTGCAAGAATTGTAGGTGATGGGATCCATAATATTAAAGAACTAGTTGAAATTACAAATCAGGATCCGAAGCGGGGTCATGATCACGAAAAGCCCCTTACTAAGATCAAAATTGATAGGATAAGTTTAAAAGTTCTATCAAAGCAGGGTTTTAATATTAGGGATATACCCTTCAAGGGTCAAAGAGTACTCCTAAAAGAAAACGGGAATATCAGCACTGGCGGTGAAGCTATAGATTGTACTTCCAAGATACATCCGGAAAATAGCTGTATAGCGGTAAGGGCAGCTGAAATTATAGGCCTTGATATTGCCGGAATAGATATTACCTGCCCAGATATATCACAGCCCCTATTAAGTAATGGCGGTGCTATCATAGAGGTCAATGCTGCCCCCGGCATTAGAATGCATCTTTACCCATCCAAGGGCAAATCACAAAAGGTAGCCGATATGATTATTGATACACTATACCCTTTAGGATCCAAGCATTCCGTGCCCATCATATCTATTACGGGTACAAACGGTAAAACGACAACGGCACGGATGGTCTCACATATCTTTAAAGTATACGGATGGAACGTAGGAACTGCAGTTACTGGAGGCATTTATATAAATGAAAGGTGTTTTGTAAAGGGTGATACTACCGGGCCTATGAGTGCCCATACTGTCCTTATGAACAAATGTATAGATATAGCGGTCCTTGAAACAGCCAGGGGAGGTCTTATAAGGTCAGGTTTAGCATACGATTTAAGCGATGTAGGTGTTCTAACCAATCTTAGCGAAGATCATCTGGGCATCGATGATGTCTATACCCTTGAGGATCTGCTCCATGTAAAATCTTTGGTAATAGAATCAGTTAAGCCAGAAGGTTATGCAGTCCTAAACGCAGACGATCCCATGGTAGTACAAGTAGCCAATAGGATCCAAAGTAATATTATTTATTTTTCAAAACGGCAAGATAACTTGATTATACGCAGTCATTTGGCATCAGGCGGTAAAGCAGTTTTCTTAAAGAATAATTATATTGTTATTGCTAATGGAAATGGGAACCTCCAAGGCTTAGATATTTCCAAGATACCCGCCACATACGGTGGTAAGCTCATTCATAATGTTGAAAACTCATTAGCTGCGGTGTCTGTAGCATTTTCAATGGCTATACCTTTGTCTGTTATTGAAAGTGCTATGTACTCCTTCTATTCAGACGAGCTTCAAAACCCGGGAAGATTCAATATATTCAATATTAAAAACTTTAGGGTGATAGTAGACTACAGTCATAATATTGCGGGATTTAAATCCATGGGGGAATCGATAAAAACAATGGGAGCATCTAGGTTGGTAGGAATAATTGGCATGCCCGGCGATAGGAGTAATGAGAGCATTAAGGCTGTAGGTAGCCTGTCCGCCGAAATATTTGACAAGCTAATTATAAAAGAGGACTCGGATTTAAGAAACAGACGAAAAGGAGAGGTCGCAAAGCTGCTGGAAGAAGGTGCTCTCGCACAAGGAATGGGTATAGATCGCATGGAAGTAATATTATCAGAAAGTCAAGCACTGAAGACTGCAATAAATCAGGCGTTAGCAGGGGATTTAATAGTAATCTTCTATGAAAAGTTAGATCCAATTTTAACAATCATAAAAAAGGCTTCATTTGATATTGAAAATAATGTAAGGCAGCACAGCATTAGAACCAATTATAGCAATACAAAGGTATAAAAGGAGTTTGGTAGATATTGAGCCGAATTGATAAATAAATGCCCATGATTATTTAAAATAATATTGTAAATACTAAAATTAAGATCAGTCAAAGGAGGAACCAATATGCCCTTAAATACGAAATTGGAAAAGGTTCTTGCAAATGCTAGAGGCTTGGCCGCAGAATTAAAAACATTTTCTATGGATACGAATGATACCCAAGCCAAGGAAATGTTTAATACCTTGTCATTGAATGCGGACGATATAGCAACAACATTGCAAAACAGGGTCGATTTTGTAAAAGGTGAAGAACCGCAATACAACGAGTTACCATAATATAACTATTAAAATCCTATGAAACATGGCAGGCAGAATATGGCCTGCCATGTTTTAAATGCTAATAAGTGATAAACTAACATAGGTATATTCATTGGGCGATTTTATGAGATAATAGAAGCATTGCTGAGATATTATGCTTTAACCATTGTTTATGGATTTTGACTTCTATGGACATAAAACATATAATCTAATCTAGTCGATTCTAAATAAATCGTAGGTTTAGTTCTTTGGACACTGGATGGCTAGAAAATTGGCTTATAGTATTAGCAATTAAACTGGAAGCAGATATCTATAATTCAATCTTCAAAAGGTTATCATAATAAGCGGGAGTGGCTCAGTGGTAG
>JAAYSJ010000065.1 GCA_012518395.1 Clostridiales bacterium
CACGCAGGGGGTCAGGGGTTCAATCCCCCTTGGCTCCACCATTTATTAAAGGCGGAGTAGCTCAGGGGCTAGAGCATCCGGTTCATACCCGGCAGGTCGTAGGTTCAAATCCTATCTCCGCTACCAAGAGGACCCTTAGCTCAGTTGGTTAGAGCTCCCGGCTCATAACCGGTCGGTCGTAGGTTCGAGTCCTACAGGGTCCACCATTTATATTCGGAGGAATACCCAAGTGGTTGAAGGGTCCGGTCTTGAAAACCGGTAGGGGCTGAAAGGCCCGCCAGGGTTCGAATCCCTGTTCCTCCGCCAGTAGTTTTTTGAAAATTTTATATATCGCGGGGTGGAGCAGTTTGGTAGCTCGTCGGGCTCATAACCCGAAGGTCGTGGGTTCAAGTCCCTCCCCCGCTACCAAGAATAAAGTCGCTTACCCGTAAGGGTGGGCGTTTTTTGTCATTTTGTATTATTATTACAAATGGTATTTTATCTGTGGAACTAGCATTTGGGTAAAATTATGATTGCTAAAAACATGCAAAGCACAGGAGAAAACCAATGTTAGAATCAATAAGAATATCACGAGAACTATAAGAAAAAGCATCTTTAAGTAGCACACTTTCCTCCTTTCGGTAAGATTAATGAAACTATGTTGATATGTGTTCCAATCTCAGTCACAACTAAATGTGAGTGTGCCGGCAAAAATACAAAAATATGTGCCAATGATGTTTATTGAGGCAATAGCAGCTGATACAATATAACCCCTAGCAGTGATGTTTTCACGAACGGCATCATATTGGCAGTATGAAATAAAAACAATAACTAACATAGATAAAGATTCTGCCCCAAACTCCGTAGAAATTGAAAATGACAGCTCCAAATATTTCTGATAGAATGAGATTGGAAAAAAACACACTATCAAACAATTGGGAGGAGCTGTCACAATGAAAGTATATCAGAAAAACAAGAAATCCGTCAATGGAGCCGTACAGATAATAGACGGCAACGCACTCTACGAAAAGGCCAAGGATGGGCTTTTAGAATTATCCATGTCCCTTGGCATAGAAGTAATGTTAATGATGTTCGAAGAGGACATTTCACAGTATGCCGGCCCCAAAGGCAAGCATAATACGCTTAACCGTACCGGTTACCGTCATGGCACAGAAAAGACCACCGTAACCATGGGCGGTAAGAAAATCAGGGTAGACAGGCCAAGGGTCAGGGCCATGGACGGAGGCGGTGAATTACCTCTTGAAAGCCTTAAAATATTCCAATCAGGGGATCCCCTTAATAAGGCCATTATGGCAAGACTCTTATCCGGGGTTAGCACCAGAAAGTATGCCCGCACCGTTGACGGAGACGATCATGACGCCGTATGCACCAGCAAAAGCGAGGTAAGCCGTAGGTTTATCAAAGGCATGGATGCCTTAATGCAGGAGTTTTTTACCCGTAGGCTTACAGACGATTATCCGGTTATGATGATTGATGGACTTGAACTTGGGAAAATCACCATATTGGCCGCAATGGGTATAGACAGTAACGGCAAAAAGAAGATACTGGGTATTTCAGAAGGCGGGTCCGAAAACAGTGAAGTCGTCAAAGGCCTCCTAGAGGACCTTTTAGACAGAGGATTGAATCCCGCTCGGTCAAGGCTTTATGTTTTAGATGGTGGAAAAGCCCTTCATAAAGGGGTTACGGACGTATTCGGTAAAGCCGCCCTTATACAAAGGTGGTCAAGTACATAAGAAGCGAAACGTACTGTCATACCTGCCCAAATCCGAACAGGCTAATATATCCGTTGCCATGACTGCGGCATATAAAGAATTTGAGTACGACAAGGCCAAAATTAAGCTTATGGCCATTGCGGATAACCTCAAATATAGATATCCAAGGGCAGTAGCCAGCCTTCTGGAAGGGTTTGAAGAGACATTGACCGTTCACCGCCTTAAAATTCCGGGATCGCTGCGTGAGACGCTGTGCAGCACTAATCCATTAGAATCAGCCAATTCAGCCTGCCGAGGTATTATCAGAAGAGTCTCCAACTTTAAAGACGGCCAGACGGCCCTGCGCCATGCTGCGGCCGGTTTTATGGGGGCGGAACAGGGATTTCGCAGGATCAGAGGTTACAAGCAGCTAAGCGTCCTAATGGCTATGCTCGAAAAACAAATAAATGATACTTTAGAAACCCAGACCGCATAAATCGATGATATCAGGAAGTATTTGGAGCAATACTGCGAATTACAAATTCCACGGAGCTAGGGACATCATCTTTTGATATGGTATCTTGCTTTTTTATCAGATACATTTCTTACTATGCTTTGAGAAAGATGATATGGGTCAAGCTGAAAAACCCCTGTTTCTGGGTCATGAGCATGCTTAATCCATGCGGCCC
>JAAYSJ010000066.1 GCA_012518395.1 Clostridiales bacterium
TTGAAGTTTGCCTTCCTTGATACACCGGTTTGCTTCCCGTATCTCGTAACAATACCCTTTGACCGGATGGGGATATTCTACTACCTCAGGTTCTTCCCCGGGAATCTCCAACACCGCCTTTGATGCCCTGTAGAAATCCGGGATATAGATGGAACCTTTTGTACCCAAGATCCGTGCCTCATGCTTAGAATCAGTGCTTACAGCAGAATATAGGATTGCCAGCTGCCCTTTGTCATACCCCAGTATCATAGCCGATTGTTCGTCCACACCGGTTTCGCCTAAATGAGCCATTCCCGTAATGTGAGCAGGGGCTTCCTTAAATATCAAAGATGCCAAGCTTACAGGGTAGATGCCCACATCAAGAAGGGCACCGCCGGCAAGATCAGGATCAAATACCAGCCCCTTGGTATCGAAGGTCTCCCTATAGCCAAAATCAGCAGTTAATATCCGTACGTCCCCTATAAGACCCTTTTGGATCCATTCTTCCACCTTGTAATAAACCGGTAAAAATCTGGTCCACATTGCCTCCATTAAAAATCTTTTGTTTTGGCGGGCGCATTCGAACATTTCCCTGGCCCAGGAAGCATTTAAAGCTATGGGTTTTTCACAGAGCACATTTTTGCCTGCATTTAAGCACATAATGGTATACTCATTGTGAAAAGGGTGGGGAGTTGCAATGTATACCGCCTCCACTTCGGGGTCTGCGGCTAGTTCTTCGTAACTTCCGTATCTCTTGGGCATATTGTATGTATCAGCGAATTCGTTGGCCCTCTCCAAAGATCTGGATGCCACAGCGTATAATTCTCCATCCTCCACCGCAGCAAAAGCCTGGGCAAAGGTGTGGGCAATATTTCCGGGCCCTATAATACCCCATTTTATCTTTTTTCCCATTAGTTTCTCCTCCTGTATATATTATTTTGATCCATTGTCCATAGATTAAGTATCTCATTAATCATATCCCAAAATCAATAAAGTGTGAACCCAAACATATATATCATTGCAAAATTATCAACGCATATAATTATAGAAAGCAATATATGTTGCATCGTTATTTGATGCAAAACATAAAGGCGGTGATGATATGATAATTTATACAGTCAAGGCCGGTGACGATCTGAATTCTATAGGCCTGGCCTTTGGTGTCTCCCCCCTGGACATAGCCGATGTGAACGGTCTTAATATAGGGGAGCCCCTGGTAATTGGGATGAACCTGGTCATTCCTGACGAAATGCCGGGGGATGAGGTTACATATACCGTAGTCCAGGGTGATACCCTCTTCTCTATTTCCCAAAGATTTGACGTTAGCGTTATGGATCTTATTTCTTTAAACGCCCTTACCTTTCCTTTTATTATCCGCCCCGGTGATATCCTGATCATCCGCCCCGCTGGTGATGTGGGCCCAACCCCCCCGATTGAGACCTTTGGCTATTATATTCAAGCCGGGGATCCCGACGCTTCCCTGATTCGCTCCTTGGGTCAGTTCCTAACCTATATAGGAGTCTTTGATTTTCCTGTAACAGACACTGGTGAAATAACAGGGGTGATAAACCCCAATACCCTCGTTGCAGCCCAAGAGGTAGGATCCCAAATTTTCCCCGTCCTGACCAATTTGGTGGAGGGAGAGTTTGACAGCGAACTAGGCAGAATTATCGTTTCAAACCGGGAAGTCATAAACAACCTCTTGAACAATATTATTGATCTTCTGAAGCAGTATAACCTACCCGGGGTTATGATCGATTTTGAGAACCTTTTCCCCGAGGACAGGAATCTCTTCACCAATTTTATAAGGCTGCTCTCGGATAGACTCCATAGCCAGAATAAGCTTCTGGGTGTAAACATCGCTCCTAAATGGGAAGATCTTCCCGACAGACCCTGGGCAGGCTTTTTCGACTATGCAGCTCTTGCCCCTTATATGGATCTGGCGGCTATCATGACCTATGAATGGGGTTGGAAAGGCGGGCCGCCCACCCCTACTGCACCGTTGCCCTTTGTAAGACGTGTACTGGAATTTGCCATTGCCAGTGGGATCACCCCGGACAAAATAATAATGGGAATGACCAACTATGGATATGACTGGCTCCTGCCCTACGACCCTGAAAGCCTGGCGACCACCGTTGTCCTGGAAGAGATGTGGACGGCAGGCAGGGTCTTTAACGTACCCATAGTTTTTGATGATGAGGTCAAGCAATCTTCCATAGAATATACAGATTTCAACGGCATAGAGCGCATAGCATGGTTTGAGGATGCCCTAAGTCATAACTACAAATATCAATTGGCCCTGGAATTCGAACTTAGGGGGGTATTCTACTGGACCATAAACTTTCCCCTCAGAGCCACATGGTATATAGTTTCTAATACTTTTGATATACAAAAGGAATAGCCCAGAGATACCAAAATGATGGTATAATAAAATTATGATAGAAGAAACGCCAATCCATACTTATAAAGGGGGCTTTTGGCCATGAGGTTTGTAGTAAGACAAAAGATATTTGCCTTTGGGGACAA
>JAAYSJ010000067.1 GCA_012518395.1 Clostridiales bacterium
ATCTATATGTTTTTTATTTTATCAAATAAACTCTAGAGTTAGGGGAGGATACTGCCGGCAAAATGAAGCAGTACCCTCCTGCTAACATGTCTTCTTTTCCAAGTAGCTCTAAACTAAACTATCATTCCCTAGCTTCTAATTGCCGCTTGGGCTGCAGCAAGCCTGGCTATAGGCACACGGTAAGGCGAACAGGACACGTAATCAAGGCCTAAAGAATTACAAAATTCTATAGAGCTCGGATCCCCGCCATGTTCTCCACAAATCCCTAATTTAATATCGGGACGTGCGGATTTACCAAGGTCAACAGCCATCTTCATAAGCTTACCTACACCTTTTTGATCAATTCTGGCAAAGGGATCACTTTCGAAGATCTGCTTTTCATAATAATCGTCCAAAAATTTAGCAGCATCATCTCTGGAGAATCCAAAGGTCATTTGAGTCAGGTCGTTGGTGCCGAAGGAAAAGAATTCAGCTTCCGTTGCAATCTCATCGGCTAAAAGAGTTGCCCTCGGTACCTCTATCATGGTTCCTACCTCATAATTTACCTTGACTCCCTTTTCTTTCATAACTTCTTCAGCGGTTTTGACTACAACATCTTTAACATATCTTAGCTCCTTAACCTCGCCCACTAAAGGAATCATGATCTCTGGAAGGATATTAAACCCTTTTTCCACTATTACCTCAACTGCAGCTTCCATAATCGCTCTTGTCTGCATCTCAGCTATTTCAGGATATGTGACTGCCAAACGCAGGCCACGGTGCCCAAGCATTGGGTTTGCTTCCTGAAGGCCTTCTATAGTCCCCTTTAGTTCATCAAAGGTTAACCCCATATCTGTTGCTAATGCTCTAATGTCTGCATCACCATGAGGCAAGAATTCATGAAGGGGCGGATCTAAAAGCCTAATTGTAACAGCCCTGTCTTCCATAACCTCGTAGATTCCTTTAAAATCGGCCTTCTGTAGTGGTAAAAGCTTTGAAAGAGCCTTTCTTCTTTCTTCCTCATTCCTGGCCACGATCATTTCACGTATGGCAGGGATTCTGTCTTCTTCAAAGAACATGTGCTCTGTACGGCATAACCCAATACCCTCTGCTCCAAAATCCAAGGCTTGTTTTGCGTCTCTGGGCGTATCAGCATTGGTACGAATCCCCATACGCCTAAACTCATCAGCCCAGCCCATCAATGTGGCAAAATCACCGGTCATCTGGGGATCTTCAGTAGGCAGCTCTTCACCGTATACATTTCCTGCTGTTCCATCCAAGGAAATAAAATCCCCTTCCCCATAAGTTTTTTCTGAAGTTACCATGGTCTTATTGGTTTCATTTATCTGAATTTCACTACACCCTGCTACACAGCAGGTTCCTATACCCCTTGCTACTACAGCAGCATGGGATGTCATTCCGCCACGGGAGGTTAGTATCCCCTCAGCGGCGTACATCCCCTCAATATCCTCAGGTGAAGTTTCTTGACGGACTAAAATAACTTTCTGACCGCCTTTAGCTGCTTCAGCTGCAGCATCTGCAGTGAAATATATGTGACCCGTTGCAGCACCAGGCGAGGCAGGAAGTCCCTTAGCAATAGGTATAGCCGCCTTTAGAGCTTTGGGCTCGAAAGCAGGATGTAATAATGCATCCAGCTGACCCGGATCAATCTGTAATAGAGCTTCTTCTTTAGTGATCAGCCCTTCACCTACAAGATCCACTGCAATCTTTAAAGCGGCGGCGGCAGTTCTTTTACCGCTTCTGGTCTGCAACATATATAGTTTACCCCTTTCAATGGTAAACTCCATATCCTGCATATCCTTATAATGCTTTTCGAGTTTTAGCGCATATTCTGCAAACTGTTTATAAATTTCTGGCATAGCCTCTTTCAGAGTGTCTATGGGATTGGGTGTCCGGATACCTGCAACCACATCTTCCCCCTGAGCATCGATCAAATACTCACCATAGAGTTTGTTCTCTCCTGTAGCAGGATTTCTGGTAAACGCAACACCAGTACCGCTGTCTTCTCCCATATTTCCAAATACCATAGCCTGGACATTAACTGCTGTTCCCCAATCACCAGGGATATCGTTCATTCTTCTGTAAACTATAGCCCTTGGATTATTCCAAGAACGGAAGACAGCCTCTACGGCAGCCAATAATTGTTTTCTGGCATCCTGTGGGAATTCTTCTCCCTTTTCCTCTTTATATAAATCCTTGTACAGCTTAACTAATTCCTTAAGATTCTCTGCAGTCATTTCAGAATCTTCGGTTATATTATTCTGTTCTTTAACAGCATCCATGATAGCATCAAATTTCGTTTTTTCGATCTCCACTACTACATCCGAAAACATTTGAATAAATCTTCTATAGCTATCATAAGCAAACCTAGGGTTGTTTGTTAGTTTGGCAAGACCTTCCACTGCATTGTCGTTTAACCCCAAATTCAAAACCGTATCCATCATTCCCGGCATCGATGCTCTTGAACCTGATCTAACGGACACTAGAAATGGATTATCCAAATCTCCAAATTTTTTATCGACTATCTCCTCTAATTTTAATAAAGCTTCATCGATTTGATTAACTATCTCCTGTGAGATGTTTTGACCATCTTCATAATATCTGGTACACGCTTCAGTAGTAACTGTAAACCCTTGGGGTACAGGCAATCCGATATTAGTCATTTCGGCTAAGTTTGCCCCTTTACCCCCTAATAAATCCCTCATGGTCGCGTCACCTTCGCTGAAATGGTATACATACTTTCGTGACATATATACTCCTCCTTAAATATGTACTAGGATGTAATAGAACCTTTCTATCCATTCATGCAAATCTGCCCAAGCACTATATTATCTTATATAATTTTTGGGGTTTGGTCAACATAAATGTCCACTTTTTAGTCTTTAGGGCTATTCCTGTTAAATTCCTTTATAAATTGCCGTGTTTTTATCTTTTTGTCCAATTGTTCTTCTATGTAAGCCCCTATAATTCGATCCAATTCTTGGCTTATATAAATAGGAATTCTTAAAACGCCCAGCCTTTTTATATCCATATCCAAGATATATGCTAAGGTTTTGGCGGTTCCCATCTGAATATTATAACCAACTCTGTCTGTCTTATGACACCCATTGCATAGAAGCCCACCCCTTCTTATATCAAAATATGCCAGATTAGTATTCGTACCGCATGCAATACATCTATCTAAGATTGGTCTGTATCCTAAATGATCCATAAGTTTTACTTCGTAAAAATGTGTAACAACCATTGGACTTATGTCCGAATAACACATATAAGAAAGGGTATTAAGAAGTAGATAAAACAGTATGTTATCCTCCTGTCCAGGGTTGGCCACCTCCCCGGTAAGATCCAGTATATAGCTGGCATAGACCAGTCTGTCTAAATCGTTACGGATATCATAGAACGAATCTTGTACTGTAGCCTGGGTCATTATGTGAAAATTACCCTTCCTATACAGAACAAAATCCCCATAACAGAAAAGTTCAGTTGCTGCTAAAAGCTTACTCTTCCCTTTCCTGCACCCCCTGGCCAGGACAGATATCTTCCCTAAAGCTGGTGTCAGTATGGTAAGCATACGATCAGCTTCCTTGATGTTGGTGTAGCGCAATACCACCCCTTGCGTAGGCAGATGCCTTGTAATCTCTCCCATCCTCTCTCTTCACCCATTCATTGTCGATTTCTTTATATAATAGATAACTAGATACAGAACCCGTCTTTGCAAATACATACCAAGTTAGTTCTTTCAATGTAGATGCCTCCTCATATTTTGAGTTTATGCAGTGCATATAACGCACTTTATTGTAGTTTTTCCTGCAATCATCGCCTATATCCGATGTAAAATAATCCGGATACGACAATAAACGACATCTATATTATAGATCATATCCTAAGTCTCTTAATGCTCTTTGATTGTTTCTCCAATCTTGTGAAACCTTTACCCATAATTCCAGATATACCTTTATTCCCAAAAGCCCCTCGATACTAGCCCGTGCCCTTTGGCCGATTTTTTTAAGCATTTGCCCGTTTTTACCTATAACTATTCCCTTGTGGGACCTTTTTTCGACATGGATTGTGGAATGTATAACCATGACATTCTTATCCTCGCGGTCTTCCATACTGATTATTTCTACGCCTATTCCATGTGGAATTTCTTCCCTTAGAAGTTCAAGGGTCCTTTCTCTTATCAATTCGGATATAATCACCCGTTCTGGCTGATCAGTAATCATATCATCAGGATAATATTTTGGACCTTCCTCCAAAAAGTTCAATATCATGTTTTCCAACCTATCCAAATTAGTACCTAAAAGTGCCGAAACGCCAACAAAATTAAAATAGCCATACTTTGACTGAAATTCTGTTAGTTTTTCATCCAGGATCTTGGGCTGTATTGCATCTATTTTATTAAGAACAACTATAACAGGCAATTTAGTGTCTTTTAGCATCTCCATTATTTCCAGGTCACCTTTGCCTATACCGCTATCAAAATCCACTACCAGCAAAATTACATCTACCTCGTTAAAAGTATTAAAGGAGACCTTTGCCATATATTCACTCAGCTTATTCTTTGCCCTATGGATCCCCGGAGTATCTATAAAAACTATCTGATAGTGTTCGCGAGTCAAAATTCCCCGAATTTGACCTCTGGTGGTCTGGGGCTTATCAGAAACAATAGCTATTTTCTCCCCTATCATTGAATTTAAAAGGGTCGATTTCCCTACATTAGATCGGCCTATAACCGCTATAAAGCCCGATTGAAACTTTCCTTTCATATCTAACCTTTCATGCACTCACAAATATTATAATCTATCCCTAAAACGCTATGAGGCATACTATATCATATTTTATTTCCATTGACTCCTATACCCTGTTCATCCCTTTCTTTCTAAGCTATTAAAGGCATTTGGCAACAATTCGCCTAGGGAATAAACTTTGTATTTTCCATGGCTACTACCCAGAATTATCTTTGGAATCCGAAATTCTGACATAACCTGAAGACATATCCCACAGGGAAAGGTCTCATCAGCTAAATCAGAAACTATTGCTATACATTGAAATCCCTTCCTGCCCTCAGAGACAGCCTTAAAAATTGCCGTCCTCTCCGCACAGCACGTAGCCCCATAACTAATATTCTCTATATTACAGCCCGTATATATTTCTCTGTCACTACAGAGGAGTGCTGCCCCCACTCTAAAATGTGAATAGGGTGCGTATGCTCTATTTCGGGCTCTTTCGGCCTTATCTATTAGCTCTTCATACATATTATAGACCGCCTTTTTAGATTTTAGCAATTTGAAAAACCATAACAGTAAATACGATACCTAAAATTGCCCCAATTATTACTTCTTTAATTGTGTGTACCTTTGTCTCATAACGGCTATGGAGAACCATAAGTGCCATAATGAAACTTAAAGTCGACATTAGAGCATTGCCACTTATGAGGGTTATGCATGTAAATAAGGCGAAGGCCAATGCGCTATGCCCGCTAGGCATTCCACCTCTTAAAAAGCTACCCGTTTTATTTGTATTTTTAATGATAATAACGGCTATAATCACAGCCAAAAGGCTTGCAGCAGTTATATGCACTGGTAACGCTTTTACCCGATTTATAAGTAAAAGCGTGGGTTTATCTATTTTGTCATAAAATAAGATATATCCGATTACTAACGCATTTAAAGCAGAGATCAGCACTCCTCCTGCGGAGACATTTTTTGCAATTCTAGCCAAGGGGTGATAATCCTGTTGAACCATGTCTATAATATTTTCTAAAGCAGTATTTACCATCTCTGCTACCAGCACAAAGGTTATAGCAACAAACAATAGTATTATTTCCACTTTAGATAATCGATAAAAAACAGCGGCGAATAGAACCAAAAAAGCAATAAAAAAATGTATCCTCATATTGCGTTCGGTTTTAAATGCATGGAAGAGACCAGCTATAGCATCATTAAAACTATCAACCAGATTTCTGCGTTTCATCATACCCTGTAACCCTTCCTTTAGTTGTTAAAAGAGCCTGTCCAAACCCAAGCAACTCAGGATGGCCTCTTCCTCGCGTCGCATAATGACCTTGTCATCATCTGCCAGATGATCATAACCTAAAAGATGCAAGATGCCATGGACAGTTAAATATCCCAACTCCCTTTCAATACTATGCCCATACTCCTTTGCTTGTTCAGCAGCCTTTTCCATTGATATCATTATATCTCCTAAAAGAACTGCCCCGGTTGCAGGATCAGAATCACATAAAAAATCATCCGGGACTAGGATGTCATCTCCAGGTTTAAGGTCAATCATAGGAAAAGATAGTACATCAGTGGCTTTATCGACCTTCCTAAAGCTTTGATTGATTTTTCTTATACCCTGGTTGTCCGTCAAAGTAACCTCTACCATAACCCTTAAACTAAGATCCTCTGTAGCCTTGGCTATGCATGATCTTATAATATCTGTAAAGTTTTCTGTAATAGGAATAGAATCCTGTATATCACTAATCTCAATTATTGTATCACTATATTTTTTCATAACCAACCTCTTCGTCCGTTATGTCTTGTGTTTCATGAAGATTGGGGTATTCAATTCTCTCGTGAAATATCCCTGCCATAGCACCGGAAAAAGCGATAGCCACGGTATTCAAATCTTTTAAGGTAAGGTGACAGTCGTCTAGCTGACCATCATCTAATTTGCCTTTAATTAGCTTTCGAATCAACCCCTCTACCTTACCTTGAGTGGGATCAGGTAAAGCCCTAATAGCGGCCTCAACAGTGTCCGCCATCATAACAATAGCCGTCTCCCGGGTCTTAGGCTTAGGTCCGGAATATCTAAAATCCTCCTGATTCACCCTACCATCCTTATCTGATTCCAAAGCCTTATGATAAAAATAAGCCGCTGTTGTAGTACCGTGGTGCTGGAGAATAAAATCCTGAATTACCTTGGGAACCTTGTATTTCTTGGCTAGCTCAATTCCATCTTTAGTATGTGAGGTAATAATCCGGGTACTTAAGGTAGGGCTCAGTTTGTCATGGGGATTCCCACTAGCAATTTGATTTTCTTTGAAGTAAAAGGGTCTCTTAAGCTTACCAATATCATGATAATAAGCCCCCACCCGGGTCAACAAGCCATCCGCACCTATTGCATCGGCTGCATTTTCTGCCAGGTTAGCTACTATGATACTATGGTGGTAGGTCCCGGGCGCTTCCATTAATAGCCGTTTCAAAGCAGGGTGGTTAGGGTTTGCTAGTTCAACCAATTTTATAGGGGTGACGATTCCAAACAAGTTTTCCCATACAGGAAGAGTTCCGAGGAGAAAGATCCCGGAAAGGAGGCCGCTCCCTATGCCCCAAGCCGACATATTTAAGGCACTATACCAGTTTCCTGAGCTTGCAATCTCAATACCGAAGATACACAATAGATTTGTGAAACTAACGCCTACTCCTGCCCATACTAGGGAGTTTCTCTGTTCAGCCCTGCTACACATATAAATCCCAGTTATTCCCCCAAGAATGGTCATAACAGCTACATTTAAACCATTGTCAGACATTATCCCAAACAAAACGGCTAAAGCTATATTCATTATCCCTGCGACTGATGATCCAATCAATATTGTTAATAACATTGATCCCAGGGCGGCAGGTATCAGGTATTGGTGCAACCCGCCGGTTACTATACCTAAACCCAAAACGGCCCAAGTAATCAGACTGATGAGCATGAGATGTTTTGGATTCTTCAAGGTGCGTTTTTCAAAAGTAATCAGATAAATGATTACAATTACTTCTACCAATAATAAAAATATACCCGTCCCTAATACAATGGGGATGTTTACCTTATCTTCTTTCAACAATCCTAAAGTCTGGAGCATAAGATATTGTTCTTCGGTAACAGGCTGACCTGCCTGGACAATATATTGATCTTTTTTATATATGACTGGATCAACATTGCTGGCTACCCTTTCTCTTTCTTCCTGGGTAGCTGTCTCATCAAGAAGCATATTGGGCTTTAGCGAAGACACACCAATAGTAGTGCCTAGAATCCTTAGCTCATTGGATACAGGCAGGGACATCATGTCCTCCCTTAAGGCATTCTTTGCTTCTAACAAGTTATCCTGTTTAATATGCAATTCCATCAATCCCCTAAGGGTTCCCAATAATTGATCCCTAAGCTGATTTAATTCTTCAACGTCTGCATTTAGACAAGTCATTATCTCATCTTTAGACAGCATAATAGGAAAATCTTTTTTTATTTCCCCAATAAATTGGTCAGTTAAGATTTCGTCAGGGTCGGGTTCTAGTGGCTCTATGGAAGTATTCGATTCAGTATCTTCTTCCCCCGGGATCGGTACGTCCTCGGTGGTTTCCAGGCTTTCTTGCTGATTCTTAAGCTCCTGTTTATAATCCTCAAATCTGTTTAATACTAATTGTCTAGCCTTGTCTATCTGGTCAAAGGTATCCTCTATTTCTATAATAACGCTTTCGGTTATATGCTGATCAAATCGGTATATCTGGGATACGTTATCCCTGGCAGCTTCCTTAAGTCGTTGGGTCGCTATGGTATCCTCTATATCCCTAGTAGCGCTAATTGGATTTTGAAGTATATCTCCCACCTTTAAGGAATATTGCTTGGGCAAAATGCTGTATAGAAGAACCATAAAGATTAATCCGAAATTGAGTACAGCCAGCACAATACCCCAAGTCTTGGCGCCATGGAATATGCTTATAAACTGCTTTGTAGGCGTAACGTTTTCCCTGCTCAATCCGACCCTATTCACCTTTATTCCCCCTTATTTAGCGGAAGTCCTTTTTTATGGTAATCGTCATACGCCCTTATGATAGACATAACCAGTTCATGCCTAACTACATCCCTATGGGTCAGATAGACAAAACCTATTCCATTAATATCCTTGAGCACATCGAGAGCTTCAACCAATCCTGATTTCGCCCCCAAGGTCAGATCTATCTGTGTGATATCTCCGTTTATTACTGCTTTAGACCCTATACCCAATCTCGTCAAGAACATCTTCATTTGTTCTAAGGTTGTGTTTTGAGCCTCGTCTAAAATTATAAATGCATCATCCAATGTTCTGCCACGCATATAGGCTAAAGGTGCTACCTCAATTACTCCCCGCTCAATTAGCCTGGTATATGTATCCAGCCCCATCATATCATGAAGAGCGTCATAAAGAGGTCTTAGATAAGGATCAACTTTATTTTGTAGGTCACCGGGTAAAAACCCAAGTTTCTCCCCTGCTTCTACAGCAGGCCTAGTCAGGATTATTCTGCTTACCGTTTTGTTTTTATAAGCATTTACCGCCATAGCCATGGAAAGATATGTCTTTCCCGTTCCTGCAGGTCCTATGCCAAAAACAATATCATTTGCTCTCATGGCTTTTATATAACGGGCTTGTCCTATGGTTTTGCTCTTGATCTGTTTACCCTTGTAGGTGACGTATACCAAGTCCCCCATATGTTCCCCTATCTGGTCTATTTCCCCATCCTTTACTAAGGAAATAAGATACTTTACCCTGCCTTTATCAATTCTGGCACCATCTTCTATGGCACTTAGGAGCTTATCCAAAATCATATGGGCTACATCTACAGACTCTTTATCGCCTGAGATCAACAATTCTGTATGATTTGTAATGATTTGGACTTTAAGCTCCTCTTCCAACAATCTTATATTTTCATCGAACTTTCCGAAAAGTTCCATCATATGGCTGAGATTACTAATGTTGATTGAACTTTTCTTCTGTTTATCTCCCAAAAGGTATCCTCCTAATTTATCGACAATTCTACCTGCTCTGCAATATCCTCCAGGACTTCGATATATACCAAGGCTTTGCAGCCCTCATTCTTTATAATATCGTAATTGAACTTTTTGTCAATAATATTCGCATCTTTGGGAATCTTTTTAAGAACATCAGTCATAGCCCCTTTCGATGCCAATTCTTTGGCCAAATCGGCTTTGTCAATATCATGATTGATCCCGAGCTCATAATAATCCCTTATTAGCCAAGTTAAGCCCATCAAATCTCCCAATATGGGTATCAATTCCCTCCGATCCTCTGTCTCATAGTGTTCAAAGGGAATTTCCTTATTATGCGCCCCGATCTCCCAATTTCTTGTCTCCAAAAATTTATAACTCAATTTTTCCCCCGTTCTGACTTTTACGACACTTTCAAAATCAGCCCAACCTCTCCCCTCATACCAAACCCTTGCCAATACATTTGCCCTTGAATGGACATACCGCACAATCCTCGTATCCTCATGTTCAATGATACCGCTGACAAGAAGCTTGCCTTTTGTTACAGTATCACCTATCCCGACTGCCGCTTCCCCCTCCATTATAATCAACTTGTCAATAATTCCGTCCTTTGATGCGATTATGTTGCACGGTATACTTTTATCGATCAGCTCGGGGGGATTGACTCTTTCCACTGCCTTAACAATGGCCTTGGTTCCCTTAAATTCTATACTGATCCAGGATATCTCTGGTACTTCTATAAGCATTTCATTTTCAATATCCCATAGGTTTAGCATACCCTTATACACACCGGTTTTCACGCCTTTTTCTTTTAAGAGCCTATAAATCAAATCGGTATTGATATTTTTCGACCCTTCTACCTCCACAGACCATATAAATGAAGATAATCCATAGAGAAGAACCAAAAAAATCAGTAAACCTACCAACAACATTTTTCTATGTCTAAACCTGTTTATTAGAAAGGGAAAGCCTTTCTTATGAACAATCCTAACTTTGCATTTTATAATACGTAGAATTGGTGGCAAAGCTTTGAACCCCTTAATCCGGATCTTGGTAGTCAGGGATGTATAGCCAATCCTCCGTATCCCCCACAATTTTATGCCCCTGCTGATACAAAGGTTAATGAATTTTTCCAACGAGAGACCTTCTACCCTTATAACCAGGTAGCCTAATAGAAAATCCCATATTTTTAGAAACAACAAACTCTTCACCCCTGTTGATGACGATTATCTAAGCTTTAGATAAACTCCATGGACTTTATATGCCCGGATATCATAATATCTTCAGCGCCTATATTGCGCAAACTTAATTCATTGCCTTGAATCCTGATTACCCCAACTGTAGAATTCACCCGTATAAGCTCGGGGGTGTATTCAATTATCCCTCTATGATTTTCTACAAGCATCTGACCATTGCCTATTAGGTTGATCTTGGGCATATCTAAAGTGATTTCCTTGGGGAGCTCGAACATTTCTGATACTGTAGATTTAATCTCAACCATCTTCTTTTTCTTCATGGAAACTTCCCCTCAAAATTGTTATAGCGGTTACTGTATATTCCTATGCAGGAAACAAAAAAACTAGAATGAACTCATCATTCTAGTTTCCATTATAAATGTGATGATATAGGCTGGATTCTTTACCTCACCCCTGATCTTTTGCTTTTTGGAGGAGCTAGAATCTCGGATAAAATAATCCCTTCTACCAATTTTGCACGAGTCATGTTTGACAACACTCGTCTGGACACCATATTGGTTTTCTGCATAGTTTGTACCTGTCTGCGCATTGGTGAACTTATCCCGGATTTAGATCGCGGTTCAGCCTTAAGCGTCCCTGGATCCTCTTGCGCCTGGGCATTATCATTGAATATTAATTCTGGGGCTACCCATTGGGGGCTGCCACTTAACGACCCGGCTCCTTGGGATCCAGGCAATCCTTTGCCTGGGATTCCCTTCGTCTGCACCTGCCTAGACTTATTTACAAACTTTACAAAATTTATAACGACCGATACAATTATTATAATAATAAACAATTGGGGCATATTATCCTACCTCCCTGAATCTATATATTATCGTTCTTATCTTCCTCCACTATCACCGATAGGCCCCTATCTTCTACAACTCGAATGGGAGTACCGGTTTCAATGAATTCACCCCGGGATAGAGCATCTATTCTTTTGTTATCCACATCCACGATCCCTGAAGGTCTCAAGTCTGTGAGTACTATCCCTTTGCTTCCAAGGAGCCTTCCTTCTTTATTCTCATCCTTATCACTTAATTTGTCAACAATGGTATCAGAGAGAATAAAGCTTTTAAAGGCGCCCAACCGATTGAAATAGTGGCCAATCACTGGTGCAGATATTATGACCAACACCAGGGCAATACCTAAGTTTTTCAGACCCTTCAAAGGATCAGGGGCCACAAAAACTATCCCAATCACCATTGCGCTTATACCGCTAATACCAGCAATCCCAAACCCGGGAATAAACGCTTCTATAACCAATAAAATAATACCTAATGCAAAAATCATAATTGGCCACCATTGAGAATACCCCACAATAAAGTTAGCACCAAAATATAAGGATAAGGCGGCTATGCCAATAATCCCCGCCAAACCAAAACCCTGTGATAGTATCTCAATAATGATTGCAATAATACCCACTGTGAGCAACAGTGAGGATATATTACCCCTGGCAAGGAATAATGCCAATCCTACTATCGGGTCGGGATGGTCTTCCACTATCGTAGCTTTCGTAAAACCAAGGTAGTTAAGTACATTTGCCCTGCCCTTTAGCACTTCTTCTGCATAACCATATTCTTTAGCGGTTTCGGCAGTAATATCCAACAGGGATCCTGAAGGTGAAATTCCCTCTACCACCACATCTTTATCAACCATAGCCGCTGCTATAGATTTGTCTCTGCCTGTTCGCTCTGCAGTCGCCTCAAACTCCCCCCTAATGGCTGCAACTGCCTTGATACTGTATGGTATAGGTTCTGCAGAACCTATATGGCTTCCAGGAGCCATAATAATCCGGGGGGCACTTATCGATATAAGGGCTCCAGCAGATAATGCCCGGTCGCCAATATATACTATAACAGGTACTTCAGACTCCTCAATAGTCCGTTTTATATCAAAAGCGGCGTCTACCCGTCCCCCTAGGGTAGAAATCTCTATTAATATTGCATCAGCGCCTAATTCTTTAGCTTTACTTATCCCGTTCTTAAAAAATGCAGCCATTGCAGGGGTGATTTCCCCGCTTACAGGGATAACATATATGATTCTACCACTTTCCGCCCATGAACCCGTTGTTACAGCCAAAAATGTTCCCAGCATAGACAACAATACCAAGGCCAATATCATAATCCTTTTCATGACTGCATACCCTTCCTAGAAAATATAATGTAATTCAGCCTTATCTATTATTATTCCCCGTTGAGGCGATAAGTCCTCCTTTTAGCCCTATATTAATAGATACAACACCCAAGACCATAAGATGATCGGATATCCCAGAGTCCTTAACATAATGACGTATAACCCCTATGTTATTGCTTACATATATTCTGTCTATACGGGTGTTAGGATAATCGCTATAATAAGCAAAGGTATTTAGACTTTCCGTTTGAGTCACTGCCGCTATATCCGATAGTACAGGTGACAATTCCTTCATCTCCTCATTTAAAGGTTGTCCGTTAAAGTCACCCATTAGTATAAAAGGATAAATTGATTCCTCAATCCTGCTATTAATGGCTCTGATTTGCTGTTCCCTGTCCCTTGCATTAAGACCTAAATGTGTGGTATATACCTCACACATATCACCTTCTATATCAATTACCGCACTTAGCAGACCGCGAGTTTCAATATGGCTCCCGGGCAACTTAATATTTTCGTGTTCAAGAATGGGGAACTGGCTCAAGATAGCATTTCCGTACTTTACCCCCAGGATACTGATGGTCTCGCCGAAAACATAATAATAACCCAAGGATTCGGCAATTATTCTAGCTTGATCCTTAAACCCCGAACGGGGCATAAAACTGTCTACTTCCTGAAGGGCGATAATCTGGGCCCCCGTATCCCTTATAACGTCTGACAAGAGATCCAAAGATTCTTCCCCCTCACGGTTAACCCCATGGCAGATATTGAAGGTCATAACGATCAGCTCATCCGCAGGTTTATGAGCATTAGTTTCCCCAGATATTACCTCCAGCTTTGGCCGCTCCAGAGTCCTAGATAGGGGCACTTCCTCTATTAACGGTTGCTCTATGTATTCATAAACAAATTTAGTCTTCTGATAACTACCACCTATGGTCATCAGTATTAATAAAATTAAAAAAAATAGCATATACCTGATGCCACCATCCATTTAAGAACACGCCCCCGTTTATTATGGTTTCCATATAGCCGATACCAATTGTATTATTCTAATCAATCTAGCATTAATAGGATCTTGAATTCTATGTCAAAGGAGATACAAAATTATTAGACTAAATCGAAAGACCAGCTGATCTTAAAACGTAAATTTGTACTATAATATACATAAATATATTCTATTATATATACACAAATATATTGTACTATAATACCAAGGAATTTTCATTATTTTCTGTGAATTTGTTGGTGGTAAATGTATCCAAGAATAATAGAAAAGCCCAATGCAAGCATTGGGCTTAAAAAGCTATTCAATTCTATAGTATTTTGCTGCCTATCTCTTCATAGGGTTCATGTTTTAATAATTAACAATTTAAATATATGCATCTGCAAAAACCGCGCACCTAATACATGCGGGTATAAGACCTTAATATTTTCTTCTCTTCCTAGCCGCCTTACGGGCTGCCTCGGATTTCTTTTTACGCCTTACACTGGGTTTTTCGTAGTGCTCCCTTTTGCGGACCTCGGCTAAAACTCCTGATCTGGCGCATTGACGTTTAAAACGTTTTAAAGCATTTTCAAAGGATTCATTTTCCCCCACTTTAATCTCAGACACTTGCTTTCCCTCCCTCCGCCGGAACAATTACCCTGTCTTACAACGGTGAGACACTTATAAAGAAATGTTGCAGCAGCAACTACTCTATTATAGCGCAGTGTTTTTCCTAATGTCAATATTGAAAATAACAAGCTACCCTAATTTTTGAGGTAAATGTCGCCCACCTAAAATATGAAAATGAAGATGTTCTACAGCCATCCCACTATCTTCACCACAATTTATTACTACCCTATAGCCTGATTCGCTAACACCAAGCCCTCTCGCTAATTTAGGAATCAATGCCACGATATGGGCAATAAGCACATTATTGCTTTCATCTACAAAATTTAATGAGGGAATATGCTCTTTAGGAATAACCAATACATGAACAGGCGCATTAGGCGCGATATCATGAAAGGCCAACACCCTATCATCTTCATAAACCTTATTAGAAGGAATTTCACCGTCTAGAATTTTACAAAAAATACAATTATGGCTATCGGACATCCTCACTACCTCCTTATAACCTACTTTATATATTCTACATCCTTGCCCTAAACCCCTTTTTTCTCATAGGGTTTTTTCTATGCTTGGGCAATACTGCTGTGTCACCAACATTTTATATTTATATACATCTTCTAAGGTGTTAGAAATGACCCCAATATCTTGCCATTATTAATTTCTTCTAATAGAACTGGTTTTATAGATCCATACAAAACAGAGCCCCCGGGCACTGCAACCCTAACATAATGATCAGTATATCCCTCATACCAGCCCTGTTTATCCTTGCATTCCTCTTCGAATAGAACTGACTCAACTCTGCCTGTTAAGGATTTCATATAGGCAATCTCCATATCCTTCCCAATACTTATGAGCTGACGACTGCGGTTCTCTTTAATCTTCCCTGGTACCTGATCCCTGTATCTTGCTGCAGCTGTCCCTTCCCTTACAGAATATTTAAACACATGGATCCTACTAAAACCTATATCTCGCGTAAATTTTAATGTATCTTCGAATTCCTCTTGAGTTTCACCAGGAAATCCAACCATAATATCTGTAGTTATAGCTACCAAAGGGATATGCTTTCTAAGCCTTTCCACTGTCTCCCTATATTGCGCAGTATTATACCTGCGGTTCATCCTTCTTAAGGTAAGGTCGCTACCGCTTTGTAGTGATAAGTGATAATGTCTGCATAGCTTTGGTATATCCCGGGCAGCATGGACAAAGTTATCATCCAAAAAAGTGGGTTCCAGTGAACCCAGCCTGATCCTTTTAAGACCCTCAATAGCATCCAATTCTTTAATAAGTGATAGAAGACTTTCCCCATTTAAATCTTTACCATAGGAGGCTAAATGTATCCCGGTCAGTACAAACTCTTGTAAACCAGAATCTACCAGGCTATGGACTTGCTCTATGACATCCCTAGGTTTACGGCTTCTTATAGGGCCTCGTGTGTATGGAATAATGCAATATGAGCAATACCGGTCGCAACCCTCTTGAATCTTTAAAGATACCCTGGTTTTATCAAAATAAGTTGTTATGGGCATTTCCTCAAATACTTTGGAATCCATAATGTCCTGAACCTTATTTACAGGTTTACCGGATTCTTTAACTAACCTAATATATTCTACAATTTTAACCCTATCCCTGGTCCCTAGAACCAGATCGACGCCTGGAATATCAATTATTTCCTTGGGTGCCCTCTGTGCATAGCACCCTACTACAGCAATTACAGCCTCGGGGTTTAATTTACTAGCCCTATGGATCATCTGTCTGGACTTTCTATCGCCCATATTGGTCACGGTACAAGTATTTATCACATAGACATCGGCAAAATCGTCAAATTCAGCAACCTCATATCCAGCCAAGAGAAACTCTTCCTGCATAGCCTGAGTATCATATTGATTAACCTTACAACCTAAAGTACAAAAAGCTACCTTCTCGTTAATCCCTAATTTCATTCCATCTCCCCCATATAGGACATTATTGCAGCAAGGGCTGCCAACCCCGCTGTCTCAGTTCTCAATATGCGGGATCCCATAGAAATAATATCCCAGCCATTTCTTCTAGCCAACTCTACTTCATTGTTATCGAATCCGCCTTCAGGACCAATTACTAAGCCCATATCCTTATTATCATTTGCCCAAGACTTATGGCTTAAATTTTCCAGGTAACCTTTGATTCCCATAGCATTTTTCCCCTCCCATAGCAGCAACTTTGCTGAAAAGGAAAACGTTTTTAATAGCTCATCAAAATCTATAGGTTTTTTTACAATAGGAATTATCCCCCTCCTACTTTGCTTTGCTGCCTCTTGAGAAATTTTTTGCCACCTTGCCACTTTCTTATCCAGTCTCTTCTGATCCGAATAATTAACTTCTGTTCTGACAGTTTTAAGGGGCACTATGGTGTTGGCCCCCAGTTCAACAGTTTTTTGTATTATCAAATCCATTTTGCTTCCTTTGGGGAGAGCCTGAAATATGGTGACCTTAAGAGTGGGTTCGCCTAGAGAAGGGTTTCCTTCCCCTAGCTTTACCTTTAAGCACTCTTTTCCAATCTCCACAATTTCCCCGAGGTAATCCATACCTGTCCCATCGCAAAGCTCAATCTTGTCTCCAATGGCAAGTCTTAATACCCGCAGAATATGGCCTGCATCATTCCCTGTTATAAATGTAGTGGAATTGTTTATTTCGGCTGGTTCTATAAAAAACCTATTCATTTTGACATACCACCGATGCCCATTCACCCATAGTCACAGTCTCCATATGAGTCAGCCCTGCCTTCTTGATGGCGGTGACAGTATCATCGATTCGGTCTAGTATTATACCGGATGCTATGAAAATTCCCTTTGATACTAAAAATTTTTTAATATTACCAACCAAAAATATTATTGTATCTGCGATTATATTTGATACCACTATATCGAATCGCCCATTAACGTTTTCCATAAGATTTCCGTGAATTATATTCATTCTATTATCAATACCATTCCTTAAAGCATTTTTACGAGTAGAATCTATTGCATCTATATCGTTATCTACCGCCACTGCACGATCAGCCCCCAGCAATAAGCCTGCTATGGCTAGAATACCTGTTCCACAGCCAACGTCCAAGAGATGGATACCGTTATTAACCCTATCCTCCAGGGCTTTTACACACAATATGGTAGTCTCATGGGTTCCTGTACCAAAGGCCATGCCGGGATCCATTTCCAAGACAATCTCACCTGGCAAAGGTAAATAGTTTTCCCAACTTGGTTTTATCACAATGAATTTCCCGATTTTTCGTGGCTTGAAATGCTTTTTCCAACTATTGGCCCAATCATTTTCCCTTACATTTGTTATTGTGAGGGCCCCAGAGCCCAGGTCTATACCCAAATCCTGCCTTATTAGCCAACGGAGCCTATCTTTAATAATATGGATATTCTCATCAACTGATTGATTATTTGCTAGATATCCTTTTACCAGCACATCTCTGCCTTTAATCAAAAGGGATTCTTCGATGCAATCCCAGTCACCCTTATCTGATCTTAATAATTCAATATCATGGGGATCATGAATTTGAACGCCCTTAACCCCCGCCTCATATAATGCTTCCGTAATTGCCTCCACACCCTCAGAAGTGGTCTCGATGGTCACCTCAGTCCAATCCAATTCCGATCTCACCTCAGACACCAAAAACATCCTTCATTTTTTCAACAAAGGATTTTTTCTGTTCGTAATATTCTTTACCCTTTGTTTCATCTTCAAACTGGCGTAGTAATTGCTTTTGCTTTTCCCTCAGTCTTTTTGGTACATCAATATTCACTTTGATAAAAAGATCTCCCCTAGAACTTGACCTCAGCCTTTGTACACCCTGATTTTTGAGTCTAAAAACCGTACCAGTCTGTGTCCCCTCGGGAATCTTATATTTAACCCTTCCGCCCAAGGTAGGGACTTCAATGTTGTCCCCCAATGCAGCTTGTACAAAGGTAATTGGCACCTCACAATGAATATCATAACCTTCCCTGACAAACAAAGCATGGGGTTTTACTGTTACGTATACATAAAGGTCTCCTGATGGACCTCCTCTCTCCCCTGCTTCACCTTCGCCGCGAAGGGTAATAGCCTGACCATTGTCAATACCTGCAGGAATATTCAAACTGATCTTTTTGATCTTCCTAATTTTCTTCCTGCCGTTACATTTAGTGCAGGGTTTGGATATTGTCGTACCTTCTCCCCCGCAACGATCACATGCTCTGACATTTACAAATCGTCCAAAAGCAGTATTCTGACTATAAGAAATCTCACCGGCTCCACTACACTTAGAGCATGTTTCAGGCTGGGTTCCCTTTAAAGCCCCGCTGCCCCCACATTCGTCGCAAACCTCATGCCTGGCTATTTCAATTTCCTTGGTAGTTCCAAAGGCTGCTTCCTCAAAGCTAATTGTGAGATTATATCTCATATCCGAACCCCTTAAGGGGCCTTGTCTGCCACTGCCTCGCCTGCCACCAAAACCTTCGCTGCCAAAAATCGTATCAAAGATATCTCCGAAGCCACCACCGAAGCCGCCAAAATCGAAGCCCCCAAAGTCAAAGCCACCAAAGCCCTGCCCTGCTGCCCCTGCATGCCCAAATTGATCATATTCAGATCTGGTTTTTGGATCGCTTAGTACACTATAAGCCTCATTCAATTCTTTAAATTTTTCTTCTGCCTGGGGGTCATCTTTATTAACATCCGGATGATATTTTCTAGCCAGTTTTCTAAAGGCGCTTTTTATATCACCTTCTGTGGCATCTTTATTGACACCTAACACCTCATAATAATCCCTTTTTGCCAAGTCCCATTTCACCCTGCTTTTACAAATTATTTAATATATATACCCAGAAAAGCCAAAGCCTCAATGGCTTTGGCTTTTTTATGATTATACACTATTTATTATTCGTCGTCCATAACCTCATAGTCTGCATCTACTACATCATCATCCTGTGAGGCTTGAGTATATCCATTTTGTTCTTCTCCACCCTGGGCTCCTTGCTGCTGATAGACGCGTCCGAAAACTTCTTGAGAAACCTGGGTCAGCCTATCAGTGGCTGTTTTGATATTATCAGTTTCGTTAGATTCCAACGCTTTCTTAACAGCATCGATTTCTGTCTGGATGGCTGACTTATCTGAATCGCTTAGCTTATCCCCCAGGTCTTTAATAGTCTTTTCAGAGGTATATACCAGAGAATCTGCGTTATTTCTTATCTCAATCTCTTCTTTTCTTCGTTTGTCTTCTTCTGCAAATCTTTCTGCTTCCTTAACAGCCTTATCAATCTCATCGTCTGAAAGGTTGGTAGATGCTGTAATAGTAACCTTCTGCTCCTTACCAGTGCCCATATCCTTAGCGGATACATTTACTATACCGTTGGCATCTATATCAAAGGTTACTTCAATTTGTGGTACACCTCTAGGTGCCGGTGGGATACCGTCAAGAATAAATCTACCCAAGGTTTTATTACCCGCAGCCATCTCACGCTCACCCTGCAGAACGTGTATTTCAACACTGGTCTGTCCATCGGCTGCAGTAGAAAATGTTTGGCTCTTTCTGGTTGGAATAGTAGTATTTCTTTCAATTAACTTGGTAGATACCCCACCCAAAGTCTCAATCCCAAGGGATAGCGGGGTAACATCCAATAGCAAAACGTCTTTTACGTCTCCACCCAGTACTCCCGCTTGAATAGCTGCCCCTATAGCTACACATTCATCAGGGTTAATACCCTTGTGCGGCTCTTTTCCAGTCACTTTCTTAACGGCTTCCTGTACTGCCGGAATTCTGGTAGATCCACCTACCAAAATAACCTTATCTATTTCATTTGCTGAAAGGCCTGAGTCTTTTCATGCCTCCCTTAAAGGTGCCATACTCTTTTCTACTAAATCAGCGGTCATCTCCTCAAACTTGGCTCTGGTCAGAGTAACATCCAAATGTTTTGGTCCCGTAGCATCAGCTGTTATAAAGGGAAGATTTATGTTGGTCGTCAGCACACCGGAAAGTTCTATCTTGGCTTTTTCTGCGGCTTCCTTAAGTCTTTGCAAAGCCATTTTGTCCATCCGAAGGTCGATTCCCTCGGTTTTCTTAAATTCATCTGCCAAATAATCCATAACCCTCTGGTCAAAATCATCGCCACCCAAACGATTATTTCCTCTGGTGGCCAGTACCTCAAAAACACCATCGCCAATTTCCATTATGGAAACGTCAAAGGTTCCTCCACCCAAATCGTAAACCAAAATCTTTTGGTTGCCTTCTTTATCAAGACCATAAGCCAATGCCGCAGCCGTAGGCTCATTAATAATACGCATAACTTCCAAGCCTGCTATAACACCAGCATCCTTGGTAGCTTGGCGCTGACTATCACTGAAGTATGCGGGTACCGTAATAACAGCCTGGCTTACTGTCTCGCCTAAGTAGCCCTCAGCTTCCTGTTTCATCTTTGTTAAAACCATAGCTGATATTTCTTGGGGGCTATAGTTTTTGTCTTCGATCCTAATTTTTCTATCACTTCCCATATCCCTTTTAATAGACATGATGGTATGGTCTGGGTTTGTAATAGCCTGCCTTTTAGCTACCTGCCCTACCAGCCTCTCCCCTGTTTTGGAAAATGCAACAACTGAAGGGGTGGTCCTATTGCCCTCAGCATTGGGTATGACAATAGGCTCTCCCCCCTCTATAACGGCAACGCATGAGTTGGTAGTACCCAAATCTATACCTATAATTTTACTCATAATTTTTCCTCCTAACTATATGTCTTGCATTAAATATTTTGCATTTTAAGAATCATTATGCAAAACATCTCCCTAATTCATATGTTGAAAAAAATACATTACTTTTGTTCAAAATCAGATGCTTTTGCTGATTTGAAACAATAAATCTCTTTCGCAACATATATAGTAATTTTTATTATTTAATTGGCCACCTTGACCATACTGTATCTAATAACTTTATCCTCAGTTTTATAACCCATGAGCACAACTTCTGTCACAGTATTCTTTTCTTCCTCGCTTTCAGCTTCAACACTCATTACCGCATCATGATACATTGGATCGAAGGGCTCACCTTCACCACCGATTTCAGTTATACCCATCTTTTCCAGAATATCTGTAAACTGTTTAGTTACCATTTCCACACCTTTGCAAATGGCCTCGGCATGAGACGAACCCTTTTCCCCTGATATGTCCAGCGCTCTATGTAAATTATCTAGCACCGGTAAAAACTTCCCCACTGTTTCCAGTTCGGCATCATTATAGGCTGCAGCAATAGAGGTCTTGTTGCGTTTTTTGTAGTTGTCAAAATCTGCTTGGATTCGTTGAGCCATTGCCAGATATTTATCCCGTTCTTCTATAACCTTAGCTAGTTCTTCTTCTGGTTTAGTAAGGCTCGTATCCTCTCCATCCTCGGATCTGGATATTCTATCTACATCATCTTCATCATTAACCGAAGAATCATTTTGGGTATTATCTTCAAATTGATTATCTTTTACCAAATCCTTTCCCACTTAAATTCATCTCCCTTCTTCGCATCGTTTATATCTTTTACACCAATAATGTTCTATAAAGTCCTATGGTGCAAAACATATCTGATCCCTTTCCTGAATTCAAAAAGCTGCTATTCTTTTACAAACAGCTGGGTTAGATATCTGCTGAGAGTTTTACCCATGAAGTCCATTACGGATACCGCCTTGGAATACTCCATACGTGTAGGGCCTATTATGCCAAGAGTACCCAAGACATGGCCTCCTACACTATAGGCGGTAGTAACTATACTATAGTCCTGAAGTTCCCGGTACTGATTTTCTTCACCAATGGTTACTGATACACCGTTTCCCTTAAAATGGGCTAAAAGTTTATATAGAAGATCCTTTTGTTCCATAAGATCTAAAAACTCTTTGGCCTTAACTATATCCCGATACTCAGGGAACTTGAATATATTTGTGGTTCCACCAAGGTATAATTCCCGTGAACCCTTAATTTCTATGCTATCGGTAAGGACATCTACCAATGAATTAAAAAATTCTTGGTTTTGAGCCATACTTTCCCTGACTTTAATCAAAGGGCGCAGGCTTATACTCCCCAGACACTGGTCTCTGTACATTTCATTAAGCATATTTGAGAACCTGTAGAGGTCATCTTCACTAATACTATCAGGGATAGTGATTATAGAATCCTTTATCGTGCCGGCATTGGTTACTATAACCAAAAGGGCGCAATTATTACCCATAGGAACCAGCTGAATATGTTTTATTAGAACTTGATCCAACTGGGGACCTAGAATAAAGGTAGTATAATCGGTAATATCGGATATAATCTTCGAGGTCTGGAAGATAATCTGCTCTATCTGTCTGGCCTTTTCATCGTACAAATTTTTAATATAATCTGCCTCGGCGGGACTTAATCCCTTGGATTTCATAAGCCGATCAACATAAAGCCTATAGCCCTTATCAGAGGGTACACGTCCTGCAGAAGTATGGGGTTGTTCTAAATAGCCCATTTCCTCTAAATCTGCCATCTCATTTCTTATAGTTGCAGAACTTATACCTATATCGAATTTCTTTGCCACTGTACGGGAACCTACAGGTTCTGCAGAAATTATATAATTATCAATAATGGCTTGCAATATATGCAATTTCCTTTCCCCTAAATCCATGAATATCACCCCCATCTGTTAGCACTCTCCCTTAATGAGTGCTAATGCTTATTATAAGTTATCACCCTATGGATATTTTGTCAATAGGTTTGTTAACATTCAATATCAGTACTGTTGCATAAAATGTTCTTTGCTACGAAAATGAGTCACCTGCACCTTGGAAATTGAAGATTATAGGTAAAATAGCCTACGGCAAACAAAGGCAAGAATGATCCTGCCTTAAAAGAA
>JAAYSJ010000068.1 GCA_012518395.1 Clostridiales bacterium
AACCGGCAAAGATGGTCAGGCTCATTAGCATAGGATAGACAAAGCTAAAGCCTGAAATATTCATATATACCCCATAAGCCATACCCAAAAATAAAAACCCCGCAAGAATTGGAACAGTGTGAGGAAAGGCAGATTTAAAGGCATTTTGTAATACTTGTCCCTTAGTTTCCAATATAAAACCCCCTGTCTAGCCTATACAGTTTTATTTTAGTCGTCTAGTTGAAAAAGTTCTTCTACGGTGGTGTCCAATAACCTGGCAAGCCTCATAGCCAATTCCAATGAAGGATTATATTTATCGTTTTCAATAGCTATAATAGTCTGTCTGGTCACGCCTGATTTATCGGCAAGGTCTACCTGCCTGAAGCCGCGAGCCTTTCGAAGCTCTTTAATCCTATTCCTCATCGTCTTCACCGTTATCTGGCTTTACCATTTTACGTCTATAGTAGAATACTAAGGACGTTAGGATAAGATTCTGTGATATAAGCAGAATAAAAGGTAATCCGTTATTATTTCCAACGCTTAAGAGTTCATATACCGACCAAACACCCAGAAAGATAACGGTATAAAACCAAGCCCATCTAACTGCTTTTAGCTGTATGCTCATCTCCATTTCGTCCGCTTTTTTAAACCCCATTTTTAAGAACATTTTTTTCAAGGGGATGACCTCCTTTAATATAATGTAAAGCACTCTTTACATATATTATAGGATCCCTTTCCCAAGATGTCAAGTATGTTTTACATTATTAAATTAATTCTTTATATTTTCTCACGTACAGTTTTTTCACTACAGTTACCAATGCCATATAGAGAACTACTGTAATGGTTAAATACAAGAAATATATCTTTGGCAACGGGGCCAGACCGATAGATGCTCCAAAGGGGATAAAAGGTATAATGGTAAGCACGATTATTCCCGCAAAGGTAAGCAGGGTCAATTGGGTCGACGCACGGCTTTGAACAAAAGGGATCTTTGGCGTTCTTATCATATGGATAACAAGGGTCTGACTCCACATGGATTCTACGAACCAGCCCGCTTGAAATACTGCAATATACAAGGCTATCATTTTCGGATCTGTCAATTCATGAAACAGCAGGCCTCCAGTTGCCATGGGAGCTATTATATAATACATTAATAGATAAGTCGTAATATCGAATATAGAACTGGTAGGACCGATCCATAACATAAATTTTGTAATCGAGCTGGCATCCCATGTTTTGGGTCTCTCTAAAAAGTCTGCATCTACATTATCCCAAGGGATGGCAATGCTGGAGATATCATATATCAAATTCAGCAAAATCAGGTGTAAGGACGCCATGGGCAAGAAGGGTAGAAAGGCGCTTGCCGCCAATACCGAAAACACGTTACCGAAATTGGATGAAGCAGTCATCTTAATGTATTTAATTATATTGGCATAGGTTTTTCTGCCTTCAATAATACCATTTTCGAGAACCAATAGATCTTTTTCCAATAGTATTACATCTGCTGATTCCTTGGCAATATCCACTGCATTATCTACGGATATACCCACATCCGACGCTTCCAATGCCGGGGCATCATTTATGCCATCCCCCAGATATCCTACAGAATGTCCCTTATCCCTTAAAACATTTATAACCCTGGCTTTTTGGGAAGGTGACAGTTTAGCTAATACTGTAGTTTTTTCCGCTATATCGCCTAACTCCATATCCGAAAGGTCATCAATATCAGAGCCTGTATAGACCTTATCGAATTTTATACCAATCTGCCTGCAGACGCTCTTTGTAACTTCTTCGTTATCTCCTGTCAATACCTTCACCGACACACCGTGAGCCTTTAATGCCTCTATGGCATCGATGGCACTTTCTTTTGGGGGGTCTAAAAAGGCAAGAAAGCCGATCAACACCATTTCACTTTCGTCAGCGACGGAAAATTCACCTACTGGAGAAGGATTGGTCTTCTGTGAGACCGCCAACACCCTCATTCCCTGATTATTTAATTCCATTACCTTATCAAAAACAATATTTTTCTTATCATCCGTCAGCTCCAAGACCTCCCCTTTATATTCTACAAAGCTGGAGATGGTGAGCATCTCTTCAACGGCACCTTTGGTTATCATCTGGGTTTTCCCGGTTTCATCCTCTACCACTACGCTCATACGCCTTCTATCAAAATCAAAGGGAACTTCATCAACCTTTGTATATCTGGTTATGCTTCGCCCTATATTTTCGTCTGTATTCCTGAGCTCCATAGCTTTATCGATTATAGCCTTATCCATTAAATTCTTTAGCCCGGTCTGATAATAGCTATTTAAAAATCCATGCCTTAAGACCCGGGTATCGCTGTTACCGTCAATATCTAAATGGTATTGGAGTACGACTCTGTCTTCCGTAAGGGTGCCTGTCTTATCGGTACAAAGAATGTCTATGGCCCCCAGATTTTGGATTGAGTTCAGGTTTTTTATAATTACTTTCTTCCTGGACATGGCTATGGAACCCTTAGCCAGACCAGTGGTTACGATCATTGGCAGCATTTCTGGTGTCAACCCTATGGCTATGGAAATAGCAAACAGCAGGGCGCCCAGCCAATCATTTTTTGTTATTCCGTTGATAAAGAATACAATGGGTACCATGACCAGCATGAACTTTATAAGAACCCAGGATACTGAGTTTACACCTTTCTCGAATGTAGTGACTGTGGGTTCTTTGTTAAGTTCTTGGGCGATCTCGCCAAAGATGGTATCCGACCCTACTGAAACAACTATGCCCTTTGCGAACCCGCTGACAACATTGGTGCCCATAAAGGCCAGGTTGCTCCTTTCAAGGGCAGCACCTTTTGGATTTATAAGTGATGGAGTTTTTTCCACGGTTATGCTTTCACCGGTCAAAGCCGATTGGCTTATAAATAAATCCTTTGCCTGAAGGATCCTGATATCGGCGGGAACCATATCGCCGGCAGATAGATGTACAATGTCTCCCACTACTATTTCATCTAGCGGAATCTCATTCTTGCCATCCTCAATTCTTTCAATGCAAGCTGTAGTTTCAATCAGATCTAATAATTTTTCCGCTGCGTTACCGCTTCTGGTTTCCTGAATAAAACGCAAGACTCCGGATAATAGAACCAAAGTTGTAATTATTACCACTGTTGTATAATCTTTTTCTCCGGGCTCTACTAAAATGATATCTGTAAAAACAGATACTAGGGTCAGGGCTATCAGGATCAGTGTAAAGGGGTTTATAAAAGCCTGGATCAGCCTTTTAAATAGGGTATTGTCCTTGTCATAAACTACAATGTTTTCCCCATACAGGTTCATGGCATCTTTTACTTGGATCTGTGTTTTGCCTTTTTCTGAACTATCCAGCATATCATAAATTCTATCTATGTTACTTTCGGAAGCATCTACTAATCTTTTACTGACTTGATCATGTCCGGGTATATTCTTTGCCAAATCTATTGGCATCTTTTCATTGGTTGATTTGTCCATCTGGATCCCTCCTACTCATAATCCATTATTTCCTAACCTATTATAAATAATCTTACTAGTCCTGCATTTACAAGTCAAAAAATCGGTTGAAGGGAAAAACAAATATGTTTGCCGACTTAAGGCGGAGACTGATTTAAGGTTTCTATCTATGGTATAATAAATAAAAGGCAATATAATGAAACGGAAGGATTCTACTTTATAACATGAGGTAAAATATGAATAATAAAGATGACATTAATATATTAAAGCTTAAAAGGGTTTCTAATGAGATAGTGTTAGGTATGGTCAAAGGTATATTGGACGATAACGATATACCGTATATCATAAAGGATAAGGGTCCTGTAGGATATTCAAGGGTAATCACCGGGGGATCCCACTTTGGCGCTGATATTATGGTAGCGGAGGCTGATTTTCAAAAAGCGAAAGACTTACTAGAGTCTATAGGTATGGGATGATCCCTTTGTGGAAACATGCTTAATTATAGTTGTGACCGATTCAATCAATATATAGACACCATATAGACAATTTACATCATATTTTCGTTGACATATCATTTTTAACACTGTATAATACCAGTACACGATTTCATATTATGTTTCACAATACATGTCAGACAGCCGTATGGGAAAGTAGGAAAATATGAATAGATATTTAATTGGTATTGATATTGGAACTACTGGCACCAAGAGCATTTTATTTACGGAAAAGGGCAATATTGTTGCCCATTCATACAAAGGTTACCCTGTGACTACCCCTGCCTTAAATCAATGCGAGCAAAAAGCGGAAGACTGGTGGGGCGCTGTGGTAGATACAGTTCGCGCAATAATATCGGGAACCGAAGCAAAAGATAATGTAGCGGCCATTTCCCTGTCAGTCCAGGGGGGCACCCTTGTACCCGTTGATGGGGAGCTTAATCCACTGCGCCCTGCCATCGTATGGAATGATATGCGCTGTGGGATCCAGGCAAAAGCTTTTGCCAATAGGTTCGGCCAATCATATATGTATGAAAAAACCGGTTGGGCTCTATCCAACGGGTTGAATGCTTTACAAATTGCATGGATTAGAGAAAATGAACCAGAAATATTTTCTCGGACAGATAAATTTCTTTCCGTACCGGACTATATTTCTGCAAAGCTTACCGGGCGGGCTGCCCTGGATTTATCCAATGCAGGTATCAATCAATTGGCGGACATTGTTAAGGGTTCCTATGATAAGGATATACTTGATTTTATAGAAATTGAAGAAGAAAAACTGGGGGAAATTATCCCGTCGGGAGAGCCCATTGGCTATCTTACCCAAGAGGCAAAAGAAGAATTAGGTCTTACCGGTAATGTTATGTTTTGTTCGGGAGCCCACGATCAATATGCTGCCTTAATAGGATCAGGGGCCATAAATAGTGGCGATATGCTCTTGGGCACGGGTACAGCATGGGTACTCACTATGCTGACGGATTCACCCAATTTCGGAGATAACCTTTCACAATCTGTTTCAGCCATTCCTGGTAAATGGGGATCCCTCGTTTCCCTCCCCACAGGGGGCATAAGCCTGGATTGGCTTCTTAAAAACGTAGTAAACAAGGATATAAATATAGAAAAATTGACATATAAAGAATTAGATGCCCAGGTTGCTTTACGCCATCCAGGTTCGGGCGGTCTAATGTTTTTTCCATATTTTATGGGGGCTGGGTATCCATTGTTCGATGGTTCTTCGAAAGCCTCATTTATAGGCCTGGATTTATCCCATGACAGGATAGACATGGCTCGGGCTGTTATGGAAGGGATTGCCTATCAAACTATTTGGCCCATTTCGGCTTTTGACCAACGATACAAAGATTCCAGTCTAAAAATCTCGGGAGGTGCCACAAAAAGTAATATTTGGCTTAAGATAGTGGCCAATATAGTCAACCGCCCTATATCCGTTCCGGAAATACCGGATCTCACCTGTATAGGGGCGGCCATGCTGGCCGGATTGGGAGGAGGTTTGTTCTCTTCACCTGATGAAGCCTTTGATGCTTTGGGAGTGGGGGAAAGGGTTATTGAACCAGATCTTGAAGATTCAGCTAAGTATACAGAGCTGTTCAAGCTCTACAAAGACCGTGCAAAGATGCTTTCTGATATGTATAAGACTAAACCATAAAGTTTATACCGGATTGTAAAATCCGATATATATATAGAAAAAAGGAGGATATATTCGATGCTAAACAAGAGATTGGTATTTTTACTTGTGGCTGTCATAATGGTACTTTCATTTGCGGCCGGTTGTTCACAGCAAGCCCCAGCACCTCAGGAGACAGGGCCTGCTACCCAGGACGAAAAACCCCCGGAAGATAGTAAACCAGCAGACGATGGTGATAAGGCCGGTGACAAGAATCCGGTTTCCCTTCAGGTAAGTATCGTTGAGACTGACTTTATCGATGCCTGGGAAGACCAAATAAAACCATCATTTGAAGATGAATACCCATGGATTACTCTTGAGGCTGTCTCTCTTGGTGAAGATAAGCTAGACTATCATCAGACTCATGCAGCTGCTAAAGACTTACCCCCTGTTATGCAGACAGACGTTGCTGAATTCTATCACAACTTAGTTGACGAGGGTATATTATTGGATCTTTCTGTATATGATGTTGCAAACGATATCCCCCAGTCATATAAGGAAGCTTATACTCATAATGGTGTTCTATTTGGTTTAACCCAAGGTGCTGCTTTCGATGCATTATATCTAAATATGCAGATTCTTGAGGAGGCGGGCTGGACAGAGCCACCGAAGAATTGGGATGAGTTTATTGCGTGTAGTAAAGACATCAAGGAAAAGACTGATAAAGCAGTACTTACAGTTGCAGGGGATAAAAACACAACTGCTTGGATGCCCTTCGAATCTATTCTGCTTAATGTCATTGGGGACGAACTTGGGGAGGGGGGTTACGAAGAACTGATTCGTAGCGGAGAACTTGTCCTTACAGACTACCCCTTGGTCGCTGAGCGCTTGGGACAATTAGCCCCGTATATGATGACAGGAAGTGCATCTAATTCAGAGGATGCTGTTACAGCTGTAATGACGGATGGAACCTGTGCTATGGCGATAGCCGGGAATTGGACTGCCAACAATATTATTGCCGGTATAGCCGAAGCAACAGGTGATGAAAGTTATGCTAAAATGGTTTTGATTCCATTTAACGATCCAGGTAAGCCACTATGGTTGGCAGCCACACCTGAAAGTTCCTTTGGGGTTTCTAAGGTAGACGATCCCGATTTGGAAGAGGCGCGAGACTTATTTTTTAACTGGATATTCCAACCGGAAAACTTTAAATATATTCAGAATGCCCGGGGCACGATTCCAGTACTAACAACTATGACATCCGAACATACTGTTTTGCCTCCCGCAGTAGCAGAATTTAGTGAAGAAACTAAAAATGCTACCGCATTTGCTATGAGCTTTAATAATATAACATCAACGGTTAACAATGATGTACAGACTTTACTAAACGATCTATATTCAGGTAATAAAAAAGCCGATGATACTGTTAAAGAAATACAGGCACTATGGCAGGCAGATCCTTTGATTAAATAATTTTTGGGTATATAAGTATTATCCATTGGGGCGGGCTGGATTTTACGCCTTGCCCCAATTTTTAACCATCAATAGTGGGTTTATCCGGCCATCGGTTAGGCCATATCAGATTTGAGGTGAAACCAATCAAACAAGAACATGTAACCACAACAGGTGGTGCAGGGTTAAGGGGTAAGCACACGTCCTTTGAACGCAAGCGAACCTATTCCGGGATATTGTTTATTCTGCCTGCCCTATTATTAGTCGGGGTATTTATTATCTGGCCTTTAGTTCAGGTAGTAAAGTTAAGTTTCTATGAATGGAATGGCGTATC
>JAAYSJ010000069.1 GCA_012518395.1 Clostridiales bacterium
GTAATTTTACCTGCGATATTATTCTCTATTCTCTTCCGGCCTTCTGATATGTGGGAAGCCGGCAATAATAATGATAACTTTAGACCCTGCTCCTCCACAATATGATTTGTATCAAAGGTAATTATATTATCGTCTTCAGTCTCTTGAATATATAAAGGGCCTTGGAGAAAGGACTGTACAGATCCCATATTTACACCTTTGGGCAATACTATCTTTATGGACATATCGCCTTCACCAGGATTATCCCTATCATCGATAAAAGTCCAATTAAACAAAGCCCCATCATTATATATACCAATCAAGTCGTTCAATTTGTATTTGTAGAGCAAAGTCATCTCTTTAGCCTCTACACCAAGGGTTATATCAACACCGTTGACCATGCCGTACTCCTCGTCGGCAGCCAATCTGTAAGAATCTTTTTTTATTTCTTCCAATTCGGATTTGGTTATATCCTCATGATCGATATCTACCGCTTTATATACACTGAAGTCATCTAGGGAAGTGGCACCTGTAGTATCAAGCTGTCTTTTCAATACGCCATCGAATTCCCTGGTAAACTTAAATGTAATATATTCCTCTATGGTCGCTGAACCGTCTATATCTATATAAGCCACAGCGTCGTAGCCGTCGATTATCCATGGATTGAGCATGTCCTCCTCTTGAGCAAGACTCTTGCCTGCGCCCAGACCTGTCAAAAACACAATAATGGCCAATGCTGATAAGATAAGTCTCTTCAAATCTCCTCACCCTTTCTAGAAATATTCTAACATGAAATCTATATCTTCACCATACTTTTAAAATAAAAACATCATCTGGTATCCTAAGAATATATGTTATTATAATACTATAAGGTAATCAGGGCGAAATTTGGGGGGTGTAAAAATGCCATTTTTAAAAAGATATTATATTTACTTTATAGTCATTGCAATCTTAGCAATCGTCTTTTTCTTATTCTTTTTTATTAAAAACCCCGGGATAATATTATTAAAAGAGTTTTTAAGTTTTCCTGGTGGACCCCCGCAGATATCCCTACAGGATTATGTTGTAGATGAACTCCTCAATGATCCCTTTTTATCCGTATTAAAAGATGGTAGTATTATTCAAGGATACAAAATCAAAGGATCCCATAAAATTGATGGAGGTAATTTCACTGTTTCGGTAACCCTTACTTCCCGCCAAGGACCGATTCAAGTATCCTTTCTGGTATCAAAACTCGAAAACAGGTGGCTTATTACCGAATTCCCCAAAACTACATATGTTGATGCAGCAATACCCCTTTCACAGGAGAAGATAGATAACGCCTCCCATCAATATACAGTTGATGTAGAAGGAACCTTCTTGAACCTAATTTTGCCTTTAGATGAGGTTGGTTTGGAAGTAGGAATCCCTACCTCCCTTGTCTTAATAGCAGACTATATTGCAGCTTATGAAACAATGATTCCTATCCGACTCAAAAAAATAGTATCGGCTTCAGAGAACCACATAGAGGATTATGCACTGGGATACATCCCTATCGAATCAAAGCTGAACATTTATGATCTGGTTGAAAACCAACCAGTCTATCAGAAGGCTGATTTGTTACCAATTGGCCTCACCGATATAACCCTTTTCCGTCCTCCATCGCCAACAAATACGACCCTGACTGTCCTCGTAGATTTTTCAAAAAGACCCAAAGATAAAATACGTGTTGCCCTTAATAATACACAATTTTCAGGCCTGAATCATCCGGAAATCAATATTTCCAGCCCGCAGGGCTTGGATATCGAGAACCCGGTGGATAATTTGCACTATAACATAGCCGATGGAGATGAGGTTATATTCAGATATGACGATGATCAGGGCATATTATTTTATCATCAGGAAAAGCTGGTGGATTCTTCCCATAATCGCTGGTATATCACCCCCGTAAATGGAAACCATGTTGTAGTCAATAATATAAAAAGAGCACAATCCCAAGATTTAACCGGGACCCCCTACAAAGGTTCTTTTGAAATATCCAAAGGTCAAGACGGCATCGTTTTAATCAATGAAGTGGATATGGAAGATTATCTCTATTCGGTAGTACCAAGCGAAATGCCCGTAAAGTTTGGGTTAGAGAGCCTGAAAGTCCAAGCCATCGCTGCCCGTTCCTATGCTGCCAGATGCTTGGGCTCTACAGGGTATGCAGGTTTTGGAGCCCATGTAGACGATAGTACCGCCAGCCAGGTATATAACAATATTGGGGAATACCTCATAGCGATGCAGGCAGTCGATGAGACTAGGGGTCTGGTTCCGGTTTTTCAGGGTGAGATAATCGATGCACGGTTTTTTTCTACTTCCTGCGGATATACAGCTAATTTCCACGAAACATGGAGCACCGATGAATCCTTCCCGGGAACCGAAATCCCTTATCTGGCTGCACAGCCCCAGTCTGTGGGAGATGCTGTCAGCCTAAATAATGAAGAAAACTTTACAGCTTTTATCAAGGAAAAAGAGCCCCGAGGCTATGACCAATTTTCACCCTATTTTCGCTGGACCCTGACTATGAAAATACAACAGATCGAAGCCCTGATTAAAGAAAATCTGGCCAATCTCCAGAGAAGTCAGCCCGACTTTGTCCTCACTCGGGGTAAAGATGGATCATTTTTTCAGCAACCCATCCCAGACGATCCCGGTCGGCTACAAAATATTACCCCCATTACCAGAGGACAGGGTGGAAATATAATGGAATTGGAAATCTCCACTACAAGTGGCATATATAAAATTATCAAAGAGCTAAATATCAGGCAGCTTTTAAAGCCAATCAACCTGATCCCCAAAGAAGATCCTATAGAAATAAATCGCTTTGACGGCAGCTTAGTAAAGGATTTTCCTATTTTACCAAGCGCTTTCTTTTGCCTGGATATAATAAGGGATACGGACGGGGATATTTCTAACGTCATCTTTACGGGAGGCGGGTATGGACACGGCGTGGGGATGAGCCAATATGGAACCTATGGTCTCTCACTCATGGGCAAATCCTATACAGAAATTATCGATCATTATTATCCAGGCACCGAATTATTTAATTTATATTAAGGACTTTTTAGCTTGTTCTAATAGCACCGGCTTGGTATTCTCCAGCTCCCCGCTTAGCACCATATCCAATAACTTCTTCAACAGCCTTCCGACCCCTTTCCCCTGGGGGATGCCTAATTCTATTAGATCATGCCCGTTTATGGCTAAATCCTTAAGGTCAACACATAGCCCCTTGGTTACAATTTCAGTGTATATTTCCTTCAGATCATCAATTTGCCTGAGCTCTTCCACCATAGATGATGGATCCTCGGCTAAGGCATGGGCTCTTTTGAATTTTAGTAATCTTTCAAAACGGGCTTTGCCTAGCTCCCTAACGACTCTCCTTACATTTTTTAGGGAGGGAATTATTTTCCTATTGTAGTTCTTTATGAGTATGGTAATTTCTTGAATATCCCTATTTGGAAATCTCATTCTCTTAAGTATTTTCTCCGTCATCTTTACAGACAACTCTGCAAAATCACGAAAATCGTAGTTACTATTATCTTCTTGTGAAAGGCATGCAATCTTGGCAACATCGTGAAAAAACAGGGAGACCCTTAACAGCTTATCTCTTTTCGCCAGGTCTACTGCTTTTAATGAATGCAAATATATATCATAACTATTATGTATATCATATTGTGGACAAACTTCATCGATACTGATCTCGGGGATTATAAAACTAATTACCTCTTTAAATTCCCATAATACTTTCTTGACCCTAATCCCCAAAAGGGTTTTAGAAAGTTCCTCTGTGATACGCTCCCATGATATGTTTTTTAGTAGGGGGGTAGATTCTAACATCGCTTCTCTCGTATCTTCCTCCACCTGGAAATCTAAAACTGAGGCCAAACGGATTCCCCTCATTATCCTGAGAGCATCTTCTTTTAGTCTTTCTCTTGGATTGCCAACACATCGTATTAATCTATTTTGTATATCCTCTATCCCCATAAAAGGATCCACTATACCTTGTTCATTAGCAGCACAGGCATTAATAGTGAAATCCCTCCTGGCCAGATCTTCAATAATTTGAGACGTAAAAACTATCTTGTCCGGTCTTCGTTTATCGGAATATCCGACATCGATCCTGTAGGTAGTAATTTCAATGGCTTCTCCATCAAAGATAACTGTCACAGTACCATGTTTAAGCCCTGTTTCTATAAGCCTATAGTTGCAAAACACTTTTTTTATTTCTTGTGGCCGGGCAGATGTGGCTATATCCCAATCCTGGGGTTCCTGTCCAAGTAAAGAATCCCGAACACAGCCGCCTACAGCATAGGCCTCGTAACCTGCCTGAATAAGACTGTCCATGATCGATCTGATTCTTTGTGGGATATATATATTAGAAATGCCCAAAGCCTTAACCTCATTCCCCAGCCCGCCCGATGCTCAAGCTGGATTATAGTGCTTTATAAAAAACATTGCTGCAGAATTATTCGGCTTGACCCCCATTTAAACAGGCCAGTGTAGCGAATGGGTCAAAGCTGATATTGAATCTAATAACATCCCCTATTTTTAGCCCCTTCGGCAGGTATTCTATGGGAATGGCTACAGTTTCTTGGCTCCCCGAAAGAGATAAAATCCCCATATCCCCCTTTAGATCCTTTAGTACTGCGTTCCACCTCATGTCTAACCCCCCAATTCAATGCTGAATTTTACCTGTGTTAAAAAAGATCGTTTCAGAGAACTAATTAGTATCTAATACTTTCTTGATTTTCTTTAGGTTGTTTAGAAGAGCCGAATAGGAAATATTATAATAATCCGCTATATCCTTCTTTCTGATACGTATATCCCTGTCTATACAATAACATAGTTCAAGAGCAGCTGCCCAGGCTTCATACTTTTTAATCCTTGGCATATTATCCTGGGTCAGTGAAGCAACAAACTTCAGCCATATATCTTTGATATCCTCTTCATACCCCTGCTCGTACCTGCCTTCCATACTTCGGAAAGTAATATTTAGTACTGTCTCCATTTTTCTTGGAATCCCATAAAGGCTATCCTCTAATAAATCGACTCTGACCTCTACAAACTCGTCACCTACACAGGTTATATAAGGTTCATCAGCAGACATCTGCTTTAAAAGCCCCATGGCCTCAGTCTTCAATTCTTCGTCTTCTCCTGGTCTTAAAAGGAACTCTCTCAGAAAATCTTCCGCTTTGATATCATTAAAGGAAGCCACAACATTTAAAATAGCTTTCTTTATCAGATCATCGTTCAGTTCCAAGCCCCAACTGAGGCGTACCCTAAGGGTGTCATCGTTCTTCCATTTTATTAGCAGGTCTCTTCCATCCAGCTTTAAAATCCCGTTTAACTCTTTTACCCGCCGCAATACCTCGGCATAAGAAACCTGAAAATGATAAGTGATCTCTTCCCCTTCCCTTTTGCCATTTATGCAATCCTGAGCCCATCTCATATAATATCCGCTTATGGTGTTGTCAGGATCTATCTTTCTTATCTTATCCCAATATCTGAAGGCTTCTTTAAATTTCCCCATATTAAAAAATGACGCAGCTACATAATGAAGCACCCTTATATCATAGGGTCTATAATGCAATAGCTGTTTCAGTATCAGGTTGGCCATGCTATGTTCCTTGAGTTCACATAAGGTCACAGCTATTTTATGGATTTCTTCAGGATCCTGGGTTTTAAGATTGACGATCCTGTCTAAATATTCCTGACCAGCCTTAACCCCATCCCTTTCATTTAAGAAAAGACAAAGATTACAATTAGCATGAATATTTCTAGGATCCTTTTCTATGACCTCTAGGCTTATATCTATTGCCTCATCCAACTTCCCTGCACAAAACAGGGCCAGAGATAAATTGTTTTTAACAAAATCCATATTTGGTTCTATCTTTACAGCCTTTTCCAACTTGCTGATGGCTTTCTCGTAATCGCCCCTATCTAAAAGATCCTTCCCCTCGGTTGCCAAGCCATATGCATTATCCCTGGTCAAATCCAGGATATTCAATTCGCCATAGCGTTCATAGTGATCATAATCTTCCAATATATCCATTAGGTCATTGGCTTCGTCGGAATATAATCCTGCGGGATCGATTTCTATATATTTTTTAAAGCATTCAAAAGCCCTCTTATAATCCTGCATGCCCAAGAAATTACAACCCAACCCGAAATAACAGTCAGATCTGGCCCGCTCCTTTTGTAAAACCGTAAATAGAACCTTACTGGATTGGTCAAAGCACCCCATTTCAGTAAAAACCTCTGCCAGCCCCAGCAGATACTCCACGTTTTTAGGCTCTTTTTCTACGGCTTTTCTATAAAAATTCAAAGCATCCAGATAATTATTATTGTCCATATGCTTCTTAGCCTTTTTATGATAAAATTGACCATTTTGGTCAAATGGAATTACCTTTCTTTCCTTGCTAGCAAACAATTCCCCTGCCATCTTAATCTCCCAAAATTTAGTTTTAATGTATTTATTATAGCATAATAGTACTTAAGACTCTATATCAATTCCTATTTCCTTCCCTGCTTCATTGTCATTGATGGATCTCTGATACAGGTATCCACCACCCACTTAAATTAACTTTTTCTCCGAGCCGCAAATTGAATCCTCTGGGATTGGCTGCCGGGTGGATCCAGAGTTAAGAAATCATAATAGTTTATATTCACAAAATCATTTTTCTCCAACCGATCTACAATATCAGAAGGTCTGTAGGCCTTTTGTATGTGGGTCTCATCGAACCTTCTATATAAGGAACCTTCCCGGACAAAAAAGGTTAAATCCATGGTACAGATATCCTCTTCCCAATCAAAGCTGTTTTGCCATAGACACGAAATTTTATGATCATCCTCAATCAGAATATTATCGCCTAGTACAGTGGAAAGCTTGTAGTAAGAACTTATGTCAAATAACAAAACACCACCGGGTTTTAGTATCCGATGAATGTTTGAAAATACCTTATCAAGATCCTCGTCACTGGTTATATAGTTAAGCCCGTCACAAACGATGAGGACTGCATCAACTCTTTTATGGATTTCAATATCTCTTATGTCTTGGCATATAAAGGGAATCCTAAGACCCCTCTTTCGCGCCTTCTCCTGAGCAACAAAAAGCATATCCTCCGAGCCATCAATGCCTGTGGTCTTATAGTCGCGCCCCGCCATATTTATGGTCATGCTCCCAGTCCCACAGGCTAAATCTAATATGCTATCTGGGCTGACCTTGTAATGGAAGAATAATTCTTCCAAATAATCAGCCCATCTGGGGTAATCCACCCCATCCATCATCATATCATAGATATAGGCAAATTCTTCGTACAATTCTTGACCCCCGATGCTTTGGCATAATTATTCCGCCTGTCCTTTGTTGTCCCGATTGAGGTATTTATCAAACACCCAATTTGTAAAGGATATGGTTATAAACATAGGAAATGTTAGACCCAGAATAAAAAAAGGAAGGATGAAGGGGATACTGAAATACAATAAAACCCCGAAAAGTAAAAAAGCTAAAATAAATATACCTGCAACTTTGGGCAGCTCTACTACTGTAAAGATAAAGGCATTTTTCAGGATCTGTCTTATCTTTAATTTGTAAGTTACAAGCATAGGAAAGGTAAACATATTCATCATCGCAAAAATAAACCCCGCCGCTATCAATAGATATTGCAATATGACAAATATTGTATTATTTGCTCCCTGGGCACCATAGAATACAACGCTTACATAGAAGACAGGCAAGGCGATTGCGTTTATCAGCATCAATACCAGGCTTTCCTTCCAGTTTTGTTTCCATGCATCTTTAAAATCGCTCCATACCCAGGCATGTTCATCACGAGCCCAGTTTCTGATTATGTAGGTGACCCCAGCAGTAGCAGGCCCGGTAAGAATGATACATGGAGCCAGCAATAGCACAAAGGTAAAACCAAAGCTTTGAATCTGGCCTGGGGTCTGGAAAATCTCCCCCTGGTTCTGAGCCAGAGCTAAAAGATTGGTATATATAACAAAAAAAGCAGGAATCCAGAAAATTGAATACAGCAGATTTAGCTGAATCAGTTTCCAGAACCTGACCTGGAGCACTATAAAAAAGAGCTTGAACCTTCCTGTTTCAGTATCCTCTTTTTTCATATCGGGTTTATTAGGGTTACCATAGTACATTCGATTAAAAAAACCCCCAAACATACAAACATCCTTTCTCCAGGCAGGGCGGCTGTCTTTTGTCAGCCTGCTGGCCTTATCTTTGAATAATGATTATACTTCAATAGCAAAGTTTATAAAGGGATTTACGCTCCAAAGCAAAACGGGTCTTATATAATTCCCAGGGTACGCAATTCCTTTTTCAGGGCTTCCTTCACTTTCTCATCCGCCTCTGTCAAGGGCAATCTCAACCCCCCGGCATCCCTTCCCATGATCTTCAGGGCTGCCTTTACAGGTATGGGGTTTGTGGTCATAAATAAGGCATTAATAAGGGGATTCAACCTTTGGTGGACATTAGCTGCCCTGTCAATATCCCCCTTTGCAAAAGCATCGACCATTTGTCTCATCTGTTTGCCTGCCACCTGAGCGGCAACGCTTACGATACCATATCCCCCGGCACACATTACAGGCAGAGTAAAAGCATCATCCCCGGAATATACCAAGAAATCCTTTGGACACCCTGCAATTATCCTGGTAATCTGATCAATATTGCCGCTGGCCTCTTTCATTGCCACTATATTAGGTATTTTCGACAGAGCCAAAGTGGTCTCAGCCGTCATATTCCCCCCAGTTCTTGAAGGTACATTGTAGAGCATCATAGGCAGATCCACTGCCTCTGCAATGGCCTTGAAATGAGCATAAAGCCCCTGCTGGTTTGGCTTGTTATAATATGGTGATACGACCAACACCCCATCAGCTCCGGCCTTTACAGCCAATTTACCTGTTTCTATGGTGGCTCGGGTACAATTTGTTCCAATTCCCGCTATTATAGGCACATTCAGCTTGGCCTTCAGAGCCCTGAATAATTCGTATTTTTCATCCTGGGTTATCGTTGGCGATTCTCCAGTAGTTCCCGATGCTACTATGGCCGTGGTTCCGTCATCTACAATCCCTTGGGCAAGATCACAAGCTTTTTCATAATCCACATCCATATCCTTATTAAAGGGCGTTACCATAGCGGTAATCAACCTTCCCCATTCTCGCATTAAAACGGCCTCCTCCAATTATATTCCTTTAAGGTTATTTATATTTTACTATATGTTTATCCCTATGTAAATGATATAGGCGAAGCTGCACTGTTTCCATGGATTTAGAATATTATAATGGTGAGAATGCTTTTTATATTGATAATAGCCTGTTTATTGTCAAATATCAACATATGACCCTATAAAAATTGACAACTAAATGTACGAATGGTATTATAAATTGACTTTTTCCTTTCAGGAGGCATGTTTTATGAGAAATTATAACCTTGCAATAGTAGGGGTTACCGGTATGGTAGGCCGCAAGTTTATTGAGGTATTAGAAGAGAGGAATTTACCCATCAATAAGTGTTATATGTTCGCCTCGGCGCGTTCTGCCGGCAAGACTATCTCTTTTATGGGTAAAGACTATATTATCGAGGAACTGACACCCACGTGCTTTGACGATAAAGGCATAGATCTAGCCCTATTTTCCGCAGGGGGGAGCATAAGCCAGACCTATGCGCCCATTGCCGCAGAAAAGGGTATAGTGGTTATCGATAATAGCAGCGCATGGAGGATGAATCCTGATGTGCCCCTTGTGATCCCGGAGGTGAACCCAGAGGAGATTCTCAACCATAAGGGCATAATAGCCAACCCCAATTGCTCTACAACCCAAGCAGTTGCTGCAATTAAGCCTCTGTACGATAAATATGGTATTAAGAGGATCGTTTATTCGACCTACCAAGCTGTTTCCGGTGCCGGTGTCGCCGGTAATGAAGATTTGAAGAATGGTATCGAAGGTAAAGAACCGAAGAACTTTCCCCACCCCATATTCAATAATTGTATACCCCATATTGATTCCTTCTTGGATAATGGATATACTAAAGAAGAAATGAAAATGATAGACGAAACTAGGAAGATCCTTGGTGATAACGACCTGAGAATTACAGCCACTACCGTCAGAGTACCGGTGTTCAACAGCCACAGTGAATCTATCAATATAGAGCTAAAGACTGACTTTGATTTAGAGGAACTAAAGGGTGTCTTATCCCGTGCCCCCGGCATTGAAGTTATAGATAATCCATCGGAAAACCTGTATCCCATGCCCATCAATGCCAGCGGTAATGATATGGTCTATGTAGGCAGAATCCGCCGGGACGAAAGCATAGATTATGGAGTAAACCTTTGGGTTGTAGCCGATAATACCAGAAAAGGTGCGGCAACTAACGCTGTCCAGATAGCCCAAAAACTTATTGAATTCTGGCAAAGTGAAACCTTGTAATTATTGAAAGACGGGAGCGTGCATAGCTTATGATAAATATCATCATTCACGGGTGCAACGGCAAAATGGGACAGGTAGTGTCTGCCTTGGCTGCAGAACAACCCGATATGAAAATCGTAGCTGGAATTGACAGAGTCACTGACACCTTTAATAATCCTTATCCAGTCTATGCCTCTCTTGATGAATGCCCGGAAGATTGTGATGTTATTATAGATTTTTCATTGCCCCAGGCCATACCCGGCCTTTTAGAAGGGACCCTTTCAAAAGAATCCGCACTAATAATTGCGACAACGGGCTTGGGCAAAAAGGAACAGGAAGCCATAGATAGCTACAGCAAAAAGATCCCGATTTTTCTGGCAGCCAATATGTCCGTTGGTATCAATCTGATGAGCCGGCTGATCCAAAGTGCAGCCCAGGTTTTAGGGGATTCCTATGATATCGAAATTATAGAAAAACATCACAATGAAAAGGTTGATTCCCCCAGCGGCACAGCCTATGTCCTGGCAGATGCCATAAATGAAGTATTCTTAAATTCTAAGCATTATGTCTATGGCAGGCATTCTAAAAATGATATGAGATCTCCATCGGATATGGGCATTCATTCTATCCGGGGGGGGACATTAGTAGGCCAGCATACAGTTTTGTTTGCAGGTAAAGACGAATCCATTGAAATAGAACATACAGCCTATTCTAAACAGATATTTGCGGTCGGAGCCCTAAGAGCAGCAAGGTATATGGCGCATAAAGAGCCCGGGATATATAATATGGAGAATGTATTGGATGATAGGAGCCCTGTCACCAACATCACTACTCAATCCGATATTATTTTGGTGTCTGTACGCAGTGCGCCTGCCAGTCTGAATACCATAGCAAATATATATAAGGAATTTGCAGGGAAAAATAGATACTTAGAACTTATCAGCCAGACCTCCCCGGCTGAAAGGGTCAGTGATATCACCTTTGCCCTATCAGCAGAGGATCTCCCAAAAGCTGAGGCATTCTGTAATGATCTGGCCAAAAAGAATAAAGACTTAATAATAAAACTGGAAACCGATATAATAAAGATGACCATTCAAGGCCTGGGTCTGGAACAACAGCCCCGGGTGGCAGCCAAGGTCTTTGATCTGTTAAACAGCCACAATATTTCCATTAAGGCCTCTGTTACTTCTAATATTAAGATAGACTGTTTTATCAGAGGAATTCATGAAAAACAAGCCATGGATACATTAATCGAAGGTTTTGGTCTTTGATATATTTGATAGATGACCTACATTTCGATTCCAACACGGGCTGCAACGCCCTTGTCTGAATAATGTTTGATGTTTTTCATCTCTGTAATAAGATCTGCCTGCCGGGCAATAGCCTCGGGCAAATTTCTTCCAGTCAAGATAAGCTCCATATTTGGGGCTTTATTTTTTATTATATCCGATACCTCTTCTTCGCTTATCAATCCGTTTTGCATAGCTCCCATAATTTCATCAAGTATCAAAACGTCATAGGGGCTCTCTTTTAGAAGGTCATTTAAGTTTTCCATCTCCTCCATAAGGATAGCCTTAAGCTCCTCTATTTCCCCTTGATCCATTTCATTGAAGAATTTTTTTGTTTCCGCAAAACGCAGGATTTGAAATTCGGGTGCCAGTCTCTTTAAAGCTTCCAATTCCCCTGTATGCCTGCCCTTTAGAAACTGAACCATCATCACCCGAAGCCCCCTGCCTACTGCCCTTAAACCCGCACCCAAAGCTGCAGTGGTTTTGCCCTTTCCATCTCCGGTATAGACCTGTACATATCCCTTTTGCATTTTTACCCTCCTACTACAATCATATAATATTATTATCGAGTAGGAGCTGAATAATTAGTTTATTCAGCGTCCTCTCACACCACCGTACGTACCGTTCGGTATACGGCGGTTCATTAGAAATTAATGTATCATAAGATAGCGTTCAGATAAACGCTTATA
>JAAYSJ010000070.1 GCA_012518395.1 Clostridiales bacterium
ACTCATCACCACCACTAAACGAGCTCACCGGCTGCCCTGTCGCCATAGATATAATTTGCTTTACCGGATATAGCCGTCCGTCTCTCTGTATAGCATATTTATGATTTTTATTGTTTTGCCAGTTCAACCAGTCTGCATTATTACGATGTTCTTCATCAAACCGTTTCATCGCATCTAGTATAGTACCTTCCGACACATCCGTAATCACACCATGTCCCCCCTGCTGGCTGCTCAATAAGCTTAATTCACTTTATCCAACAATTGCAAACTCTAAATTAAAACCGCGCCGGACAAAAACAAATGATTATGAAATAGTGAACCACACTGTAAACCAATCCTTGTCTACTTCTTCATAATATCCAGAAATAGACGGTTGTTAATTGTCTAAGAATAGATCTTGATCATTGATAGGTAGGAGCAGGGAGAACTACATATAAGTTCTCCCTGAATCACTCGTTTAACCATGTGCGTTAATGATTTGATGACCGTTATAGCGCTCTATAGTATACACGTCATACACGTCAATTTTTCTCAGGTTGATTGGCCTGGTATACCCACTAGTTTCTTTGCCGGTAAGATCCCTAAGCAGAATCAAGCCATGATTATGTGGTGTATGATATGCATTACCCCTTTCGACGTTGTAATGCAGTACCTCCTTCAACTTAACAGACTGTAAAAGTGGTTTTACAGCTTGGACAGCAATTCTAAAATATGTAGTGGACCCCCCAAAATACATAATGATACGTTGGATATTCATACGCTCAACAAAGGCCTTTAATAAACATGGCATCTTGTGACTCCAAATAGTTTTTGCTGGTATATCTGACGTTTGCAGGTTATAGTCTTGGATAGGCTCCCAGGGATGGAGTAATCCATAAAGTGCAGACTGTATCAATAACTTGGGACCGGTACGATTTAGCAATGCTTTTGCCACCTGAGCGGACCAGTTCGTTTCAGCTTTATATAGAGAACCAGTATAGCGTTCAAGGGCAGGCCTATACTGTCCGGAACCATCATCCCCTCCAAAATCAGGTCCGAGTGCTATGCTCATATTCTTAGCGTACTTCCCTTTAGAATAGGCGGGAAGTTCCTTAATGGTCAGCAGCAGCTCCCGTCTGGCCGATATAAGAATATCGTAAGTTTCTGAATCAAAAGTATCTGCCACTGCTGGAAGATTTGCATCCCACGGGCCACCTCCAGCCCGCTTTTTTGCACAACAAGGAATTAATAACAAGGTTTCTGAGCCGAACCGCAATCCATTCACTCCCGATCACATATCCCTAACCAGACATTCCAGTCTATTTAGAAATCTGGGGTATACTCTTATGCCATATGTTCTGAGGAGGCGCTCCGCTTCTTTTATTTTGCCTCCCAGTGACGATAAATACGTCGTTTCTACTTCTTGCCTGATACAAGTCCGTTACGGTGCTGAAGCTACTTCAGGAGTTACGGCCCTACCTATAAGCCTGAAACTCGTCCTGAACTCCCTTTTTCTAACTTTTACCTTCGTTCTATGTACTCGTCTATGCTTAATACTACATCCCGTCAATATCTACATCATTTTGACAAAATATCGCTGCATATCCTGTGTTTTTATTCAGATCTCTATCAAAATTTGACATGTTATATATTCGTTGACATAATGTGAAATCCTGCTTCCCAGTTATGGTTTTTTGCGCTTACTTTGATTCTAGCCCATAGTTTTGACATTAGGATGTCGTTACCAGGTTAAATTTGGAATAAAACTGAAGTCATTTGACTTCGGCGGCGCCAGTCTAAAATGGGGATTGCTGGTTTATTACTGGGCCAATCTGCAAAATCAAGCACTTTAGGCTCAATATGAAGGTGGTTTTAATCTGAGAATTATGGCAGGATTAATGTGAGGATGAACACCTAATCACCAGCACTTTATTCAGTAAATATTACATCTACATCGATCTCAAGGCCTGGGAAAAGT
>JAAYSJ010000003.1 GCA_012518395.1 Clostridiales bacterium
AGTTCCGCCACGCCCGCAAAAGATAATTATTAAGTTTAGATGGTGACCCATCGGCGACTCGAACGCCGGACTCCTTGATTAAAAGTCAAGTGCTCTACCGACTGAGCTAATGGGTCACGTAAATAGCGACATGTAATATAATACAATATAATGTACCCCTATGTCAACATTAAAATTCACCTTTTAGTTGCTGAGTGGATGGTTTTAGATAATCGCCCCATTAAAATGTAAAATAAAGCAATAAAAAGCCTTTCTCTGTCGGATATTCAAAGAAAGGCTCAGATCATCGATAATGTTTATTTGTTTGCGAAGTACTCGTTAAGGGCGTCAATTAGTTTGTCGGCATCTATGCCATGAACCATGGCCGCCTGTTCGATGCTCTCCCCTGAGGAAGCAGGGCATCCTAAGCAATGCATTCCAAACTCCATAAAGACGGGGGCTACGTCCCAATCTATCATAAGAACTTCGCCTATAGTCATGCTTTTATTTATCTCAACCATATCATAACCTCCTATAATTCTAGTTCATTATATATAATATACCTTTTTAGTGGGATATTCAATCTTTTTCTTTTAATAAAAATTGGCACCCCTGGCAGTTGCATTTCTACCCTGTTATGATATATTAATAGTGGAAATATAGTTAGGGATGATTTGTATGCAGCTATGCTCTTTTTCAGAAACCTATCATATGTTTGATGTAACCCCGGTAGAAAACCTGTTCATTCAGGAATTCATGCTCAAAGCACCGGGGGATTTTGTCAAAGTTTATATCTACGGCCTGAAGCAATGCTACCACTCGGGCCAATCGGAGAACACCATTGAGAGCTTTTCAAGGGCATTATCCCTGGAAAATAAGGTAGTGGAAAACGCCTTTAGCTATTGGGAGCGCCAGGGGGTGCTTCGGGTAAATAGAGACGCAAATCAGCGCCTGTCCATCGAGTATCTGAATATAAAGGACATGCTGTACAATTGCCATCATGAACCCGATGCCAATCTCTATCATTATAAAGATTTTAATCAAAACCTTCAGGCCATCTTCGGGAAAAGGCTTTTGACCCCCCAGGAATATCTCAAGGTCTATGATTGGATAGAGATTTTGTTATTGCCTGCGGAAGTCGTACTTATGATGGTGCAATTTTACATAAGCAAGAAGGACAGCAGGCTCAGTATAAATTACTTGGACAAGGTAGCTGAAAGCTGGGCGAAAGACGGCATCGATTCTCTGCATAAAGCGGAAGAATACATAAGCAGATACGAATCCTGCTATACCGAAACAGTAGCTGTATTAAAATACTTAGGCATTCACCGCTCCCCTTCCAGGGCAGAGTTGGATCTTTATAAAAAATGGAGCGAATTATGGGGTTTCGAATTGAATGGCATTTTGGAGGCCTGCAGAGAGACTACTAAAATCCAGTCCCCTAATATGGGTTATCTGGATAAGATATTAGAAAGCCTGTTTAATCTGGGGCTGTCTTCTCAGCCTGAAATAAAGAAATACCTGTCCACCAGAGAAAATATGAACGATAAGATCAAGGAGATCTTGTTTCATTTGGGTTATAAGGATACTGCGCCTACCCCGGAGCATCAGGCTCTTTACCTTAAATGGGTAAACACCTGGGAGATGGATCATGAGGTCGTTATCATGGCCTGCAGGCAATCAGTGCTGAAGAAACAAAGGAGCAACCTAAATCAGGTGGATAGAATATTATCCAAATGGAAAGAACAAGGCCTTATAAAAACCAAGGATATTAAAGATCATTTGAAACGGAAGAAGATGGTTTTAGACGAGATTCGCGCCGTATTTGAACGAGCTGGTGATAGCCGCGAAATCACCCCTTCCGATCAGAAATTATTCGCAAAATGGACTGAAGAATGGAATTTGCCTTATGAAATAGTCCTTCTGGCCGCAGAATACTCTACCATGGCAGAGAATAAACCTGCCTTTATCAATAAGGTGCTTAATAACTGGTATTCCAGCGGTATCAATTCGGTGCAGGCTGCAAAAGCAGAACACGAACGCCGCAAGCTGGGCGGAAGGGATGGGAGTAGTTCAACGGCATCCATTAAAAAGCAGGTAGATTTCAATAAATTCGAACAGCATACCTATACAGACGAGGATTTGGAACACCTATTTGAAGATATGGAAAACGCATAAACAAGGTGTACATAAATGAGTGAGGCTATCTTAAGAGAGATATTAAAAGAATACGATGAAATACAAAGGGAAGAATCCCTGGCCCTTGCTGCCAGAAGGCAAAGGGTTATTAAGGCTGTCCCGGAAATCTCTAAAATCCATGAAGAGCTTATTGAAACCATGGGCCGGTATTCCAGAGAAACCATCCTCCACCCCAACAATTCGGGAAGCATCTTAAAAAATCTTAAACAAGAAATAGCCCGGCTTAAGGCCAGGGAATCGGAGCTGCTCATAGAGCATGGCTATCCCAGTAACTATATGGAGATACGCCATCGCTGTAACAAATGCAAAGATACCGGTTATGTGGGTAACCCTGTCAAAGAAAAGTGCAGTTGCCTTATACAAAGGCTTTTGGAAAGAACCTATGAGATGTCTAATATCCAAGAATTGGAATTAGAAAACTTTTCGACTTTCGATCCCAAAGTTTTCCCCGAGACCCCATTAGAAAACAGTAAGCTAAATCAAAGAGAATATATGCTTCAGGTGAGGGATAGGCTTTTTAACTATGTCTCTTCCTTTCCTAAAAACGAACGGCGAACTATATTATTCACCGGAAAGACCGGGCTTGGTAAGACCTTTTTACTAAACTGCATGGCCAAAGCCATTATGGATGACGGATATACCGTAATCAGAATATCCTCATATAAGCTCTTTGACAGGCTTTTCTTTGGCTCCATTTCCGATGAACCGGATAATCTGGCCCTTCTAAGGCAGCTTTTTGAGGCCGATGTCCTTATTATAGACGATCTGGGTACGGAGACTCGGCGAAACAACTACACGGCTGAGGATCTTTTCAATATAATAAATGAGAGAACTATGAAGGGGAGCCATACTTTTTTGTCCACTAACTTAAATCTGTCAGAACTACAAGACAGGTACTCCGACCGAATTGCATCCAGGCTCTTCGATACATCCAATACCATGCTTATCAGATTTCAAGGCGCTGATGTGCGGCTCCGCCAATCCAAAAAAAATTCCCGTCATTATTCATGACGGGTTCTTTCATAGTTAACAAATTTGGTAAATTGACCTAACCATACCAGCTCTACTACGCCTGTAGGGCCATTCCTCTGTTTCGCGATAATTACTTCTGCGATATTTTTCTTTTCCGTATCCGGATTATAATACTCATCCCTATAAAGAAATGCCACCACATCAGCATCCTGCTCTATGGCTCCTGATTCCCTTAGGTCACTAAGCATAGGTCTGTGATCTGTCCTAGCCTCCGGCGCACGGCTAAGCTGGGATAGTGCCACTACCGGCACGTCCAATTCCCTGGCCAAAGCCTTTAGGGATCTAGATATCTCCGATATCTCCTGCTGTCTGCTCTCCGGCCTGCCCCTGCCCGACATAAGCTGGATATAATCTATAATTATCATACCCAAGCCCTTTTCGATCTTGAGTCTTCTCGCCTTTGAACGCATCTCCATAACAGAGATTCCCGGGGTATCGTCTATATATATAGGCGCCATGGACAGATTTCCTGCCGCACCTAATAATTCTACCCATTCATTTTCGCTAAGCTCACCTGTACGAATTTTTTGAAGATCAACATTGGCTCCACAACTGAGCATACGCTGCACCAGCTGGTTTTTAGACATTTCCAGGCTGAATATTGCCACGGGTACCTTACCGTTTTGAGCCGCATATTGCCCAATATTTAAAGCAAAGCTGGTCTTACCCATAGAAGGCCGGGCAGCTACTAAGATAAGATCCGAGGGCTGTAGCCCGGAGGTTTTGGCATCAAAATCTGCAAAGCCTGTCTCCACCCCAATGATACCGCCCTTGGTCTTTGACAGCTCCTCAATCTCTGCATAGGTATCCAAAAGAACAGTTTTTATGGATTCAAAGTTTCCGGCAGTATTTCTTTGGGTTATTTGAAAGATGCTCTTTTCTGCATAATCTATTAGCATGTCCAATTCTTCTGCGGCTTCGTAGCTTTTGACTATGACATCATTGCAGGCAAAAATAAGCCTTCTTAGGATAGACTTTTCTTCTACGATATTTACATAGTATCGGATGTTGGCGGTACTGGGCACCATCATGGATAAATCGTTTATATAGGGCACGCCCCCGACGGCCTCTAATGAGCCCCTCTGCCGAAGCTGCTCCATAACCGTCACCAGATCTACAGCCTCCCCCCGGTTGTAGATGTCTAACATGCCCTCAAATATTTCTTTATGGGCCTCGGCATAGAAGTCCTCGCCGGTCAAAGAATCTGTGGCCGCCGCTACTGCTTCCTTATCCAAAAGCATAGAGCCCAGAACTGATTGTTCTGCCTCCATATTGTGAGGAGGCATTCTGGACAGGGTTTCCATCATGCTCATAGTTTATGCTTCCTCTACCTGAACTTTAAGCTTACCTACCACCTCTGGATACAGCTTGACATCCAAAGTTACGGTACATAGCTGTCTTATTGGTTCAGGCATCACTATCTTTTTTCTGTCTACGGCAATTTTATGTTGCTTTTTTAATTCTTCGGCTATTTCCTTATTGGTCACCGAACCGTAGAGTTTACCGCTTTCGCCACTCTTTGCCCTTATGACGAGAGTTATTTCCGATATTTTTTCGGCCAGAGCCATGGCTTCTTTGGCAGCCTGCTCTGCCCGCTTTTCCTCAGCCTTTGCCTTGTTCTTAAGATTTCTCAGGCTTCCCGCATCAGCCTCGATAGCCAAGCCTCTGGGAAACAGGTAGTTTCTGGCATAGCCATCACTGACATTTACAACATCCCCTTTGACTCCACTACCTCTTATGTCTTTAAGCAAGATAACTTTCATTTATTCTCACCTTCCTCACGTAGGTATTCTCCTACAGCATTAAAAACCCTGTTCATAGCCTCTTTTATAGTAATCTTCTCCAGCTGGGCTCCGGCTATAGTCAGATGTCCGCCTCCCCCCAGCTTTTCCAATATGACCTGTACATTTATATTTCCCAAGGATCTGCCGCTTACAATAACTCCACCATCCGCCCCGGCCAGCACAAAGGACGCGTTAATGCCGCGGATGGTCAACAGGCTGTCTGCCGCTTGAGCCGCTATAAGGGATGGATTTTTTATTCCCGCCGGACATTGGGATACAGCGATACCGGGGAATAATATCTCTGCCTTCTTTACCGTATCGGATCTGGCTATAAAGGACTCCATATCATCTTTGAACAGCTGACGAGCCGAAGTGGGATCTGCCCCTACCCGTCTGAGGTAGGAGGCGGCCTCGAAGGTGCGTACCCCGGTCTTGAAGGTAAAGCTCTTGGTGTCCATGGTTATCCCCGCCAATAAAACATCTGCCTCTACAGGAGTCAGCTTTAGCCTATCATCAAAGTACTGGACTATCTCAGTGATGAGTTCGCTGGCCGACGAAGCAGAAGGTTCAAGGTAAGTTAAAATAGTATCCTTTATACTGTCTGCACTCTTTCTGTGGTGGTCTATGACTACTACCCTCTCAGCCTTGTCAAGGAGTTCGGGAGCTTCGACAAATACCGGGCGATGGGTATCTACTATCACCAACAAAGAATCCTTATCTAAACCGGCTAAAGCATCATTGGGGGAAAGGAATAAGTCCTTATATTCTTCCCTTTTTTCCAATTGATCCAAAAGATATTGAATAGAGTGATTAGATCCCCTAAGGACAATTTTGGCCTCTTTCCCTACATATCGAGCACACCGATAAACACCCAGAGCCGAACCTATAGAATCCAGGTCAGGCATTTCATGGCTCATAATATATACCCTGTTAGATTGTTCCATAAGCTCCCTGAGAACCCCTGCCAATACCCTGGATTTGACCTTAGTGCGTTTCTCCACAGCTTTGGTCTTTCCCCCATAAAAGTATAGCTTGGATCCCTTTTTTACCACTGCCTGGTCTCCGCCTCTGCCCAATGCCATGTCAAGGGCTACCCTTGCATAATCAGCCCCTTGGGAGGGACTGTCTGCCTCTGCACCCACACCGATACTTAGGGTGGGATGAGGTCTATCCCCAATCTTTATTTCACGGATATTATCTAAAATACCAAATTTGCCGGATTCTAATTTATCCAATATCTTCGAATCCATTATCATTATAAATTTATCTCTGTCATACTTTTGCCAGCCTGCCCCCAGGGCTTGAGCCCATTTGCCCAGCCTGCCCTCTATCTCGGCGGCAACCATAGGTCTGTCCGGTTCCTCAATGTTGGCCATGACCTCGTCATAATTATCTACATAAACATGAGCCAATACCGGTTTTTCGTCTTCCCGGACTATGACCACAGGGGAACTAATGCCCGATGGGGAATCCTTTTTGTCCTTACCAGGAACCTGACCCCTGCCTATTCGGGTCGCAAAGGCATCAAAAATCTTTTTTATAGTTGATTTCGCCATGGATATCCCGCCTTTTAAATCAGTTTCCCTTTCGCTGGGTGTACGCCTTCCTCAGACCAAGTCCCTGTTCAAAGATTCCTACAAACATCAAGCCTGCAGGCAAAAGTACAAGTATCATCCCCAAAATGAGTATTTTCAGTACAACGTGGACTTTCTTAACATCTAAGAAAAATGCACCCGCAGATAAACCCTGTACTGTAAATACAAAGGTAAATATGGATGAAACGGTATAAAGCACAACGTCAAAGTTGGGTATCTTGGCTAGGTTCCCTAGAAAAGCTGCCAACATAAGACCCAAAAATCCCCTTCCTGTACCCTTAGGTAATGCCCACATTCTAAAGGGTGAAACCACAGGAACCATAGTGCCAATTTTTTTTAACAGAGCTCTGGAAACCAAGTAGTTGATTCCCCCGGAAAGCAAAGAAGCTGTCATCAGTGCGGAGGGCACCAAAGGCATCAGATCCCTCATCTGCTCAATCAAGACCTCAACGAACCCTTCCCCCGTAACGGCTTTATCTATTAACCCGATGGCTTTATACATTTGGATAAAAGCATCTAAGCTAGCAGAGTTGGCGTTTAACAAGACCCGCATTTGTTCAAAGAAATATTCAAAAAAGCTTTCGCCTTGCATCCAGTTAAAGATCTGTAAGGCCGCTAACAGGGCTAGCAGGGTTCCCCCCGCTGCCAAGATTATTGCCTCGTTCATAACCAAACTTTTCTTGTAGACAACCATAAGGCTCAACAATATAAAGATATTCAGGACAAATAAAATGATTCCCAGCATTGGCGAAATCAAAAATCCTGCAAGTGCTGAAGGTATAGCCAAGCCGATAATTCCCGCAAAAGCCCCATTTCTAGCCCCTGCTATAATAAAGGGGAGTGGAAATAATATGGCCAGGATCATAAGCTGGGGAATAAACCACAAAATCACAGCAAAAAAAATACTCGCCAGCCCTGCTGTGATACCTTCTATAATCGCTCTTATAGGTTTTGACATTATATACGCTCCAAATCAAAGTAGATTCCGGTGGTCACCTCGAGAACCGCCTAAGTGGTTCAAGAGCCCGGTGAGATCACCATAACTTTGTTCAATATCGTTGTCCTCTATAATCCCTAACCGGAGCTGATCCTCCATGACCCGGTCTATCAAAGCATAATGAAGACCAAGGCGCTTTCCCAGAAGATAACAGGCCACAATAATATTTCCCAAACAGGCGGTCAAAGCATCCTGGGAAGCCTTTACACTGCCGGATAACAGGCTGAACAGGCGGGCTACGGAGCTTAGCATCTCGCTTTTTAACCATTCAATTAATCGGATATTTCTGGTAATATCATATTCTCCGGCCTTTTTTGATGCCATTTTTATCAACCCCATCCCCCGGATATTCCAAGCCGATCCCCTTATATAACATGGGCTTTGTGCCTGTTTAGACCCCGATTATTAAATTTCATTTTATATGGTAGCCATTGGTTTGTCAATTTTTTTGTTCCGCCACATAAACTGTATATAGAGGCTGATAGGGGGTAGTGCCCATGAAGGCTTTTAAGAAATTTAGCATAAAAAGGGCGGGGCTGTTAGGGACTATGGCTATTATAATGGGCGTAGCCCTTTTGCTGTTTCTTTTTATCGACCGTAATATAAACCCTGCTATTATTGCCTTCTCCCAAGCCCGGATACAAGCTATTGCCATAACGGCTCTCAGTGATGCGGTAAAGGAGACAATGGGCACCAGCATCAAGTATACAGACTTTGTAAATGTATTGACGGATAAGAACGGAAACGTTGCAATGATCCAAGCGAATACCATGAAAATGAACGATCTTGCCGCTGAAGCCTCGGATATAGCCCAAGAGATCATCCAATCCAAGGGGGACGAAGGCATTTCTATACCCTTAGGCACCATTACAGGCAGTAAGATTTTAGAGGGCATGGGTCCTAACATCCCCGTAAAGATAGTTTCCTTTCCCGCGGTATCCACTGATTTTGACTCCGAATTTGAACAATCCGGGATAAATCAGACCCGCCACAAGATATTTTTATCCCTCAGAGCCAGAATACGTATCGCCATACCCTTAAATACCGCTGATATCGACGTAGACTCCAGGGTGCCGGTCACTGAAACCATTATAGTAGGAGACGTTCCCCAGACATACATAAATGTGGATGATACCGACAGAATGCTAAGGTTAGTTCCGGTAGAATAAAAAAAGCGAAGAGCCGTTAAATGGCTGTTTCGCTTTTTGATATTGCTATTTATTCCGTTGTATAGGGCAACAATGCGATAGCTCTTGCCCTCTTTATGGCCATGGTGAGCTTTCTCTGATGCTTGGCACAGCATCCGGAAATCCTCCTGGGAAGGATCTTCCCCCGCTCGGTTATATATTTACGAAGTTTAAAGGCATCCTTATATTCAATATGGTCTACCTTATCTATGCAAAAGCTGCAGGCCTTTCTTCTGGGCCTTCTCGGGCCACCTCTTGGCCTTCTTCTTTCTCTTTCTTCAGCCATATCGTCTTACCTCCTTTTTATCAAAATGGGAGCTCGTCTTCCCCACCATCCTCCAAGGGGTTAAATCCCGGAACATCGCCTGTATCTGGGCTATTATATCTGTCCCCAGATGCCATACCGGCGTCCTGACCTCTGGATTCGGCTCTGTCTCCCCATTCCAAGAATCGAACATCGTCTGCTACTACCTCAGTTGTATATCGGCGTTGTCCTTCGGGGGTCTCATAGCTTCCGGTCTGAATCCTGCCCGATACCGCTACCAACCTGCCCTTGTTCAAGTATTTTGCGCAATTCTCGGCCTGGCCTCTCCAAACAGTAATGGGTATAAAATCTGCTTCTCTTTCCCCTTGTTGATTGGTAAAGCTCCGATCTACGGCCAAGGTAAACCTGGCAAGGGCAATACCACTGGATGTATAGCGTAATTCAGGGTCTCTGGTCAAACGTCCAATCAATACAACTTTATTCATCATATTCGACACCATCCTTAAACATTGGCAGCAATTACATTAAGTAATCACAACACACCTGTTTTGTTATTATTCATCTGTACGCAAAATGATATAACGGATTACATCGTCGGTTATCCTATAGATACGCTCTAATTCTTCAGGAAAGCTGGGATTTGCACTGAAATTCATAAGGACATAGTAGCCTTCATTAAAATCTTCGATAGGGTATGCCAGTTTTCTCTTTCCCCATTCGTCCACCTTTTCCACCTCTCCCCCCTCTTGGGTTATAAGGGTAGAAAACCTTTCGACAGCGGCCTTTGTGGCCTCTTCTTCCATTGTGGGACGAAGGATATAAATAGATTCATATTTGTTCACGACAATTCACCTCCTTTTGGACTATGGCCCCGGACAATAACCCGGAGCAAGGATGTTACAATCGTAAATTATATCATAATAATAACGGTTGTACAACAAAATTATTCACATTATCTTTATGAGCATAGTTTTTGCCTCATTGAACTCTATGCTTACCATATTGTCCCTTTCAAGGCTCTTCATAATCTCACTAAATCTTTTAAAACCTATCTGTCTTTCGTCAAAATCCGGATAATCGTTTTGAATCTCGGCCTTTATTATACTGGGATTCACCCTCTTAAAACCGTTCTTTTTAAACTCGTCCAACTTTTCCTGAAATACTTCACCCCAATTGGAACGGTTTATTACTTTTTTCTCTGTCACGTTCTCCGCTTTTAACTTGACCTTTAATGAATTGTTCTCACCAAACAATTTGATAACTCCAAATTTGGATTCTATATTGCCCAAAAGTTTTCCAAAAGAATTATACCCGAAACTCTTTTCACTAAAATCAGGTTTTAGGCGGAGCAGGGTCTTTTTCAGTTCGCTTACAAACATAGTGCCGTCTGTATCGGCTTGATCATCAATGATCTTTTGTACGATTTCTAAAAGTTCTTTCTGGGTTCCTACGGAGTCATCCCCCATTTGACGATCGTCATTTTTGCGGGTAGTCGTAACTGTTTCTAAAAAAATAAACTCATTACAGGCTTTTATAAAGATATTGGAGGCCACCTCTGAACGGGATATGCCAAGAACAAACTTGCCCATAGATTTTAATTTCCCTACCAGGGGGGTATAATCACTATCCCCCGATACTATACAAAAGCAATCTATAAGAGGGTTGGTATAGGCCACCTCCAAGGCATCTATAACCAACTGAATATCCAAATTGTTCTTTTGATTGACCCCATATCTGATAGAGGGCAATACATTGAAGGTATTAGAAAGGAGGGTTTCCTTAAGGCCGGAAAAACATTCCTGATACCCATAGACCTTACCTATCAAAATATCTCCTCGGATCTTTACCTTCTCAATAACCTTATTGAGGGTATTTACATGGCCGCCTGTATTCTCCAAATCGATAAATACGGCGTAATTCTTTTTATCCATCCTTGTCCACCTAACTATTATGGATAAACGGCAGATTGCTCTACCGTCTTCCCTTTACTAACCTAATCTTACTATGTATTGGCCGGGTTTGCAAAGGGTATTTTCCGCCCATTATGGAAAGGTATGATATGTGACTATTACCTCAGAATCCTTGGGGAAGCTCTGTCCCTCGCTGAAGCTTGTAATCCCGTCAATAGATACCCGTTCAACTTCACCGTCCTTCGTTAGCCACCCTGTAATTAGATTCTCTAGCATTTCCCCTTCCACGTTTGAAAAACCCGCCGACTCCAATCTCTTTATCACATCTTTATAATTTTCCCCCTCAAGGTCGCTTGCAGAAGCTGGTATCTTTATATCATTTACACCATTCCCCGATGCGTTCTTGGGAGATTCTATTAATGCAAATATACTCAAAGCAGCAATTAATATGAGGAAAAAGGCAATACCACCTACTATCGGCCTATTCTTTTCTTTTTCCAGGTGTAGAAAAGGCAATTTGCTATTTATAGAGCCCCAAAACTTTTCTTTAAATCCTTTTTGAATCCCACAACAAAGACATTTGTCATTTCTCCATTGATAAGGTAAGCAATGTTTCAATCCACGCCCCCGCGTAAGGGGCGACTCCAACAAATGAGCTATGCTTGGCTTGTTTTTGTTATGTTTCAATCCACGCCCCCGCGTAAGGGGCGACTCCAACAAATGAGCTATGCTTG
>JAAYSJ010000071.1 GCA_012518395.1 Clostridiales bacterium
GATATTTTTAAGCTCAGTCTGCATCCCCTTTCGGAGTTTTAGATCCAAGGCTCCTAAGGGTTCATCTAAAAGGAGTATTTCCGGCTCGTTGACCAAAGCCCTGGCTATGGCGACACGTTGCTGTTGCCCACCGCTTAGGGAATCCACTGGACGGTTTTCAAAGCCCCTCAGGTTCACCAGAGCGAGGATATCCTTTACCTTATTGGCAATCAGCTTTCTGTCCATCTTCTTTATATTGAGGCCAAAGGCGATGTTTTCACCCACATTCATATGAGGGAATAGGGCATACCTTTGAAAGACAGTATTAACCTTCCTCTTATAAGGGGGGATATTCGTTATATCCTTTCCTTCAAATAGAACCTTCCCTGTGGTAGGCTCTTCAAACCCGCCTATTATTCTTAAAGTAGTGGTCTTTCCACAGCCACTGGGCCCTAAAAGGGTCAAAAATTCATTGCGCCTTATATAAAGGTTTATATTGTCCAGTACCAGAGCATCGCCGAAGGATTTTGAGATACCAACCAAATTTACAAATTCATAGGACATTGTGACATTCCTCCCTGTTGATGAAATAATATACTATATATGTTGTCTAGAAGCTAGGGGGGGACGATACCCATAATAATACCGCCTTATGCTTGGATTCATTAACGATGGAATGATCCGATGAGGCTTCGTAATAAAAACTTTCCCCTTTTTTGACCCTGTACTTCTGATTTCCAATACGCAATACCACCGAACCCGAGATAATAAACCCAAATTCCTCACCGTCATGGGGCTCATCCGGTTCAGAAGAGCCGCCGGGCGCCAATTCCAGGAGTATGGGCTCCATACGATTCTTTTGAGAGTTCGGGACGATCCACTTTATCAGGTGGCCTTGGTCTTTATCTTCTTGTATAAAAGCATCGTCTTTATGAAAAACAGTCTTCTCATTACTATTTTCATTAAAAAAGTCCTTAAGGTTTGTGCCCAGGCATTCCAATATATCCACAAGGGTAGCTATAGATGGCGAGGTCAAATTCCGCTCAACCTGGGAAATGAACCCTTTTGACAATTCACATCTATTAGCCAACTCCTGTTGGGTCAGCCCGTTTCCTATTCGAAGGTGTTTGATCTTCTCGCCTATATTCATTATAAAGCCCCCTAAAAAGGTTTTCGACAACTAAACTTATTGTTTACTTTTACTAAACAAAATGCAAATATATTTTTAGCATACTGTGAGGGAAATGTCAAGAGCAATTTAGGGATTAGAAGTTAGAAGTTAGAAGTTAGAAGTTGGAACAAACCTCGGGTCAGCTCTAAGGGTTGCCCCATTATGTTTCGGGTTTAGATAACAGTGTTTAAGGTAAATGGATTTATGAAGGAAGATTCCAATGCTCCTGGGGAAGACATCTAAGGGAAGGGCCGATAATAATCTACCAAAGACGGGACCTATAAGGCAGCTTCCCGATGTAATTTGGGATATACCGGAATAAACCATTTACCCATATATAACGTTATGATTTGGGTTTTGGAAGTTAGAGATTAGAAGTTGGAAGTTAGAGGTTGGAAGTTGGAAGTCAGAAGTTGGGAATCAAGGGCTGGAATTTGTAAAGAATTTAATTGACTGGTGTAAAATACTATGATAAAATATGTACAGTATATGATAATTATGTTATATTTTTAAGAAACGGTTTATATAATTAACATATCGCTTAATATTCAGTATAATCTTTTTAAAAATTTTACTTTTCGGGGAAGTGATTTTGGGTGCATATGCACAGGCGGAATTCCATCAATCAATTGATTCTGGATAAAGGTGAGGTAAGGCTTAAGGATCTGGAGGAAGTTTTTCCAGAGGTATCATCCATGACCTTAAGACGGGATCTCATATATCTGGAGAACAAGGGAAAGATTATACGTACCCGGGGCGGAGCCAGAACCATATCCCGTCCTGCTAATTCCATCGAGGATGTTTACAGCCAGAGAGCTACTATCAACACCGAGGCCAAGATCAGGATTGCAAAAAAGGCCATAAACTATATAGAATCGGGTCGCTCAGTATATATTGATTCCGGCACTACCACCATGTGCCTTGCCAAAATCCTGACCAACATGGATCTTTCCATTCTGACCTGCGGACCAAATATCGGGTTGGAAATAGGCAAAAATACCATGTCATCGGTGACTCTTTTGGGTGGACAGCTAAATCGGAATAATCTATGTACCTCAGGGATTTACGCCATAGAATTCTTAAAGAAGATAAATATTGATATAGCCTTCCTTGCAGCATCCAGTTTCTCCTTAGATAATGGCTTTACAATAGGCAATTTCAACGAGAGTGAGCTGAAAAAGGCGGTTATAAAAAAGGCGAGACATAAAATTCTTCTGATGGATACCAGTAAACTGGATAAAACCCTGCCCTATACCTTCGCACATTTAGAGGATATAGATACATTGATATTTGAAAAAGAGCCCCCGGAAAGTATTGTAAAAGCCGCACAAAGTGCATCAGTAACATTAGTCTATTAAAAGGATTCCTATAAAAAGAATGGAGGGTCAATATGAAAACAAGAGCAGTAAGGTTATACGGCGAAAACGATCTTCGCCTTGACGAATTTGAATTGCCGGCTATCAAAGATGATGAGATTCTAGCTAAGGTAGTCTCCGACAGTATCTGCATGTCCTCATACAAGGCAGCCATACAGGGGGCAAAGCATAAAAGGGTCCCCGGGGATATAGCCGAAAACCCGGTAATGATAGGCCACGAATTTGCCGGTGAGATTCTGGAAGTAGGAAAGAAGTGGCAGAATGACTTTAAACCAGGCAGCAAATTCACCATCCAGCCCGCCCATAACTACAAGGGTACATTGCACGCCCCCGGATATTCCTACCCCCATATAGGCGGCAATGCCACCTATGTTATTATCCCTAACGAGATCATGGAAACAGGGTGCTTATTGGAATACAAGGGCGAAGGATATTTCTACGGTTCATTGACCGAACCCATCTCCACCATTATCCACGCTTTTCATGCCAACTACCATACCGAACCCGGTAGAAATGTTCATCATATGGGCGTAAAAGAGGGCGGCAATATGGCCATATTAGGCGGAGTAGGGCCTATGGGGCTGGGCGCCATCAGTTATGCTATTGGTTGCGGCAGACGGCCGGGGTTGTTGGTAGTTACAGATATTGACGATGCAAAACTCAAAAGAGCCAGCGAGGTCATCACAGTAGAAGAAGCGGCCGAAAAAGGTGTCGATCTCCGCTATATAAATACCAGTAAACTTGACGACTCAACAGCTCATCTTATGTCATTAACCGATGGAAAAGGTTATGATGATGTATTTGTTTTCGTTCCTGTAAAAGCAGTCGCAGAGCAAGCCGGCGACCTCTTGGGCAGAGACGGGTGCTTGAATTTCTTTGCAGGTCCTACAGACCCGAACTTTAAAGCAAACTTCAATTTTTACAATGTCCATTATGCATCCACCCATGTTGTGGGTACTACGGGAGGCAATAATGACGATATGAAAGAATCTTTGGAGCTTATGGCCAGTGGGTGCATCGATCCTGCAATGATGATTACCCATATTGGCGGGCTGAACAGTGTGGCAGAGACGACTTTGAATTTGCCGAATATTCCCGGAGGCAAGAAGCTCATCTACACCCACATAGAAATGGAGCTTACAGCCTTAGACGACTTAGAAGAAAAGGGCAAGACAGATCCAAGATTTGCCCGGCTGGCTGAGATAGTTAAGGGAAACAACGGCATATGGAATGTAGAAGCAGAAAATTATCTTCTGGATAATTTTTGTGAAAAATAGATCCAGGGATTGAACTAAAGGGCGGACCTTATTTTTTAGGTGACCGCCCTTTGGCGGTAATCCCCGCAGGTATATATAGGGTTGATAAGTTGATAACAAATATTTAACATAGTTTGATCATATACTCTAAGGGATTATAAGGAAAATTCTATTGTTCTAATGGCAATATATCAACAAAGCCCATTAAAGTCGCGGTTTTAAGGGGAATTCGCTTCAAAAGGCTTAGAAAACAGTATAATAAAGGTGCTGAATGTATTTGACACTAGCAAAAAACTTTGATAAAATTAACACGAAGTATGTAATAAAATATAATTACTTAACAAGTAGCAACATAAGTTTAGTTTAGCCCGTTTTGCGGGTGACAACAATAAAAAAACAGGAGGTTCATATGGCTGTACCTATTATAATGCCCCGCCAGGGACAAAGCGTTGAAAGCTGTATAATTTCACAATGGCACAAGAAAAAGGGCGATAAAGTTGAAATCGGAGATGTGTTATTCACATATGAGACCGATAAGGCTACCTTTGAGGAGGAGTCCAAGCATTCGGGTATCCTCTTAGATATCTTTTTTGAAGAGGACGACGATGTACCGGTTCTCACCAATGTATGCGTGATAGGAGAAGAAGGGGAAGATCCCTCGGTATTTTCACCTCATGCTGCCCCACCAGCTCCGGAAGAGACAAAAGCGGAAGAGACACAAACTCCACAGGAAGCCCCGGCAGAAGATGTTCAGGTTTCCGAAGCTGCACCAGAACAAACTGCCGTACAGGAAATTGAAGACAAGAAAATCAGGATATCCCCCAGAGCCAGGAATTTGGCCAAAGATGCAGGGGTAGATTTCACTAAAGCTACACCCACAGGCCCGGGGGGAAGGATAATAGTAAGAGATATAGAGACCTTGATAGACGAGGCTCCAGCTGCAGTGACCCAGACATCAAAAGTAGTTTCTGCCCAACCTGCAGTCTCTGCACTTGAAGACTATGAGGAAGTAAAGCCCACCAATATCAGAAAGGTCATCGCAAAGGCCATGCACAAATCCTTGGCCGAGACAGCACAGCTCACTTTAAATTCATCCTTTGATGCCGGAAACATTATGGATTTCCGCAAAGAACTTAAAACCAAGGGCGAAAAATATGGGGTCGATGGAATAACCTTAAACGATATTGTTCTCTATGCTGTATCCAGGACCCTCTTAAATCATAAGGATCTAAATGCCCATTTCCTGGGGGATTCCATGCATGTTTATAATACAGTAAACCTTGGGGTAGCAGTAGATACTCCCAGAGGCCTTATGGTGCCAACCATATTTAATGCTGATAGAAAGTCCCTTTATGAGATTTCAAAAGAATCCAAAGAACTTGCGGCAGCCTGCCAGGCGGGGACAATAAACCCTGATCTTCTGGCCGGTGGAACTTTTACTGTTACAAACCTGGGAACCTTAAGGGTAGAATCCTTTACGCCTGTTCTTAATCCGCCCGAGACAGGAATTTTAGGGGTTAATAATATAGCAGAAAAGGTAAGAAGCTCAAAAGACGGTATAGAACTCTATCCCGCTATGGGTCTATCCTTGACCTTTGACCATCGGGCCGTAGACGGAGCACCCGCTGCCAGGTTCTTAAAAGAATTGGCAGAAAACTTAGAAAACTTTACCCTGCTTTTGGCACGTTAGGGTTTGAATTTTAGTAACAACAAAATTATAGGAGGGGAATTTTATGCCTAAGGAACAATTTATAAATCCGGATGAAGTTCGAAAGAGCAGCTGGATTAAATTTGACGATATCCCCGTCAATCAATACAAGAAGACAATAAAAGAAGAAAAGGACAATTATACCAAAGATGATTTCATGAGAATATTCCGGGATATGGCTATAATAAGGGAATTTGAGACCATGCTCAATCTCATTAAGACCACAGGAGAATACATGGGCACGTCCTATAATCATCCTGGCCCCGCTCATCTGTCCATAGGACAGGAAGCCTCGGCTGTCGGGCAGGCATATCTATTGGATGAAGAAGATTTTATCTTTGGATCCCATAGGAGTCATGGGGAGATTTTAGCCAAGGGTCTATCGGCTCTGTACAAACTGGAAGACAAAGAACTTCTGAAAATTATGGAAGATTTCTTTGATGGGGAGATACTTAGAATAATAGAGGGTAAACAAAAAGACGCCGGTAACGTGAAAGAATTGGCCATTGATTTTCTTTTATATGGTACTCTGGCGGAAATATTCGCAAGAGAAACCGGGTTTAACAGGGGCCTTGGCGGTTCCATGCACGCCTTCTTTACTCCCTTTGGTATCTATCCAAACAACGCCATAGTCGGAGGTTCTGCCGATATAGCTATGGGTTCAGCCCTTTATAAGAAGATAAACAATAAAGACGGAATAGTAATTGCTAACATAGGCGATGCTTCCATGGGCTGCGGTCCCGTTTGGGAGGCTATGAGTATGGCGGCTATGGATCAATTCAAAACCTTATGGGACGAAAGTCATCGCGGTGGCTTACCCATAATATTCAACTTCTTCAATAACCAGTATGGTATGGGAGGCCAGACCAGCGGCGAGACAATGGGTTACGATATCCTGGCCAGAGTAGGGGCAGGGATCAACCCCGAACAAATGCACGCTGAAAGAGTAGACGGGTTCAATCCTTTGGCTGTAATAGATGCTATAAAGAGAAAGAAAGAGGTTCTGGAAAACAAGGAAGGCCCGGTTCTGTTAGATACCCTGACCTATAGATTTTCCGGTCACTCACCCTCAGATGCCTCCAGCTACCGCACAAAAGAAGAAGTGGACGCATGGATGGAGCAAGATCCACTAGAAGTATATAAGAACGATCTGATCGAAGCAGGTGTAGCTAAACAGGAAGAGTTTGATGCTATATGGGAAGATACGAGAGCATTGATTTCCAAGAATATGAAGCTTTCGATAGATGATGAGATTTCACCTCATATGGACGTGAAGAACAAGCCCAGTATAATTTCAGATCTAATGTTCTCCAATCAGAAGGTGGAGAAGATGGATGATAGAGAGCCCGATGTTCTTATGCCCAAGGACGAGAACCCCAGAGTTAAACAGATTAAGAGAAAGGTAAGAACCGCCCTTCAGGACGGTAAGCCTGTTCCGAAAAACAGAATGTACCAATTTAGAGATGCCGTTTTTGAAGCGATAATGGACAAATTCTATGTAGACCCAACCCTTGTTGCCTATGGAGAGGAAAACAGAGATTGGGGTGGAGCCTTTGCTGTATATAGAGGGCTTACAGAGGCATTGCCCTACCACAGGCTATTCAATTCACCAATTTCCGAGGGTGCCATAGTAGGCTCCGCAGTAGGTTATGGTCTTTCCGGTGGTCGGGTCATTGCAGAGCTTATGTACTGTGACTTCTTAGGAAGAGCAGGAGACGAGGTCTTCAACCAGCTTTCCAAATGGCAGGCTATGAGTGCAGGAATCCTGAAGATGCCCGTAGTTTTAAGGGTATCAGTTGGATCCAAGTACGGTGCTCAGCATTCTCAGGACTGGACATCCCTTGTCGCCCACATACCGGGTCTCAAGGTTGTATTCCCTGCAACTCCTTATGATGCCAAGGGGCTTATGAACAGCGCCCTGATGGGAACAGATCCTGTTATATTCTTTGAGAGTCAGAGGATTTACGATATCGGTGAAATGTTTAATCCGGAAGGGGTTCCCGAAGGATATTACGAAGTGCCTATAGGTGAACCGGATATTAAGAGAGAAGGGGAAGACCTAACGATATTGACTGTTGGCGCAACCCTTTACAGGGCTCTGGAAGCTGCTGACAGGTTGGAAGCGGATTATGGAATTAAGGCAGAGGTAATAGATGCCAGATCCATAGTACCCTTTAACTATGACAAAGTATTAGAATCGGTTAAAAAGACAGGCAGAATCCTGTTATCCAGTGATGCCTGCCAGAGAGGCTCCCACTTAAATGATGTAGCCCAGAATATAAGCGAGCTGGCCTTTGATTATCTGGATGCACCGCCGGTGGTCTTAGGGGCGAAGAACTGGATCACTCCTGCTCATGAGCTGGAACACTTCTTCTTCCCACAGCCGGATTGGTTCATCGATATAATCCACGAGCGGATTTTACCCCTAAAAGGTCACGTCGTGAAAAACAGCTTTAGCGATAGACAGCAGATAGAAAACAATAAATTAGGGGTCTGATTAGATAGTCTGTAATCCGGATCCATAAGATTCACGCGGCAAGCTATAATAGTAAAAGACAGTGGGGGGCATGAAAATGCCCCCTAATTTTTTTGAGGGTCGGCGCACTATCCCTGGTTGTTAAGGCAGGATTAGTATGTTAGAATAATAGAGAAAAACAACGAAGCAAAATTGTAAAACAAGGGAGAAGTCGCGATATGTACATGATACTTTTGGGGCCGCCGGGAAGCGGAAAGGGGACTCAGGGGGGGTTGCTTTCGGAAAAACTGGGTATTCCCCACCTATCAACGGGGGATCTATTCAGGGCCATCTTAGGGGATCCGGATCATCCACTATACGATGATCTTCAGGTGATGAAGGAGGGCAAGTTGGTTTCTGATGAAATAGTGACTGATGTTGTAGGGGATGCTCTTCAGAACCCTAAGTACCAAAAGGGGGTAATCTTTGATGGTTACCCAAGGACAGCCGCCCAGGCTTGGGCGCTTGACAGCATGCTTAACAAAATGGGCAAAGAAATAGATGTAGTCGTAGATATCAATGTAACCCAGGAAGTTCTCTTAGAGCGCTTATTAGGTCGAAGGAGCTGCCCTAATTGTAAAAGGATATTTAATAAGGATCAAGGCATAGGGGAAGAGTGTCCTGTATGCAGGGTACCTTTGGTTACAAGAGAAGATGACAATGAAGAAACTATTATTGAAAGATTTGAGGAATACAATTCCAAAACTGCCCCATTGCAGGATTATTATAAAAGCGGGAATAGCCACTACATAGGTATTACTGTCGCAGATAATAAAAGGACTCCAACGGAGACTGAAAAGGAAATAATGGACAGCTTGATCAAAGCGGAGCTGCTGAAAGAATGAAGGTTTTTGCTATAGGTGACCTCCACCTTCCCGGGGGGCAGGATAAGCCTATGGACATCTTTGGTTCCCATTGGGAAAACCATTGGGAAAGGATCAAAAAGAACTGGGCTGATTTAGTCCGCCCAAAGGATATCGTTTTGATACCTGGTGATATCAGCTGGGCTATGACCTTAAAGGAGGCCTTATCAGATCTGGAGGAGATAGGCGGGTTGCCTGGAACCAAGGTCATGATAAAAGGGAACCACGATTATTGGTGGTCCTCTGTTAGCCGGATTAGGGAACAAACTCATGAATCCATTTATGTTATACAAAATGATAGCCTGAAATTTGGAGAATTTCCAC